>NZ_VPAW01000013.1:0-105448 GCF_013419055.1 Acinetobacter sp. YH12108 | reverse complement strand
CAACCTGTCCTAATTCTATAGAGAATAGCTTCAATAAAATTGCGTAAATTTGAGTTGTGGTGAATGGATAAATTACGCAGAATAACTTTCAACTTTTGCCAGTGTTGATCTGTCAGCATGGTACGAGGCATAGCGAATAGTAAAATTGGGTTTGGCGATTTGATTTTACTACTTCGCTATTTTTTTAAGCTAAAAGTGTCAACACACCCTAAATAATTTTAAATAAAAAGGCTGCTCAGCAGCCTTTTTATATGATGCTATTTAACCTATTAAGGCGTAAGTAACACTGGGCTAATCAAGCTGTCCACATCCAGTTTTTTGCTATATGCACCTTGCTCGATATTAAACTCATTCACGTGGTAGCTAGAGCCATAGATCGAGGTCAGTTTGTCGCTTTTCTTAAAGACGTCTTGGTTGGCTTTCACATTTAAGAAATCTGTACCGTCCACATATTCACGATACTGTTCAACAGGTACGCCAGCTTTATTGGCCATAATCTGAATGGCTTCATCATGTGTTTTTGGATCTTCAATATAAGCCACCACTCGGTCCCAAATCTGAATGATTTTTTTCCATTCTTTTTGGTTACGCAGCAAACTTTCAGAATTGACCGTTAATGCACCAAAAATAATGCCCGGTTTATTTTCAGCGGAATAAATAATTTTCGAGCCCGGTACATTTTTCAGTGCCTGATTTGCACTTGGCTGCCAAAGAGCTGCAACCTGTACATCAGGAGAAGTAAATACTTGAGGAATTTCATTGGTTGTCGTGTTGACCAATTCAACTTCGTTACTTTTAATATTTAAATCTTTCAGTGCACTATCCAAGAGCAAGTGATCTACCAAGCCCTTTTCTACCGCAATTTTTTTGCCTTTTAAGTCTTTTAGTTCAATCCCCTGTTTGGCAATGATTAAATCATTGGTCTTGCCCAAGTCTGTCGCCAAAACCAAAATGCCGTTGACCCCACTGGCTGCAACCATCAGATTGTCACCGTGTGCAATGGTCACTGCATCAATTTGCTTGGAACTAAATGCATTTAATGACGCAGAATAATCAAACCATTCAAAATCAACATCCAGTCCCTGCTCTTTAAACCAGCCTTTATCAATGGCAATTTGCCATGCCACCCAGCCTGGATAATCACTGTAGCCAATTTTAATTTTCTGGCTCATTTCAGTTGCAGATGCATTGGAGGTTTCGCTTGGGAGATTTGCTTTATTTCCGCTGTCACAGGCAACAAGTAAGGTACTTGCAAGTACAGAAAATAAAATAGATTTTGCTTTAAACATACTTACAGCCTCTTTAGTCAGTATTACATTATTTAAAATTCGTAATATTGATAAATGCAAAATCTATTCCACAATCCTTTTATATTTCAATTATTTTTCTGGGACCAATTTGAGGACTTGTTCGGTACACATCACCTGTCCAAAAATCCCATTTTCAACGGTGATCATCTGCAGTGCAGAATGGTGCAAATCTACATTGGCCGATGCACAGGCATCTTCAACCGTAATGCAATAAAAGCCCAAATCGGTGGCTTGTCTAAAGGTACTGGATACGCACACTTCGGTGGTCACACCGCTAATAATCAGATGTTTAATATCATGATTTTTTAAGATTAACTCGAGATCGGTATAGGCAAATGCTGAATAGCCGGGCTTATCGATCACCGGCTCACCCGCGATTGGTTTTAAATCGTCTATCAGGTCATGCCCATATTCACCTCTGAGCATTAACTTGCCCATTGGGCCTTCAGCACCAATTTCCGCTTTTAGCCCTGCAGTGCGCTTTTTTTTGAGTGAATATAAATCCGTTAAATCGGTACGATGACCTTCACGGGTATGCACCACCAACAGCTGATGTTGTCTTGCCCAGTCCAGTAATTTCTGAATATTGGCAATCGGTTGTCTAAGAATTTCAACATCCAAACCCATATGATCGGCATAACCATTTTTTTCGCAGAAATCACGCTGCATATCAATCACAATCAATGCCGTGCGTTTAAGATCAATCATAACCATCCAAATAAAATCAATAAAAATTATAAATATTCAAGGCGTTGACCATCCTTAAAGGTAATGTCGGTATAAATACAAATCCGTTCATCCACACAATGACGTTTCCCCTCACGCACCAAAATCGAAGGTTCGACTTTATGCACTTTTGCTTCACCTCGGGCAATGGCTTGCATGACCTTTAAGGTCAGTTCCAGTTCAGCCATGCTGATTTGAGGAAGTTGCGAAGTAACAAAAGGATGTGCACCAAAGAATTGCGTTTCGGCATTGGTCATCGACTGGATATAGGCCAATGATTTTTCATAATCTGCCACATTTCCCACATACAGCTCACTCGGATAAAGTACATCGCCAAGCAAACAGATATTTAAGCTGTCACTGTATAAAATGATCGAGTCTTTGGAGTGTCCTGGTGCATAGAGCAGCTGAAATGAAATGCCGCCAAGATCAATGACATCTCCCACATCCAGCATTTTTTCGACTTGAATAGGATCAGGTTTGAAGCCATCAATACTGCCCAAATGGAATTCATCCGGAATCTGATACAGACCGGCTTCATCCTTAAAACTGTGGAGGCAATCTAAATTGGGCAGATAAATCCGCTCAAAAAATTTGAGCCCACCAATATGATCAAAATGCAAATGTGAAGGTAAAACCGCAAAGGGTTTATCCGTTAACTGCTTGATGACCTGAGTCATATCATGCTCAGGACTGGCACCGGCATCAAACATTAAGGCCTGCTCACTGCCAATCATCAGGTAGGAAAAATTACCCTGATAATAAGAGGGCTCTTCGATGGCGTATAAATATTCTGTAATCTGATGAATGACAAAATATTGTTCCTGATTCTGCAAATGAAGAGTATCCATTGAAAAGCCCCCTCGAATTTATGCGTCTGCCGTAATTGGCGCCAAAGTAAACAACACCTGTCCTGTTTTTACCGTTTGCCCTTTTTCAATGGTAATGGCTTCAACTTTCATGCGTTCAGGGGCAATAATTGGAATCTCGATTTTCATCGCTTCAATCACAGCAAGCGTTGCACCTTCTTCCACAATATCGCCTGATTGACATTCAATTTTCCAGATGGAACCCGGCATATGTGATTCCACCGCACAGCCACCTTCAGGCACTTCAACGCCTTCACCATCATCCACAGCATCTAAACTTTCAGAGACATATTCGGCAAGTCCTGCTTCATGCCAACGACGGCGTTCTGCTTCAAAGTTCGCTTGTTGCGTTGTCTTAAACTCGCTAATGGTGTCGGCATTGTCGGTCAGGAACTGGTTGTACTCTTTCAGATTCAATACACCTTCTTCAATACGCAGTTTCAGGCGGCCTGCCTTAAAGTCCTCACGCATTTGCATCAGTTCTTCTTCAGACACTTCATAGAACTTGATCTGGTCAAAGAAGCGTAGTAACCATGGCTTGCCTTGCTCGAAGTCGGCATTTTTACGGTAACGCGACCACATTTGCGTAGTACGACCGACGAACTGATAACCACCAGGGCCTTCCATACCGTACACGCACATATAAGCACCGCCGATCCCCACAGCATTTTCAGGGGTCCAGGTACGCGCCGGGTTATATTTGGTTGTGACTAAACGTTGACGCGGATCAAGCGGTGTTGCCACAGGTGCACCGAGGTACACGTCGCCTAGGCCCATCACCAGATAGCTGGCGTTATACACCACATCTTTGACTGCCTGTTTATCTTTCAGGCCATTAATACGGCGGATAAACTCGATATTGTCCGGACACCACGGCGCATCTGGACGCACAGTTTGCATATAGCGTTCAGTTGCCAACTGGGTTTGCGAATCTTCCCAAGCAAGTGGCAGATATACCGTACGCGATGGCACTTCCATTTCAGTCACATCAGGCAATTCAGTTTCAGCCACTTGCAACAGGCGCAATAGGTCGAGCTGATCCAGCTTGATTGAATTGAAATGGATTTGCAGCGAACGGATGCCCGGTGTCAGGTCAATAATGCCCGGAATATTCTGTTTTTGTACCCATTGCATCAAGGCATGGATACGGAAACGCAGGTTCAGATCCAGCACCAGCTCGCCATATTCCACCAGCATGTAGTTATTACCCGCTGGGCGATACACCACATCTGGCGCACCATTTTCACCTTTTAAGGTATCCAGTACGGCATTTTTCAGCGTAGCCAGTTCAGGATAGAAGGATTCATTAAATGAAACTTCCTGAGTATCCAGCGCTTCTAGTTGTGCGTGATATTTCTCATTCAACAGTTTGGCTTGGTGATAGCTGACTGGAACAAATTTCACTTTGTCACCGGCTTTGAGCTGACCTAGTTTCCACAGCTCAGAATTGATCACCACCGCTGGACAAACAAACCCCCCCAAACTTGGGCCATCTGGACCGAGAATAATTGGCATATCGCCTGTAAAGTCGATCGCACCAATCGCATACGCGTTGTCATGAATATTGGATGGATGCAGACCGGCTTCACCACCATCTTCACGTGCCCATTCCGGCTTTGGACCAATCAGGCGGATACCGGTACGGCTAGAGTTAAAGTGAATCTCAAAATTATTGGCAAAGAAGGTATCAATGTCCTTTTTGGTGAAGAAATCTGGCGCACCATGCGGGCCATACATCACCGCAATTTCCCATTCATGGCTGAAAGTCGGAATTTGCGCTGGCGCTAGTGCTTTAACTTCATCAGATGTATACGCCGTAATTGGCAGCATATCGCCGATCAGCAGGTTACGGCCGGCATGACCGCCAAACTGACCGAGGGTAAAGGTCGCTTGTGAACCTAAATATTCAGGCACATTCAGACCGCTCTTAATGCCGATATAGGTACGGCAACCGGTGGCGATCTTGCCACATTTTAAAATCTGACCTTTACGCACATTCACGGTTTGCCACATTGGCACAGCCACACCATCCAGTGTTGATGGCATGTCACCACCGGCCAATACAATCTGGCTGTCACAATGGAATTTTAAAGTTGGCCCTTGCAGGGTACATTCTAGACCCGCTGTATTTGGGGCATTACCTAATAACTGGTTTGCCACATTTAATGACAATGGGTCAATCGCACCTGATGGCGGCACACCGACATCCCAGTAGCCCAAACGACCTGTCACATCTTGCACAGCAGTTTGAATGCCCGCTTGTAGCACTTCAACTTTTTGGGTTTTCCATTCAAAAGTATTCAGGAAACGCGTGGTTTGTGTACCAGCTTTAAACACCTCACCATCAATAATGTTTTGTAGATATTCCAGGTTGGTTTCGATACCCGCCACTTGAGTTTTCGACAGTGTATCCGTCATCGCCTGAATGGCTGCGTCACGATCATCTGCTGTGACAATGATTTTAGCAATCATTGGATCATAGAAAGATGATACATTCGATCCGGTTTCCACCCAGGTTTCGTTACGTGCATTATCATCAAACTCGACATAAGTCAGCAGACCGGCACTTGGCTGGAAGTTCTTGATCGGGTCTTCGGCATAGAGACGTACCTGAATCGAATGACCTTTGGATTCCAGTTGCCCGGTTGGTGCAGCCCAGTCACCGCTGGCCAATGTCACCATCCATTCTACCAGGTCCACACCAAAGACTTGCTCCGTCACACCGTGTTCGACTTGAAGACGGGTATTCACTTCAAGAAAGTAGAATTCCTGGGTGTCGGTATCCATCACGAATTCAACCGTACCGGCAGAACGGTAATTCACTGACTCCATCAGCTGAATCGCGACATTCTGGATATAGGCACGTTGCTCATCGCTAATGTGCGGTGCTGGCGTTTCCTCGATCACTTTCTGGTTACGGCGTTGTACCGAACAATCGCGTTCACCAAGAGCAATTACCTTGCCTTGGCCATCACCAAAAATCTGCACTTCAATGTGACGGGCATTTTGTACAAATTTTTCCAGGTACAGACCGGCATCTTTGAAGTTGGCTTGTGCTAAATATGAAACTGTTGCATAGGCATCTTTCAGCTCAGCTTCGTTCCAGACCAGACGCATGCCGATCCCGCCACCACCCGCAGTACTTTTCAACATGACTGGATAGCCGATACGTTCAGCTTCGGCCAGGGCTTCTGCTTCATCTGCCAGTAACTGGCTACCTGGCAGTAATGGTACGTTAGCCTGAATTGCCAGCTCACGCGCTGTATGCTTTAAACCAAAAGCACGCATTTGTGCCGAGTTTGGACCAATAAAGGCAATGCCTTGCGCTTCACACAGGTCGCAGAATTCAGCATTTTCCGACAGGAAGCCATAACCCGGATGAATCGCTTGTGCACCGGTTTGTTTTGCCACTTCCAGAATTTTTTCGACATTTAAATAACTTTGGCTGGCAGGTGCTTCACCAATATACACAGCTTCATCCGCAAGAGTGACATGTAACGAATCACGGTCTGCTTCAGAATATACGGCTACAGATTGAATCCCCAGTTTTTTCAGGGTACGGATCACGCGGCAGGCAATCGCGCCACGGTTGGCAATCAGAACTTTATCAAACATGACTTAAGCCTCCTCGCCTTCACGCACAACCAGCTGGATTTGTGTCGGGTTATAGGCATTACATGGGTTATTCAATTGCGGACAGTTCGAGATCAGTACGATCAGATCCATTTCTGCCTTGATTTCCACATACTTGCCCGGTGCCGAAATACCATCATCAAATTTCAGGTGACCATCAGCCGTTACTGGCACATTCATAAAGAAGTTGATGTTTGGACCGATGTGACGCACGTTTAAGCCATGTTTTTTCGCTACCGGATGTTTTGCCAGTGCATACATAAAGTTGTTGCGGCAGCTGTGCATTGGGTATTTGTCATGTGCATAACGGACCGTGTTACTTTCACATGAACATGCACCACCTAAAGTGTCATGACGACCACAGTTATCATCATTGATCACGGCAATGGCACGGCCAAAGTTACTATATAAAGAGGTACCTTTTTCCAGATAAATCTGCTGGTTTATCGCTAAGGTATCGGTTGCGCTATAACGCTCTTCTGTATTTTCAGCCGAGATAAATAAGGTATCAACAGCCTGATTCCCTTCCAGATCGATGATGCGGAAATACTGGCCTTTTTTGACTTCGCACATCCATGCTTCACCGGCAGGACAGATTTCGCTAAGAACTGTTTTTTCGAATTGTTGTAGAGCTGTCATGGTCATTCTCCTGCCTTAAACGTTAGAAAGTGCGTAGTAACGTGCGTTGTTCTGGAATGCACGCTGGTTCTGTGGACAGGAGTCGCGACAGATATCGGTTTCGCCTAAGCTATTGGCTTTAAACAAAGATAACTGAATGTCAGCCGGCTGATATGCCGCACTGTTATCCAGACCATGCGGTGCAGCAGACAGGAACACCAGACAATCCATTTCAAAACGCAGTTCAATGATTTGTTCAGTATTGTCTGAAGGCACATAAGACAATGCACCCGCATCATTCGGAGTGACTTTCGAGAACAGGTTGACGGTCGCACTCAGGTCAGTCTGGCCTAAAGAGAATTTGGATAATTCAACCAACAGGCCATCTAAACCACTTTGGTACATGTCATTGCGGGCATCCTGGAAGCTACGGATGCCAAACTGTTTTTCAATCTGTTCAGGACGGGATGGCCCGCAGAAGGTATCGTTCCAGCCAGCTTCATCTTTAACAATGGAAGCCATCACACGACCCAGATCGGAATACAGCACATTCCCTGCTGTCAGGTATGCGGTATGTTGGCCTTTCAGGCTGTCTGGCATGTTGTAACGTTCCAGTTTGTCTTCAGCATTGACACAGAACAGGGAAACATTGGCATTGGCACCGAGTGCCTTGAATTGCAGAACCGCGCCTTTTTGAATGCGCCCGGACCAATGATGCCCTCCCGGCAGGATTTCAGTCCAAAGTGTTTGATTGTTATGGTACTTATTGTCTATTGCGCCCATTTGCATGACCTCTCTAAGGTTTTTGTTCCAACCTCCCGGGCTTTTATCCCTCCGTGTAGCTCAAATCGAGCCGTGAACTCTCGGTCTCAGGCGCAGTTTTTTGAAAAAACTGCCGGAACCCTAGATCACTTTATGATGTGTAAATAAATGCAAATGACGTGCCAATTTAGTATTACGATTTTTATTATTAGTAATACTTAAAATGCTCAAAATAAGTTCATTTTACGAATTTATTGATAAATACAGTCTGGATGTGCACCCAAACTGGACTTTTTATCTCTATCCAAAAACGGGATAATGGCGGTGAAAGAGAATTGGGTGTGACATGTTTAAAGATAAAAAGCTGGTATGTTTTGACCTGGATGGGACCTTGATTGATTCAGTGGGAATCTGGAACCAAGTCGATGCTGCCCTGATTCAGGAATTGTCGGGGATCGAAGTCGGTCTGGATCAGATTCAGCAACAGCGTGACCTGCAACTGAAAGCCTTTAGACATATGCCCGATCCTTATCTGGAATATTGTGGCTATTTAAAAGAGCTCTATGGTTTTGAACCCAGCAAGGAAGAGGTTAAAAATCGCCGTTACGGTATTTCACGGCATTCTCTGGATCATGTGATTGAACTCAAACCGCAAGCTGAGCTGCTGATTCAAGCCCTAAAACAGCAAGGGATACAATTGGCACTCACGACTACCACTAGTTTATTCAATGTGCAGCGTTATCAGGACAATAACCAGAAGATTAATCAGAAAATCAGTTTTGATGATGATTTTGCGATTATTTTGACTCGTGAAAATGTTGAGAATATCAAACCGCATCCAGAAGTGTATTTAAATGCGCTCCAGCATTTTGAAATTGAGGCTAAAGATTGCCTGATTGTTGAAGACTCTTTAATTGGGGTGGAAGCTGCCAACAATGCGGGAATTGATGTCGTTGCAATTTACGACCAGTATTCTGCGCATGAAATGGACCTGATCAAAGCCAAGGCAGATTATTTTGTAGAAGATTTTGCTGGTCTCATAAAATTGGTGAACTAAAAAAATGCCATGAATCCTTTCTGATCATGGCATTTTTCGTGTTATCTCTGAATTGATTAGATTAGAGCATTATTTGGCTTTTTTATAGACGGAGCCTGAGCCGACCAAATTGCCAGTTTTTTCGTCAATCGCGAAATCAACGACACCTGTACCTGAATTAATCTGAAGCAGACCATTATCAGCGACTGAAGCGGGCATCGGATTTTTCTTGTCGGTTTTGCCGCTTTCTTTATCTTTAATGGTATTGGTAATGAAATAGTTTTCACCATTTTTGGAAATTACCAGGATATTTTCCAATTTTGGATTTTCCAGTGTATTTTTCCAGTTCCCCTGATAATCTGGTGCTGGAGTTTCCGGGGTATTACACGCGGTTAACAGCAATAAAAGTGAGATGCCTGAAAAATATTTAAGATATTTCAAAACTGAGACCTTGAATGATAGAACGCGGCCATTATAAAAAGAACCTCCTTGAGGTAAACGCTTAGCTTGTAGGCGAAGCGTTTCAGCGGTAGTAAATCTGTCCCGCCTTCGTCATTTTTTGAAAAACATCTTCACATTTCATTCATAAATTCGTGTGAACTGACCACTTTTTAACAGATAAAAAAATCCTCAATAGACCATCCAAATCTATTGAGGAGTACCAAACTGGATAATAGAGAAACCCTAAAAATTAATTTACAAGCTTAGATTTAAAGTAACGAAACACCGATTTAACTGCGTGAGTTTTTTCTGCAATTTGCTGATTCCATTCATTTGGCAGTGAGCATTTCGCCAGTCTGACCCATACAGTCGAGAACTGTTTCATAAAGCTGGCTTCGTTATAGTGAATCCCGTACTCAGCACATAAGGCTTTGATTTTTGGTGCTACTTCGGCATAACGGTTTGCTGGCATATCTGGGAACAGATGATGCTCAATCTGATGGCTTAAATTACCACTCAGAATATGCAACCAGTTCGCGCCACTGAAGTTGCTCGAACCACGGATCTGACGCAGATACCATTCCGCACGGGTTTCATTGTCGGTATTGTCCATTTCAAAGGTTTCTGCATCTTCAGTGAAATGTCCATTAAAGATCACCGCAGACGCCCATAGGCTACGAATCACATTGGCAACCGCATTCCCGGTAAATACTGGAATGGCATTTGGACCGGCAATCAGTGGGAAAAATACATAATCTTTCAGGACCTGACGGCGCATTTTTTTGCGTAAAGGCGCTGCTTCTTCCCAGACCTGTTTCCAGGTTTTGGTTTTATAGGCAATCACATCTTCCAGATGCAAACGCTGTACACCCACATACCATTCAAAGAACACCATCAACTGAATGGTTAAAGGAATATTCCAGATAAAACGTAGTTCCCACGGCTGAGATTCACTGACACGGATCAGACCATAACCGACATCGTGATCCATACCGACAATATTAGTATACGTGTGGTGAATATAGTTATGGTTGTATTTCCAGTCATCCCCAGTGGAAATAGTATCCCAATCATAAGTCGAACCATTCAGACCCGGATCATTCATCCAGTCGAACTGGCCGTGCATCACATTATGGCCAAGTTCCATATTTTCCACGATTTTCGAGATACCCAACAAGCCTGTGCCCGCTAACCATACTGGTGGCAACCAGCCTGCGACCATCAGCATGCCACGGGAAGCAATCTCGCTATAACGTACAAAATTACGGATTTTATAAATATATTCTGCGTCTTTTTCGCCCAAATCTTCCATTACTTCACGGCGGATAGCATCAACCTTGGCACCGAACTCTTCAACCTGTTCCGGGCTTAGAAATTGAGATTTACTGTGTTTTTTAAAATCAATTTGCATATTCATGGGAGCACCTTCTTATTCGTTTAGTAATGGTTGAAATAGCTTATAAATTAATCACCACAGGACTGACGGCCTGTGAAATACAAAGTTTGATTGGAGTATTGCTGCCGTGGTCGATCTCACCCGTCAGCATGTTTTTCACCGAACCGCTGACTTTAGTACATGAGCAAGTATTACAAATGCCCATACGGCAACCATGCGCTGGACGAAGACCCGCCTGCTCTGCACTTTCCAGCAGATTAGATTCTGCCTGGAATTCCTGCTGCGATCTTAAAAACTGTACAGGCTGTGCTTTCACTTTTTCATCCATCGCAATCTGGAAATATTCAGAATGGAAACTGGATTTCACCGCCAGTTTATCGGCAATTTTGAGTGCAGTTTTCATCATTCCCGCTGAACCACAGGCATAGATTTCACGCTGTTCAAAGTCTGGTACCAGCTTGTTTAGCAATTGCTGGCTCAGATGTTGCTTATGCTCGACTGTATTAAAATGATGATATTTCAGATGAGGATGCATCAACGCCAAGGTTTTGATCTCGGCATGAAATGCATCATCACGGGTGAAATAGATTAGATCAATCGGATGCTGAAACTGCACGACTGCTTTTTGCAATAAGGAATAAATTGCAGTAATGCCACTGCCTGATGCCAGAAACAGAATCGGTTTAGGAGAGTTTAATAAGGTAAATTCGCCCTGTGGCTGAGACAGCTCGACCACTGCACCTAGTTGCAATAAAGTTAGGGCACGTGACACCTTACCTTGCTGCTTGACTGCAATAATCACATCGCCATTTTTTAAAATGGTCACGATAGAATAATGACGTTGATGACGAACTCCATCCAGACGCAGAGTCACCGCGATATTTTGACCGGCCTGAAATGACCCGCGGTTAAAGTTATAATTTGGACGTAACTGGATTTTGAAAAAGTCCAGGCTGACCGCCTGAATATTCACGACCGATGCTTTGACTTTTTTGAGTGCCCAGGTTGGATGGATTTTTTCACCAACAAAATCAATGAAGTCTTCACGAATCCAATGCGGCTTGTAGGTTGTCATACTTGTCATTTTTATCCCCTCTATTCCGCAGACAGCATTAATGTACAACTGTCTATTTATTATGTAGTCCAGAATAAAGAATTTTGAAGCTCACACCATGTCAATGTAGGTCAAATTATGTGCTTAGAAACCATAGTTGGACTTTTTGTAAGACAATCCTAGCCAGAAAGTGCTGTTAAAACTGTATGAACTGAATAAATTGCTTTTTTGGTCTGTATATTTTTAGCAAAAACATATAAAAAAACTGACCTCTATATAAGAGATCAGTTTCTGTTTTAAATATTCGGTGAGTTAAAAAGGCAAAAATTTACCTTTTAAAAAAATAGCTTAACCTACGGCCTGTTCCAGCAAGATAGAACCATAAAGTTCACGCAGGTCTTTTTTCAGCATCTTGCCGGTTCCACTTAACGGAATAGAATCTACAAAGATCACGCGATCCGGGATCTGCCATTTAGCGACTTTGTCCGCATAGTAATCCAGAATTTCAGCTTCACTCACATGACTCTCTGGCTTTTTAATCGCAATCAGAACGGGACGCTCATCCCATTTAGGATGCTGTGCCGCAATCACGGCAGCCATGGCAATTTCAGGATGTCCCATCGCCATATTTTCAAGATCGACTGAAGAGATCCATTCACCGCCTGACTTGATCAGATCTTTGGAACGGTCACACAGCTTCATAAAGCCATCTTCATTTAAGGTAGCAATATCTCCGGTATCAAACCAGCCATCTGCTGTGAGCGCAGATTCTTCCTTGCCAAAATAGTGATCAATGATCCAGTGCCCTTTAATCTGCAGATTACCTATGGTTTCACCATCCCGGGCAATTTCCTGAGTTCCTTTTTCTTCATCGGTTAAACGTAAATCAACGCCAAACGGTGGACGACCTTGAGACAGACGAATCTGCATTTTTTCTTCATCCGCTAGATCAAGATGTTTGGTTTTTAGCTGATTGGCACTACCAAGTGGACTGGTTTCAGTCATCCCCCAGGCATGAATGGTTTCGCAGTTAAACTGCTCTTTAAAGGTTTTCAGCATAGCCGGTGGACAGGCAGAACCACCGACCACATTCCGTTTCAGGCTTTCCAGTTTTGAACCACTTTGCTGGGCAGCCGCAATCAGCCCTTGCCAGATCGTCGGAACACCTAAAGCCACAGAGACTTTATACGTATCAATCAGATTAACCAGACTGGCTCCATCCAGGCCTGGCCCCGGCAACACCAAGGTACAACCGACCATGGCAGCGGCATATGGGGTTCCCCAGGCATTGACATGAAACATTGGTACCACCGGCAGCATGATGTCACGCGCTGCCACATTCAGGGAATCCGGCATGATAATCGCATAACTATGCAGCACTGTTGAGCGATGGCTATATAAAACCCCTTTCGGATTTCCAGTCGTACCGGAGGTATAACACAGTGAACTTGCTGTATTTTCATCCAGTTCAGGCCAGTCAAATTCTGCAGATTGCTGGGCAAGCAAATCGTCATAAAACTGAACTTCCGGAATGGCTTCACGAATCGACGAATCTTCAGCATCCAGACAGATATACTGTTCTACAGTTTTTAATAACGGTTTGACGGCTTTAATTAAAGGTGCAAAGGTTTTATCAAACAGCAGTATTCGATCGGCAGCATCATTGATAATAAATACCAGCTGTTCCGGAAATAACCGCGGGTTAATGGTATGGCAAATCAGTCCACTTCCCGAAATGGCATACCAAGATTCTAGATGTCGATGATTATTCCAGGCAATGGTTGCAACCCGGTCGCCGAGTGTCAGACCGAATTGCTGTAATACATTGGCAAAACGTTTCGAGTTTTCCCGGATTTCTCCCCAATTGGTCTTTTTAATGCTGGTATCGGTATTTTTAGAAATGATCTCGGTATCGGCATGATAACGACCGGCATGTTCAATCATGCTGCTGATCAGTAAGGGCTGGAACATCATATTTCCGAGCATGCTTCACTCCTTTATCCTTGTTGTTTGTCCATCTGCTATATCGTTGTTATTTCTGTATGATGCGCTGGCGAAAAGCCTGTATTCATTTTTATCATCAAACAGTCTGAATCTAGCAAGGAAATCTGACTTTGTGAGTGTCAAATTGTGACAAAGTCATAGAGTGGATGCAGAAAAAGTAGAAAATAAAACTGGTAATGTGTGGCATAAAAAAGCCCCAATTTAGATTGGGGCGATGATAGTGTTCAGGGAGAAGAGAATTTTAAAAGCCGCTCATCATAATTTTGTCTGCATTTACTACAAAGATAACGCCGAGGCAGAATAAACCAGTATAAAGTGCAAACCAGAGAATCATCTTCTTGAATGCTGCATCAGAAATACTGCTATCCGCATATTTTGGTGCTTTGTTGTCTTCTGAATTCATATGATCACCCATAATTGGTCTGGCGTTATGAGTTTTATTATCAGCAGACCTAAATCAGCTGTATAGATACAATATTCATTTAAAAAAATATAACAGTTAGTCACTTATTTTTTTGATTTGTTATATTTTAATAACTTATTCATAATATAATTCCGATTATATTAGTACAGTTTAGATTTTATTTTCTTATGTTCAAGTCTGAAAAGCTGGCCCAAAATATTCGCCAAATGATTGAAAATGGCGCATGGAAGGCGCATGACAAATTACCTTCATTGCGGGAACAGACTGAATTGTCCGGCTATAGCCTGATGACGGTGCTTAATGCCTATCAGGTGCTTGAATCGCAAGGATTGGTCTATGCCAAAGATAAATCTGGCTACTATATTGCGGAGCGACCTCAAACCTATAACAGCAAAGAACCTGCCGTACAGATTGGCTTAAACTCCAAAGTTAAAATTAACTCTGTGGTATTTAATTATTTAAAGTCACTGCAAACTCCAAATATTGCACCTTTTGGTTCAGCTTTTCCAAATGCTGAACTATTATATAACAGCCGGTTTATGCAGATTTTGGCGCAGCATAGCAAAAGAAAAAGCAGTTATAGCCATCAAAATCATATGCCACCGGGTAATCAGGAATTACGCCAACTAATTGCCAACCGCTATCAGTTACAAGGCATAAACTGCACTTCGGATGACATTGTCATTACTTCTGGTGCCTTGGAAGCCCTCAATCTGTCTTTACAGGCTTTGACTCAACCGGGTGATTTTATCCTGCTCCAGCAAACCATTTTTTATGGTGCCTGGCAGGCGGCTGAACGTTTAGGCCTGCAAGTCATCACAATCCCTGAACATCCACAGTTTGGTTTTGACCTGGAATCATTTGAACAAGCACTTAAACAGTACCCGATCAAAGTTTGCTGGCTGATGCTGAATGTGCATAATCCGATTGGCTTTACGGTAAATTCAGAGATCAAGCAAAGAATTGCGGAACTGTTGAATGAATATCAGGTATATCTGATTGAAGATGATGTCTATCAGGAACTCAATTACGGCGCTCATAAACCGGTTTCCGTGAAATATTTTGATCAGCATCAACGGGTATTGCACTGCTCTTCATTTTCTAAAACCTTGGGCATGGGTGCGCGGGTCGGCTGGGTTTTCGCTGGCCCATTTTCTGATGCAATCCAGCATTTACAGCTCATGAGTACTTTGACTGTTAGTCCGCTATTACAAAATGCACTGGTCGATTTTCTGTCCCATCATCATTATGAAAAGCATTTGCGCCATTTAAGACAGCAGCTGGAAAAGTATAAGCAAAAATTTTATCAGGAACTTAAAGCGCGTTTAGATGCAGTCTGTGAAATTTATTATTATTCTAGTGGCTATTTTCTCTGGATCAAATTGGCGGAACAGCTGGATGGTCAGGTTTTATATGAACAGCTGATTCAGCACAATATTGCCATTGCCCCTGCTTTGCTGTTTAAACCGGAACATACCAGCCAGAATTATATTCGCCTGAACTGTTCATTTGACTGGACCTCTGAGATAGAAAATGCTGTCAATGTGCTGGCAGAGGTGATCCTGAATCATGCAAAAAGCGTGGATTAATTCATCCACGCTTTAAGTTTCTTATGTAAATCGCTAGAGCTTAGAAACTGTAAATTGCAACGGCATTCACTCGGTTATCTTCACCTTTTGTACTGCCATTTGGTGCAGCACCCAATGCTTCACGTTCACCATAAACATATTCCAGGCCAAAACTCAGCGGTTTTGTAGGGTTATAGAACACATTAGCCCAAGCCTGCCAAAGGTCTTTGTTCACTGCTGTTAGATTCAGACCAGGAGCAGCAAGATAGCCATTATCTTGGTCGAAATTCATATAACCATAGCCTACAGTACCACGTAATTTCTCAGTAAACTGCTGGGTCAGACCAACCGTAATCGAGTCAAATTCACTCTGTAGAAGATCACCATTAGGAGCTCGAACTACGCCAGGATTAGCGTAAGAGACAAAGCTGCTATCACCTTTGACATGATAATAATCTGCCTTAAGACTGGTGCCTGAAACAAACTCATATTTCGCACCTAAACCCACACCCCATGCAGTTTTTTCATCTTCATTCACACGTTTTTCATTCCCCATCGCACGCGCGCTGACAGAAAGATTATCTGCAAATTTGTGATTTAAGCGTGCAGTTAAGGCAGGTAAACGCTGTTTGATTCCAGTAATGGTCGCATCTTTCGGGTCTTCTACTGCAAGCACCAGATTGGTTGCCGGACTCAAAGTACTGGTATGACGAATCTGAGGCGTCCGTTTAATTGAACCGCCAGCATAAACCAGCGCATCTACTGTTTCAGGTATATAGTCCGGAGTTGCAAAGTTTGACCAAGTTTGACCAATTAACCAGTCAGCATAGCTGATATAGGCATGGCGAATACGCAGGTTGTCAAAACCAGCTCCACCCAGGAAATCGACCTCAACCTTACCGCTTAAGGCATTATCCCCAGCACCCACGGGCGCTTTAAAATCCATCCCTAAACGGGTGGCTGAAAGCGTGGACTTAAACTCATCACTGCGTTCACCTGTGCCTTCAAGAGGTACCGCATTAATCTGGTTATACATACGTGTCGCTGCACCGCCCTCAGCCTGATAAGAGGCATCAGCACGGATATTACCGTATAAATTAAACTCGGCCCCACTGGCAATTTTCATCACAGGTTTGCTCGTAGGAGCTACTGCTGTATTTGCAGGTGCCGGCGTTGCCGCTACAGGTGCAGTCACAGCAGCTGTCTGAGTCTGCTGCTGTTCAATCAAGGCACGTAAAGCTTGAACCTCTTGACGCAACTGCTCAATTTCCTGCTGATTGGACTGAGCTGGAGTTTGTGCCTGGGTAGACAAGCTAAGGCCCCCTAAACTTATTGCCATCATGCTCATCAGAACCGTGCGTTTTAATGTGATTGTTTGATTATTAAATAATTGTTCCGTGTTCATCCTAAACTCACTTTTTTATTATGCGTCTCGATTCTAGCAACAGATCACCACCGCTTACGATGGCGATCTCTATCATTAGAAGTGTTTTCTTTATTAATTGATATTTAATCCATTAACTTGCTTTTTCAGCGAGAGAATCAGTGCGAATCTCAGGTGCAGCAAGGGCTTGACCTTCTACAGACATTTTTAAGTTCACCAGGAAAATTGCCAGCGCAGCAATCAAACCGGGAATCGCAATTGCAAAGAAGTTCATTTGATGCGGTAAATTCATGGTGAGTAAAGCACCTGTCAATACCGGTCCAACGATCGCACCGATACGTCCAATCCCGGAAGCCCAGCCCATGCCAGTAGAACGCACCGTCGATGGATAATATTGCGCCACGAAGGTATAAAGCAGAATTTGTGAACCAATGGTCGCTGCACCGGCCACAGCAATTAAGCTATAAAGCACGAATTGTGGACTGTTATAACCGAGCAGGATTAAAGAAGCTGCCCCGCAAAGAAACATGATGGTCAGTACTTTTTTGATATGGAAACGGTCTGCCAGATAACCCCCACCAATAGCCCCGATCATGCCGCCAATATTCAGGGCAAATAGGAAGATCATGCTGGCACCCAGTGAATATCCAGCCTGGATCATCAGTTTTGGTAACCAGCTGCCTAGTGCATAAACCATTAATAGACACATGAAAAATGCCAACCAGAACATAAAGGTACTAAATGTACGGCCTTGCTGGAATAGTGCTTTTAAAGGTGCTTCATCGCCTTTTTGCACTTCATTCAGAACAAACTGGGTGTCAGATCCAATTATCTGAGTTGGCGAGATTTTTCGGATAATGCTTTGCGCTTCAGCCGTTTGCTGCTTATTGGTCAGATACATCAGGGATTCTGGTAAATATTTCCAGAGTATCGGCAGGAACAGTAAAGGAGTACCCGCAAGCAAGAACATGATTTTCCAGCCGAACTGTGGTACCAGCCATGCGCCAAGCAAAGCAGATGTCATGCCGCCGATGGCATAGCCACTAAACATCAAAGCGACCAGTGTACTGCGAATCCTTTTTGGTGCGTATTCCGTCATCAGGGCAACGACGTTTGGCATCACGCCACCAATTCCGAGTCCGGCAAGAAAACGTAAAATTCCGAATTCGACAGGTGATGTTGCAAAGGCACCGATAAACGTAAAACCACTAAAGATCGCGACACAGATCATGATGGTTTTTTTACGTCCCAGTTTATCGGACAAAGTGCCGAAACTCATCGCTCCAAACATCATACCGAACAAGGCGGTGCTGGCTAACATGCCTGCCTGTACTGCACTGAGTGCCCATTCCTGCATCAGTAGCGGTAAAGCCACGCCGTAAATTACCAGGTCATAACCGTCAAAAATAATGATCAGCAAACACCAGATCAGGACGCCCCAATGAAATGGCGTGAACTTTGCTTCATCAATCAGCGTATTTATATTCACTTTATTTGTAGACATCTCCACCTCCTAATTGTGAAGTTCAATTTATGAGATTCACAATGCAGAAGATGTGCATAAATGTCCAAAACTGAATAGGCATGCTTCTATACCTATAAAGTCTGCCTTAAAGAAAAGGCTTTATTTACTATGCCTTAATGATATTCATCCAAAAAATGAAACCTTCATTCAATATTAAAATATGGATTCGCTTTATTCCCTATAAGATCCAGACAGGTATTGATCTGAATTAAAATACAGCACGATCATATTTAATCGCTTCAAGATCATAGACCTGATAGACCGCATCAAACAGATAACGAATATATTCACTTTCATCCATATTACGAATAGCCATAAAAACCGGACTGACCGCAAATTCATCTAATAAAGGGATAAAGTTTAAATGTGCCAGACGAATATTCTGGGCACTTTCCGGCACAATACAGACGCCCTCTCCGGCAGCCACAAAACCAAGCGCCAGTTGCAATTCACTGACTGCACGGATATTTTTCGGTTCCAGCCCATACTCGGAAAATATACCGCGCACCTGGGTAGAAAAATTCGCTTTACCATTATTCGGGTATAAAAAGAGTGGCTGATCCACCAGTTCCGACAGGTTCACGCCATCTCGTTGCGAGAGAAAATGGCTGGAATGTGCCGCGACCATCAGCCGTTCTTCACGCAGCAACACCCGTTTCACTGCCGGATCTGAAATCCTTAAACGTCCAAAACCGACATCAATCCGCCCTTCTTTAAGTGCCTGAATCTGCTCTGAAGTATTCATTTCAACCATCTCAATTTTGAGCTGGGGATGTTGCTGCTTAAATAGAAACACAATACGCGATAGCAAACCGAACAATAACGAGCCAACAAAACCAATGCTAATGGTGCGATCCGCGATACCAATCCGCTTGGTCATCGATTTGATTTCTTCCGCATTAGACAAAAGTTTAACCGCATGTTGATAGAAGAATTGACCTGCTTCTGTGGTCTTAAGCGGTCGGCTACCTCTTTCAAAGAGCTGAATATCCAGTTCCTGTTCCAGATTTTGTATCTGTCTGCTTAAAGGTGGTTGAGCAATAAACAGTTTTTCTGCCGCCTTGGTAAAACTTTGTTCTTCGACGACTGCGACGAAGTAACGCAAATGCCTGAGTTCCATATTATTGCATACCTTTAAAGTATAAAAAAATGCTAAATCGATCTTAGACCAATCAAAATTATTCTTTTAAGGTATATCAAGTCAAAACATTAAAGCAAGAATGTGAAGCGTAATTATGTATAAGTCAGTTGAAACCTTGCTGGTTCAAATACCGACGATCCGTCCTCACAAGATGGCTGTCGCAACCATGCAAACCCAGACACTGGTCCTGGTCAAAATCACCACCGAAGACGGCTATGTGGGTTGGGGCGAAGCCACCACTATTGGCGGTTTAGGCTACGGTGAAGAAAGCCCAGAAAGTGTCAAAGTGAATATTGAGACTTACTTTGCACCGCTTCTGAAAACATTATCAGGTTTGAATGTTGCACAGACATTACAAGCCATCAAAAAAAATATTAATGGTAACCGTTTTGCCAAGTGTGCCATTCAAACTGCGCTACTGGATATTCAGGCACAGCGTTTGAATCTGCCACTGAGTGAAATTTTAGGTGGACGTTTACGTGACAGCGTACCAGTACTGTGGGTCTTGGCATCTGGCAATACCGAGAAAGACATTGCCGAAGCCCAGAAAATGATTGCGGCCAAACGCCACAATATTTTCAAACTGAAAATTGGTTCACGTCCAGTGGAACAGGATGTTGAACACGTGCTTGCGATTAAACAGGCACTAGGCAAAGACATTTCGATCCGTGTTGATGTGAACCGTGCCTGGACAGAGCTGGACGCGATTAAAGGCATTCAGTTACTCCAGGACGGCGGCATTGACCTGATTGAACAGCCATGTGCCATTGATAATCTGGATGCAATGCGACGTCTGACCCAGCGTTTTGATATCGCCATCATGGCGGATGAATCCTTGATGGGTCCGCAGTCTGCCTATCAGATCGCACGTCAGCATGGCTCATCAGTTTTTGCAGTCAAAGTGGCGCAATCTGGTGGCCTGATTGAAGGTTGTGAAGTTGCAAAAGTGGCACAGCTGGCAGGTATCGATCTGTATGGCGGCACCATGCTTGAAGGTCCGGTGGGCACGATCGCCTCTGCCCATGCCTTCTCGACTTTTGAAAGTCTCGCTTATGGCACCGAACTGTTTGGTCCACTGCTGTTAACTGATGAAATTTTAAGAACCCCACTCCAGTATCAAAACTTTGAACTTGAGATTCCGAAAGGACCAGGTCTGGGTATTGAGTTGGATGAAAACAAAATTGACAACTTGCGTCGTCAATAATTCCAGGAGAATCCCATGCTTTTCCAAGTACGAATGGACGTCAATATTCCAAAAGATATGCCGGTTGAACAGGCCAATGAAATTAAGGCAGTTGAAAAAGCTTATTCACAGGATCTGCAACGCCAGGGTAAGTGGCGTCATATCTGGCGTATCACCGGGCAGTATTCAAACATCAGTATTTTTGATGTTGAAAGCAATGAAGAGTTGCACAACCTGCTACAAGGCTTGCCGCTCTACCCGTATATGAACATCAAAGTTATGGCATTGAACCGCCATCCATCATCGATTCGGGATGATGACAAGTAATGAATAAATTCGGGAATGGAAATGAAAGAGTTTTCTTCCCCCCTTACACCTGAGGGTAATCCAAAAGGACTTGTGGCCAGCAAGATTTAGCCAGCCAAACGAATGCTAAAACATGCGCCACTAAAATATGAAAGACATACTTTAGGAGCAATAGTATGAACCGCCAAGAAATTGATGCACTGGTTAAAAAAATGAATGTCGATACAGCGACAGGACCAGTTGATGAGCGTGTACAACAAGTTGTTGTACGTTTATTAGGTGATCTTTTCCAGGCTATTGAAGATCTTGATATTTCTCAGACTGAACTCTGGAAAGGTCTGGAATACTTTACTGATGCAGGTCAAGCCAATGAATTAGGCTTACTGGCTGCAGGTCTGGGTCTGGAACATTACTTAGACTTACGCGCGGATGAAGCAGATGCCAAAGCAGGCATTACTGGCGGTACACCACGTACCATCGAAGGCCCGCTGTATGTTGCAGGTGCTCCTGAGTCAGTTGGTTTTGCGCGTATGGATGACGGTTCTGAAGAGGGCAAAATTCCAACCCTGATTATTGAAGGCACAGTGACCGATACTGACGGCAACATCATTGAAGGTGCAAAAGTTGAAGTCTGGCATGCCAACAGCCTGGGCAACTACTCTTTCTTTGACAAGTCGCAATCTGACTTTAACCTACGCCGTTCTATCTTTACCGATCAAGACGGTAAATATGTTGCCCTGACTACCATGCCGGTCGGTTATGGCTGTCCACCTGAAGGTACTACCCAGTTCGTACTGGACAAATTAGGTCGTCACGGTAACCGCCCATCTCATGTGCATTACTTCGTATCTGCACCGGGTTACCGAAAGTTAACCACACAGTTCAATATCGAAGGCGATCAATACCTGTGGGATGACTTTGCCTTCGCCACACGTGATGGTCTGGTCGCAACCGCTGTTGATGTGACCGATGAAGCTGAAATCGCACACCGTGGTTTAAATGGTCCATTCAAACATATCCAGTTCAATATTGAACTGGTGAAAGACCAGGCTGCAGCGCCAAGCACTGAAGTAGAACGTCGTCGCGCAAGCGCTTAATTCAAAATGGAATCGGGATGTCAGTCTGAGCAACATCCCGATGACTTCCCCTCCTTGGAAAGTCGGAGACTGGACATGCCTCGTATTCCTGTAATTAACACCAGCCATTTAGACCGTATTGATGAATTACTGGTCGATGATTTTGAATCTGGTGAATTTAAACTGCACCGTTCCGTATTTACTGATCAAGCCCTGTTTGATCTGGAAATGAAATACATCTTTGAAGGAAACTGGGTTTATCTGGCCCATGAGAGCCAGATTCCCAATAACAACGATTACTACACAACCCATATTGGCCGTCAGCCAATCATCATTGCACGTAACCGCAATGGCGAACTGAATGCCATGATCAATGCCTGCTCTCACCGCGGTGCACAACTGTGCCGTTATAAGCGTGGCAATAAAGCAACCTATACCTGCCCATTCCATGGCTGGACATTCAATAACTCGGGCAAGCTGTTAAAAGTGAAAGATCCGGCTGATGCAGGCTATTCAGATTGCTTTAACCAGGACGGTTCTCATGACCTGAAAAAAGTAGCCCGTTTTGAAAATTACAAAGGCTTCTTGTTTGGCAGCCTGAATCCGGATGTTCCTTCTCTGGAAGAATACCTGGGTGAAGCCACCAAGATCATCGACATGATCGTGGGTCAGTCTGAGCAAGGTCTGGAAGTTTTACGCGGTTCGTCGACTTATACCTATGAAGGTAACTGGAAGCTGACTGCAGAAAACGGTGCCGATGGTTATCACGTCTCTGCCGTGCACTGGAACTATGCTGCAACGACTCAGCAACGTAAGGAAAAAGAAGCTGGCGATAATATTCGTGCCATGAGCGCAGGTTCATGGGGCAAACAAGGCGGTGGTTCTTACGGCTTTGAACATGGTCACATGCTGCTTTGGACACAATGGGCCAACCCGGAAGACCGTCCAAACTTTGCCAAGAAAGATGAATATACCGAACGGTATGGTGAAGCCATGGCGAAATGGATGATCGAACGTTCACGTAACCTGTGTATCTATCCAAACGTTTACTTCATGGATCAGTTCGGCTCACAAATCCGTGTTCTGCGTCCAATCTCTGTCGATAAGACTGAAGTGACGATTTACTGTATCGGTCCTGTCGGTGAAGAGCCGGAAGCACGCACTCGCCGTATCCGTCAGTATGAAGATTTCTTTAATGCTTCTGGTATGGCTACCCCAGACGATCTGGAAGAATTCCGTGCCTGTCAGGCTGGTTATGCCGGGATCGCACTGGAATGGAACGACATGTGTCGCGGGTCTAAGCACTGGATTCAAGGGCCAGATGATGCAGCCAATGAAATTGGCCTGAAACCAAAACTGTCTGGTATTAAAACAGAAGATGAAGGCCTGTACCTGGCTCAGCACCAGTACTGGTTAGAGCTGATCAAAAAAGGCATTGCGACTGAAAAAGAAATTGCTGCAAGCACTGAAGGAGAAACCGCATGAGCGACATCACTTTAGAAAATATTGCACAGTTCCTGTATCAGGAAGCCCGCTTTTTAGATGATGAGCAATGGGATGACTGGTTACAGTGCTACGCCCCTACTGCTTCTTTCTGGATGCCTGCTTGGGATGATGATGACCGTCTGACTGAAGATCCACAGTCTGAAATCTCACTGATTTACTACCCAGACCGTCAGGGTCTTGAAGACCGTGTGTTCCGGATCAAGACAGAACGTTCATCTGCCACCATGCCGGATACCCGTACCAGCCACAACATCTGCAATATTGAAATTGTGGAACGTGATGGCGACAAGGTCACTGTACGTTTTAACTGGAATACCCTGAGTTTCCGCTACAAAACCAGTTACAGCTACTTCGGTATGTCTCGTTATGTAATCGATTTTTCAGGCGAAAAACCACAGATTTTAAGCAAATACGTGGTACTGAAAAACGATTACATCAACCAGGTTATCGACATTTATCACCTCTAAGACTGTCTCGACAGCCAGGTAAAACCCTTTAGCCAGATGGAAAATTGGCTGAAGGGTCCAGTTTCAAAGATTTATATAGGATATTCAGCCATGTCAAACCACAATGTTGCACTCCAATTTGAAGATGGCGTTACACGTTTTATTAGTGTTGCCCAAGGCGAAACCTTGTCCGATGCAGCTTACCGTCAAAAGATCAATATCCCTCTAGATTGCCGTGACGGTGCATGTGGAACGTGCCGCGCTTTTTGTGAATCAGGTGCGTATGACATGCCTGAAGAAATGTACATTGAAGATGCACTGACACCAGAAGAAGCCGCAGAAGGTTTTATCCTGGCTTGCCAATGTAAACCGACTTCGGATGCCGTGTTCCAAATTCAGGCCTCCTCTGATGTCTGTAAAACCGAGATTCATGCATTTCAAGGTACGTTGGCCCGTGTAGAAAACCTGTCTGATTCCACCATTACTTTTGATATTCAACTCGATGATGGTCAACCAGATATCCATTTTCTGGCCGGACAATATGTCAATGTCGGTATTCCTGGAACCACTGAAACCCGTTCTTACTCATTCAGCTCTAAACCGGGTAACCGTTTAACTGGTTTTGTAGTACGTAATGTCCCTAACGGCAAAATGAGTGAATTCCTCAGTAAAAATGCCAAAGCCGGCGACAAGATGACATTTACAGGTCCATTCGGCAGCTTCTATCTGCGTAATGTGACCCGGCCGGTATTGATGCTGGCAGGTGGTACAGGTATTGCACCATTCATGTCGATGTTGCAAGTGCTGGAAGAAAAAGGTTCAAAGCATCCAGTGCGTCTGGTATTTGGTGTGACCAATGATTTTGATCTGGTGGCCATTGAAAAACTGAATGAACTACAAGATAAATTCCCGTGGTTCGAATACCGTACTGTAGTGGCAAACCCGGAATCTGCACATGAACGTAAAGGCTATGTCACTGGCCATATTGAAAATGAATGGCTGAATGCTGGAGATGTCGACATCTACCTGTGTGGTCCGGTGCCAATGGTTGAAGCGGTTCGCAGCTGGCTGGATGCTGAAGGTGTCAAACCTGCCAGCTTCCTGTTTGAAAAATTCTCTGCCAACTAAGTTTAGAAGCCGGAGAATCTTATGAACCGTAACCCAAGATTTGAAGATAAAGTCGTGATCGTGACTGGTGCTGCTCAAGGCATCGGTCGCGGTGTCGCGATGCAGGTGGCGAGCGAAGGCGCCCAAGTCATCATGGCCGATCTTTCTCCCTATGTAGAAGAAGTATTGGTAGAGATTGAAGCCACAGGTGGCGATGCCATTACTGTAAAAGCCGATCTGGAAACTTATGCCGGTGCTCAATCTGTCGTTGAAAAAGCCTTAGATACCTATGGGCGTATTGATGTGCTGATCAACAATGTTGGCGGTGCGATCTGGATGAAACCTTTTGAAGAATTTTCTGAAGAAGAAATCATCAAAGAAGTGAACCGTTCATTGTTCCCAACCATGTGGTGCTGCCGTGCAGTGCTACCGCAAATGATCAAGCAGCAGCATGGCACCATTGTAAACGTATCGTCAATTGCAACCCGTGGCATTAACCGGGTGCCTTATTCGGCTTCTAAAGGTGGAGTTAACGGCTTGACAGCTGCCCTTGCCTTTGAACATGCCAAAGACGGGATTCGTGTCAACGCCGTTGCAACGGGTGGCACCGAAGCACCTCCCCGTAAAGTACCGCGCAATGCCAATCCACTGACTGAATCTGAACAAGAATGGATGCAGCAAGTGGTAGATCAGACCATTGACCGTACGTTTATGGGTCGCTACGGCACAATTCAGGAGCAAGTAAATGCCATTCTATTCCTAGCTTCCAATGAATCATCTTATATGACAGGTACCGTAGTACCGGTCGGTGGTGGAGATCAAGGCTAGTCCTGATCATCACGATTTTTGACAGGCTCATGGTTCGACGCAAGGAGGCACATTACCAATGAACACCCTGTTTCAGACATTAAAAAATGACTGGTCAATTTCAGCGACTGTTGCAGGATTTCTAGCAGTGCTGATTTCCTATTCAGGACCACTGATCATTTTTTTCCAGGCAGCGCAGCAAGCCCAGGTTTCCCCAGACATGATGATTTCATGGATTTGGGGAATTTCTATTGGTGCGGCGCTCGCAGGTATCTTTTTATCGATTAAATACAAAATACCTGTTGTCACCGCCTGGTCTGCGCCCGGAACGGCACTATTGGTCACGCTGTTTCCCGATATTTCGCTCAATGAAGCGGTTGCGGCCTATATCACCTCTGCTGTGGTGATTTTTCTCATTGGGATTACCGGTTATTTCGACAAATTGCTGTCCTGGATTCCCCAGGAAGTCGCTGGCGGAATGATGGCCGGAATTTTACTGCAGTTTGGTTTAGGACTGTTCACCGCGACCGATACCATGCCCTATATCGTCTTTGGCATGCTGGCGGTGTTTTTGCTGGCCAAGCGTTTCAGTCCACGTTATGCCATGGTCTGGGTGCTGGTTGCCGGTGTGATTTTAAGCATGCTGCTGGGCAAGATTAATCCGGTCACGGCAGATTTCAGTCTGGCAATTCCGCAATTTATTGCACCGGAATGGACTTGGAGTTCCACCCTGAATCTGGCCCTCCCGCTTATTCTGGTCAGTCTGTCGGGCCAGTTCTTACCAGGAATGGCCATTATCAAGATCAGTGGATATGACATGCCTGCCAAGCCAATTATCAGTGCAACCAGTATTGCCTCGCTCGCAGTAGCCTGTGTGGGGGGGATTACTATTGTATTGGCCTCTATTACGGCCGCATTGTGTTTAGGCAAAGACGCGCACGAGCTGAAAGAAAAGCGTTATATCGCGGGTGTGGCGAACGGGCTTTTTTATATTTTAGGCGGCCTGTTTGCCGGCAGCATTGTCATGCTGTTTAGCCTGATGCCGAAGGAATTAATTGCAGCTTTGGCAGGACTGGCCTTACTCGGAGCAATTGCCACTAACATCTCTATGGCGATGGGCAAAGAGTCGCAACGTGATGCCGCACTGATCACCTTTTTAGCAACTGCTTCCGGCATGCATTTCTTGGGGCTGAGTTCAGTCTTTTGGGGGATTTGTATTGGCCTGGTAGCACATTTTCTGCTGTCACAGAAAGACCGTAATGCTGTTCCGGTTGCAACATCAGATTCAAAACGAATTTAAAGACATCCATTAGTTTAAGGTATGTAAGGACCAGATTATGATAGATAAAAGTTCATTATCATTGAAAGAAGCACTCTCCCAGATCAAGGATGGTTCTACCATTATGATCGGCGGATTTGGGACAGCGGGTCAGCCTGCTGAACTGATTGATGGTCTGATCGAATTGGGAATCAAGGATCTTATTATTGTCAATAATAATGCTGGTAATGGCGACTATGGTCTGGCGAAACTGCTTAAAGCGGGCGCTGTGCGTAAAATTATCTGCTCTTTCCCGCGTCAGTCTGATTCCTGGGTATTTGACGAACTCTATCGTGCAGGCAAGATCGAACTGGAACTGGTGCCGCAAGGTAATCTGGCTTGCCGTATTCAGGCAGCAGGTATGGGCTTAGGTCCAATCTATACCCCAACCGGTTTTGGTACCTTGCTGGCTGAAGGCAAACCAACCTTGAACTATGAAGGCAAAGATTTTGTCCTGGAAAATCCGATTAAAGCTGACTTTGCTTTAATTAAGGCCCATCAGGGCGACCGTTGGGGCAATCTGGTCTACCGTAAATCTGCCCGTAACTTCGGTCCAATCATGGCGATGGCGGCAGATGTGACTATTGCCCAAGTTGCTGAAGTCGTTGAACTCGGTGAGTTGGATCCGGAACACATTATTACCCCAGGCATCTTTGTCCAACATGTTGTCCAAGTACAACCTGCACAGTAATTCAGGAGCAAAATCATGAGCTATAACAAACTGACCCGTGACCAGATTGCTGAACGTGTTGCCCAGGACATTCCGGATGGTGCCTATGTCAACCTTGGTATTGGCCTGCCGACCAAGATTGCCAGCTATCTACCAGCAGACAAGGATGTTTTCCTGCATTCTGAAAATGGCCTGCTGGCTTTCGGTCCGCCACCTGCCAAAGGCGAAGAAGACCCTGAGCTGATTAATGCCGGTAAAGAATTTGTGACCATGCTGACTGGAGGTGCTTTCTTTCACCATGGCGATTCTTTCGCCATGATGCGTGGTGGACAATTAGATATCGCAGTCTTGGGGGCATTCCAGGTCGCTGAAAATGGTGACTTGGCCAACTGGCATACTGGTGCACCGGATGCAATTCCTGCTGTCGGTGGCGCGATGGATCTGGCCGTCGGTGCCAAGAAAGTCTTTATCACTACCGATCATGTCACTAAAAAAGGTGAACCGAAGATCGTGGCTGAACTGACTTATCCTGCCACTGGCCTGAAATGTGTAGACCGTATTTATACCGATCTGTGTGTGATTGATGTCACGGCTGAAGGCATGAAAGTGATTGAAAAAGTTGAAGGTCTGTCATTTGAAGAATTGCAGGCATTAACTGGTGCCAAACTGATTGATGCGACTCAATCAAATTAAGGGGAAGTCCCTCCTTTATTAAAGGAGGGATTTAGGGAGGATTTGAGGATTAAAACTACTTCATTAAATCCCTCCCAACCTCCCTTTAAAAAGGGAGGAGTTTTCTTCTTTTAAATATGTGAGCAAATACACAATGAAAAACGCATACATCATCGATGCCATCCGTACCCCATTCGGTCGCTATGCGGGTGGGCTGGCACCTGTTCGTGCTGATGATCTTGGCGCGATCCCGATTAAAGCCTTGATGGAACGCAACCCAAGTATCAACTGGGAAAAAGTTGATGACATTATCTACGGCTGTGCCAACCAGGCCGGTGAAGACAACCGCAACGTGGGTCGTATGTCAGCACTGCTTGCAAGTGTACCTTATCAAGTGCCAGCCACTACCATTAACCGTCTTTGCGGATCCTCCCTGGATGCAATAGCGATTGCGGCACGTGCCATTAAAGCCGGTGAAGCGAATCTGATTGTGGCTGGTGGTGTGGAATCCATGTCACGCGCCCCTTTTGTCATGGGTAAAGCAGAAACCGCTTATGGCCGTAGCCAGAAAATTGAAGACACCACCATGGGCTGGCGTTTTATCAACCCGAAACTGAAAGAACTGTATGGCGTGGAAACCATGCCGGAAACTGCTGAAAACGTGGCAGAACAGTTCAATATTAATCGTGAAGATCAAGACAAGTTTGCCCTGACCAGCCAGCAACGTACAGCAGCAGCACAAGCCAAAGGTTTCTTTAAAAATGAAATCGTGCCCGTGGTCATTCCTCAGCGTAAAGGCGAACCAGTTGTGGTAGATACTGATGAACATCCTCGTGCTTCTACAACACTAGAAGGTTTAACTAAGTTAAAACCAGTCGTCAAAGCAGATGGTACGGTGACGGCAGGCAATGCTTCTGGCATTAACGATGGTGCAGCGGCACTCCTGATTGCATCCGATGAAGCCGTTCAACACTATAGTTTAAAACCACGTGCCAAAATTATTGGTTCAACGGTTGTCGGTGTAGAGCCACGCATTATGGGCTTTGGTCCGGCACCAGCGATTAAAAAGCTACTGGCCCAGACCGGTTTGACACTAGATCAGATGGATGTCATTGAACTGAATGAAGCCTTTGCTGCACAGGCCTTAGCCGTGACCCGTGACCTTGGCCTTCCAAATGATGCTGCCCATGTAAACCCGAATGGCGGTGCCATTGCCATTGGCCATCCACTCGGTGCTTCCGGTGCCCGTCTGGTGACAACCGCACTGAACCAGCTGGAACAGACTGGCGGGAAATATGCTCTCTGCTCTATGTGCATTGGCGTAGGTCAAGGTATCGCGCTGATTATTGAACGTGTTTAAAAAATCCCTCCTAACCTCCCTTTCTTGCACAAGGCTTAAGCAGTGCTTATGCCTTGTTCAGGGAGGAACTTTTAGAAGGAAATAAAAGGAATAACAAATGCCAACATTTACATCAAATGATGCCCAGATTAATTACCAGACTTTTGGGGATGCCAACAAACCTGCCTTGGTATTTTCCAACTCACTGGGTACCAAATACAGCATGTGGCAGCCACAGATTGAACATTTCCAGCAGGATCATTACGTAATCTGCTATGACACCCGTGGTCATGGTGGTTCGGAAGCACCACAAGGCCCGTATAGCTTGGAGCAGCTGGGTCAGGATGTCGTGAATCTACTGGATCATTTGGATATTGCAAAAGCAGCATTCTGTGGTATTTCTATGGGTGGCTTAACCGGTCAATGGTTGGCGATTCATAAGCCAGAACGTTTTAGCCACGTGATTGTCTGCAATACCGCAGCCAAAATTGGCCAGGAACAGGCATGGCAAGACCGTGCTGCGCTTGTCCGTGAGCAAGGTCTTGCTCCGATTGCTGCAACTGCAGCATCACGCTGGTTTACCGATCCCTTTATCCAGAGCAACCCGGCAGTCGTTGCAGAACTTTCAAACGACCTCGGAGCTGGCAGCCCAGAAGGCTATGCAAACTGCTGTGAAGCTCTGGCTAAGGCGGATGTCCGCGAACAACTTAGTAGCATTCAAATCCCTGTGCTGATTATTGCGGGTCAGCAGGATCCGGTGACGACTGTTGCAGATGGCCAGTTTATGCAGCAACGTATTGCGAACAGCCAGCTATATGGAATAGATGCCTCGCATATTTCCAATGTCGAACAGCCAGAAGCCTTTAATCAGGCAGTAAAAGAATTTATTTCAGTCTGATTAATTTTAGAAAATCAAAAAGCCACGGAATATCGTGGCCTTTTGATTATTATGAATACAGGTATTTAATCAGGCCCAGATCACTAGCATCGCTGCAATCACCACCAGTCCCAAGCCCCAATGTTCGGCACGCGCCAGTTTTTCTTTAAAGAAATAAGCTGAAATCAGCAGACTGAACAGGATTTCGATTTGTCCCAAGGTTTTCACGATTGGCACGCTCATCATACTCATGGCGGTAAACCAGCCGAGGGACGCTATAAAGCTGCAGAAGCTGACTTTAAAGGTTAGACCTAAACGTTGCCACATGGCAACTAAGGTTTTTCGACTAAACAGGCTCAGGTAAATCAGCATACTGATGCACTGAAAACCAATCACCGAAATTAGTACCCATGAAGCGCGATGTACGGTTGGCAACATTGGTAGTTCCAGACTGGCTTCACGTACCAAGAGTGAAGTAATAGCAAAGCTCAAACCGCTGCCGATTCCGATGGCTAAAGTCTTGGTGGATAGGCCGGTGAGCTGATTGCCCTTACTCAGCAGGAATACCGCATAGCCACCAATCAGCACCCCGATCCATGCCAGTGCAGAAAGATGATCTGAAAGAAAAATCACTCCGATAATGGCTGCCAGAATCGCTTCACTTTTTGCCAGTCCAACGCCAATCGCATAATTTTTCTGTTTAAACAGCTGCACCATCAAAGCAGTCGCCAGAATCTGGCTGATACCGGCAATCAGGATATAGATCCAGTACTTCGGGGTAAAATGCACCACACTTTCTACCGGTTTGAAGTGGTATAAAGTTGCAATATAAAGCCCTGCTAGCGGAAAGCCAAACAGGAAACGCGCCAGTGTCACGCCCCAAATATCGACTGTGGTACTAAGCTGTTTTTGAAAGGCATTTCGCCAGGCCTGCATAAATGCAGCCATTAAAGTGAAGAAAATCCAGCTGATTGCCATACCCTGATCATTAGTACCGTAAAAGTGAATTAATTCTATGCCTTAGTACAATCTATGACTAATTAAAAAAGAGATAATGGCTAATAGCTAAAAGTTTAATTTTCTAATTTAGAAATAATTAAAATTTATCAATTTGACAGGGATAAAATTGATTTCTCAGATTCCAACTATGCTAATAAATAAGAAAATAGCTCCAGATTCTTGATTAAATTATAATAAAAGACTTTCCTATTCTAAGGGAGCTATATTTGATTCAACAGGATAAACTTTTTCCATTGGAATAAAGCGAATGCCATGTTTGTGAGTAAGTTCACCTGTTTCTACAAAACCAAATTTTTTATAAATATTGAAGCCATATAAACTGGATTTGACTGTGATCCTTTGATGCCCTTGATTACAGATTTGTTCTTCTAAAAAATTCCACATTTGTCGTCCATATCCCTGCCCCTGATAAGCTGGATCCAGAAAAAAGTGCATGAAGTGTGCAGGTTCCATATAGGCCACCACGCCCACAATTTTTTGATTAATTTCTCCAACAAAATAATGAATATCAGCTCGATCAAAAATGGTCTGAAGAATTTCAGGTTGAAAACGCTTGCGTCCCTCTTCACTAGAAATCAAGACATCAACAAATGGGGAAATGACGTTCGCAATTGCTAGTGTGTCCTGAACAGTGGCTTTTCTTATCTTCATCATATTTTAATACCCCAAAAGCAGAACTATAAAATGAAAAATAATTTATTTTTCTGCACGATGTATGTTTTAACATTGAGGAAAATATATACCAATTAGGTCTTATGAAAAACACTATTCAATCAATTTTTTTCAATAATTTTTGATCTCTAATTTTTTATAGTTTGCATTATTCAGTTTTTTTAAATTGATACTCTCGTTTTTATTTAAGAAAAAAATACATAAGTCAGTTCATCGGTTTTTTTATTTCTGTCAGCTTTTCGTCTATAAACAGTCACTAAACCATAATTTAATGAATAATCGATCACATGCATTTTACAATTAATCAACATAGTGTTTTTTAAGAAATTTTTATGATGAATTTTTAAACAGGATAAAATTCCGCAATGCAATCTGAATATAAATTATAGAGTTTCAGTAATTCATTGTAATTCATTCATTTTGCAGGGAGTATCGATGAAGTATTTTGAATGCCCAGTTTGCGAACAGCAGATCTTTTTCGCCAAATTCGTATGTGATCACTGCCTTTCTCCTATCGGCTATATCGCATCCGAAAAAGAAATGACGACATTTAAAAAGCTGAATGCTCAGGAGTGGGTTCCCGTTGCCGAGAAGTATCAATATTCCCGTTATAAACCTTGTTATAACTATACCCATCATCAGGTATGTAACTGGATGATCCCCGTAGATGACGAGGAAGATTTTTGCGAATCCTGCCAGCTGACTCATGTAATTCCAAATCTGGAAAATGCCGAAAACATGATTTACTGGTATCGGCTTGAGGAAGCCAAACGCCGGTTTCTATATCTGACCCAACGTATGAACATTATGCCTCGTCCAAAACATTCGGATGATGATCCATTAGGTTTGCGTTTTGATTTTCTTCTTCCTGAAAAAGACAAGCCAGTACTTACCGGCCATGCCAATGGGGTGATTACCTTAAATGCCTTCGAGGCCGATGTGGTTTATCGGGAAACAACCCGGGTCAATATGGGTGAAAATTACAGGACATTATTAGGGCATTTTCGTCATGAAAGTGGGCATTTTTATTTTAATGTCATCCAGCATCTACATCCGGAATTACTCGATGAACTTCGCCATTATTTTGGAGATGAGCGGCAAAATTATAGTGAAGCACTAGAGAGGCACTATAATCAAGGTGCGCCTATCAACTGGCATGAAAAATATATTAGTCCCTATGCCACTGCACACCCGTGGGAAGATTGGGCTGAAACCTGGTCACATTATCTGCATATCATGGAAACACTGGAAACTGCATTTTATGCCGGTCTACGCGTGGAAGGTAATGGCCGAAATCTAGCCAGTATGGACTTTAAAGAATGCCCGATTGGTGGACAGGATTTTGAACATATCCTGGAAAACTGGGTCACCCTGACTTTTAATTTGAATGCCTTAAACCGCAGTATGGGTCTGGAAGATGCTTACCCCTTTAAGCTGACTGAAGCTGTGAAAGATAAACTGCGTTTCATTCATCGGCATATCTTGGATAAAGTCTTTAATAACCCACGTCTGATTCAGAACTAAAATATTTATCTAGTACAATAAATAAAGCCCGTGATTCACAGGCTTTATTTTGGGCTTATTTTAAGAAAGAGAACTAAGCAATTTTCATTGAACCGGTTTCTTCAAACTGGGCATGCCAGGACAAAGCTTCATTTAACAAATGCGGTGTTTGCCCACCATGCGCACAGGCGCGCTCAAAGTAATCATTCAGACTTTTACGATAATCGGGATGAGCACAAATATCGATAATCTTGCGGGCACGTTCACGTGGTGCCAATCCGCGCAGATCGGCCAAACCTTGCTCTGTTACCAGAATATCCACGTCATGGTCAGTATGATCCGTATGGCTCACCAGTGGAACCACAGACGAAATCGCACCACCTTTGGCATAGGATTTAGTCACAAAAATCGCAATATGTGCATGACGGGTAAAATCACCTGAGCCGCCAATACCATTCATCATCTTGGTGCCAGCGACATGGGTTGAATTCACATTCCCGTAAATATCAAACTCCAGTGCGGTATTGATTGCAATTATACCCAGACGGCGAATCAGCTCAGGGTTGTTGGAAAGTTCTTGCGGGCGTAAGACAATTTTATCTTTGTACTGATCAAAATTCTTCATCACCCGTGCCGCACATTCATCGCTCAGGGTCATGGAACAACCAGAAGCAAAGGTCATTTTTCCTGAATCGATAAGCTGGAAAGTACAGTCTTGCAGGACTTCAGAATACATTTCCAGATGGTTGAAATTAGAATGTTCAAAACCTGCAAATACGGCATTTGCCACGGAACCTACTCCGGACTGCAGCGGCCCCAGATTTTCAGGTAATCGCCCTGCTGCAACCTCTTGTTCAAAGAAGTTAATCAGGTGACTGGCTATTGCCAGCGTTTCTTCATCTGGCTCGTCCATTTTAAAAGAAGTATCAGGAATCTCATTAATGACAATCGCAGCAATTTTTTCAGGTGCAACATGGATTCCGATCGTACCTATCTTGTCACTGGCTTGCGTCAAAGGAATCGGACCACGATTTGGACGGGCTTTAGGCAAATAGATATCGTGCACGCCTTCCAGAACCGGACTAATGGTGGTATCAATTTCAACAATGACCCGATCTGCCATTTCGATGAAATTCGCCGAGTTTCCACAAGAACCTGTGGGAATAATCTGACCATCTTCAGTAATGGCAGTGGCAGCAATAATCGCGACATTAATCGCCGGTAGGTTTTTATGACGGATATTGTCTGCCAGTTCAGAAAGATGCTGATCGATATACATCACTTCACCATTATTGATGGCCTGACGTAAAGAAGGATCAGCCTGATAAGGATAACGGCGGGTTATAACGTTAGCTTCATTCAGTTTCCCATCAATCCGGTTCCCCAGACTTGCACCTGTCGCCAAGGTAATATGGATCGGATGCTGCCGGGCATATTCAGCCAATGCCAAAGGCACAGTTTTCGCTTCACCGGCGCCGCCAAAACCGCTCAAACCAATTACATCACCATCTTGAATCAATTGTAGTGCTTTTTCTACAGGAACTACTTTATCTTGTAATGCGAGCAAACGAATACGCTCTAAACCGTTCATAAAAATTCTCAAAAATTAAAAATAAAGAGACACCTGCTCCTGGCGTACCAGAAGCATTGTGGTCTAATTCAAAAAATATTTAAGTTTGCTACTTTGAGCATATGATCATGCAATTATGAAAAGACTTAAATTAGTTCTACTGCAATCGCTGTTGCTTCCCCACCGCCAATACATAGTGCTGCAATGCCTTTCTTGCCACCAGTACGCTTTAAGGCATGAATCAGGGTCACAATGATACGGGAACCTGAAGAGCCCAGTGGATGACCTAAAGCACAGGCACCACCATTAACGTTCACTTTTGCTGGATCAAGTTTAAAAGCATCTATTGCTAACATGGTTACCATGGCAAAAGCTTCATTAATTTCCCAAAGGTCTACGTCCTGAGCATCCCAACCCGTTTTTTGCAAGACTTTTTCAATCGCGCCCACTGGTGCAATGGTGAATTCTGATGGATGCTGCGAATGGCTGGCATAGGCCACAATATTAGCCAGCGGCTTTAAGTTGCGCTGCGCGGCAATTTCACTCGAGGTAATCACCAGTGCCGAAGCACCATCAGAAATGGAGCTGGCATTTGCCGCAGTAATTGTTCCATCCTTTTTGAAAGCTGGACGTAAGGTTGGAATTTTGTCAGCCTTGGCATTTAAAGGCTGTTCATCCTGTTCTACCACGACATCGCCTTTACGGCTACTGACAGTGACCGGTACGATTTCATCTTTAAAGAAACCTTGCTGCACCGCTGTCACGGCTTTATTTAATGAGCCAATCGCATAGGCATCCTGCTGCTCACGGGTATAGCCTTTTTTGTCCGCCATTTCCTGCGCCAAGATGCCCATAGATAGACCTGTTTCCGCATCTTCCAGACCTTCCTGGAACATATGGTCAATGACTTTGCCATGCCCCATACGGAATCCGGCCCGTGCCTTGTCCATTAAATAGGGTGCGTTTGACATCGATTCCATACCACCTGCAACCACAATCTCTGCTGAACCGGCCTTGATTGCGTCTGCTGCTTGCATCACCGCCTTCATGCCTGAACCACAAATTTTATTAATCGTGGTCGCCCCGGTGGAATCCGGTAGACCCGCCTGACGCATGGCCTGACGTGCCGGACCCTGTTTTAAGCCGGCTGGCAATACACAGCCCATGATCACTTCATCAATATCATTGGCTGCCAGACCTGCACGCGCTACCGCTTCCTTGATCGCTACAGCACCCAAATCTGGTGCCGTACAGCTTGAAAGTGAGCCTTGAAAACCGCCCATTGCGGTACGTACAGCTTCTACAATTACAATCATTCTAATCTCATCCTTTAACATCATTGTTATCAACACTGTAAAGTGATAGCTCTACAGTGTTCGTCCTTCGCAATATTTGCGGGTTTAGGCTTGTGCAGTGAAATATTCTTCTGGCAATTGCATCACCAGCTCTGCACCTGCCTGAATGCGTTGAATTCTCGCACTTAAATCCGGAAGTACTTTAGCAATATAGTAATTAGCCAGTACCAGTTTATTCTGGAAATAGCTTTCTTCTTTGGTAGCCGCCGCTTTACTGATACGCGCATACATATAGACGAAGCTCAACAAACCTACGGCGTGCAGATAATCAACAGCAATGGAGTTGGCGAAATCAGGATTCTGCTGAGACTGCTCAACAATAAAATTGGTAATATCTTCCAGTTGCTGACAGGTATCTAAGGTTGCCTTTTTAATCGTTAAGGCATCATCTAGACTTTGGGCAAATTCACGGATTTCTGCAATATACTCTGCAATATATGCACCTTTACATTTCGTAGTTTTACGGCCAATCAGGTCAATTGCCTGCACCCCATTGGTCCCCTCATAGATCTGTGAAATGCGCAGGTCACGGATACATTGTTCCATGCCCCATTCACGGATATAGCCATGACCACCGAAGCACATTTGTGCTTCAAGTGCAGCATCCAGTGCTTTATCGGTGAGGTAAGCTTTGGCAATAGGCGTTAATAAAGCCACACGATCAGTTGCTTTACGTACCGCCTCAGGGTCGGTGGAGTATTTGGTAATATCCAGCTGCTGGCCGACATAGACTGCGAAAGCACGAGAAGCTTCATTATTGGCACGCACATTCAGCAACATACGGCGTACATCACCATGTACCAGAATTGAATCGGCTGGTTTTTCTGGTGATTTAGCACCGGTTGATGCACGGCCCTGTAAACGGTCGGTCGCATATTGTGCGGCATTCTGATAAGCAAATTCTGCCGCGCCAATGCCTTGAATCCCCATCGACAAACGTTCGTAGTTCATCATCACGAACATGCCCGCCAGACCTTCATTTTCATTACCCACCATATAGCCTTTGGCACCATCAAAGTTCATGACACAGGTTGCCGAGCCTTTAATACCCATCTTATGTTCGATCGAACCGGCAGCGACCGCATTGCGCTCACCGAGTGAACCATCGGCATTAACCAGGAATTTAGGGACAATAAACAGAGAAATACCGCGTGAACCTGCTGGCGCGTTTGGGGTTTTGGCCAGTACCAGGTGAATGATATTTTCACTCAGATCATGCTCACCGCTGGTAATGAAGATTTTGGTCCCGGTAATGTTGTATGAACCGTCTTGATTTGGTTCAGCCTTGGTTTTGATAATGCCCAGATCTGTCCCTGAATGCGGCTCAGTTAAACACATCGTGCCTGACCATTCACCCGTATAGAATTTTGGCAGATAGGTTTGTTTCTGTTCCTGCGAAGCACGGTCATTGATCGCCATGCCAGCTCCCACGGTTAACAGCGGGTAAAGCATGAAAGAGGGATTGGTACTCCAGATCATTTCGTCTGCAAGTACAGTCAGCATTTTTGGCATGCCCTGACCGCCCCATTCTTCAGGCGCGCCCAGCCCCACCCAGCCACCTTCGGCAAACTGTTTGAAAGCTTCTTTAAAGCCTGCAGGTGTTTTGACTTCACCATTACTAAACTGAGCACCACCTTCTTCATCTGCAGGGCGGTTCAGATCAAGAATCACATTCTTGGAAAACTTGGCCATCTCCTCCAGAATTGCATTTGCAGTTGCCATATCTAAATGTGCAAGATTTTCATTATCTTGCCAAAATTGTTCGGCCTGAAACACATCATTTAAAATAAATTCCATGTCTTTTAGCGGCGCATTATAAATAGGCATTTTCATATTCCTTCACTGGTGATACTCAATTCTGTTACTGAGTATTTTTTCATTATGGATTCGAGAAAATATTTTGAGGATTTTTGCTCGAATCCATGCATGTCATTCAAAAATCATCATATCGAATTAATCTGGCGATGAATTCATTGACATAAATTAGCGATATAAAATTTAAAATCAAAAACTTTATACCTCTGGTATTTACTGAATCCTTAAAACTTAAATCCATTGATGAATGAAAAATTTAAGCTGTTAAAATGACTCTGGCTTCACTTCGCTAAACCTTGTCTGGTCTGGGTTTAAAACGAAAATATGATTCAGCTTTATGCCCTAAAACCATAAATCAAATATATTGAAAATGGAATTTTATTTAGCAAAGTTGATCTCAAGGGTTCAATTTTCTTGACAATATTTTTAGCGCAGCTGTATATGACTTTTTTCTACAAGAAATGTTGAATAAATATACAAATTTAGATAAATATCACGACCTTAGTTTTATAGCTATACCTGTGAAAATAGCATATTCTTAGTAGGTTCCTTTTCTAAAATGATGAGTCAAGAAGATGACGACTGTAAGACAGCAGAACTTCCTTCTTCGTAAAGAGAAGATCCTGAGCATGGCAGAAAGTCTACTGCTTGATAATAATCAGGACATCACCTTGAGTGAACTTGCTGAAGAACTGGACATCGCCAAAGGAACCATCTACAAGCATTTTAAAAGCAAGAACCAGTTATATTTAGAACTCATCATTCTGAATGAAAAAAGAATTCTGGCAATTTCCGATAAATATAATAACGATATTAAAAATTATGTTTCGCAATATATGCTTTATCACATGCTCAATTCAAACCGGACTATTTTGCTGCATGTTATTGAAGAGCGTTTAACCAATAATGAAAAAAACCTGAAAGAGTTATTTCAGGAACTCTACCGTATTCGTGAAGAACGGATTATCCGCATTAAAGATATGACCCATGATTATCTGGTGTCTTTAGACAGTGCCATGTCAATCCGGGATTATTTATCTTATATCTGGACAGTCACTTATGGCGCTTCACTATTATTAAATTCGACCAGTTATCAAAAAGCGATTGGTTCGCGTGAACGCCTGATTAAGCTATATATTAATCAGGCATTAATGACGCCAGATAAAATATCGGCAGTTTCATAAAAAATGCCTAATCATGATTAGGCATTTTAGAATTATTTTTTAAATGGCAAATATCAAGCCATAGTTTCAGGCGGAAAGCCATCTTCAGTTAATGCCGCGATAATCTCAGATTCGCTTGCACTCGATTCAACTTCCACCATTTTGCTGACCACATCAACATCTACTTTAGCATTTTCATCCAGCTCCTGAATGGTTGCCGTCACACTACGTGCACAACCACCACAAGTCATATTTTCAATACGGAATTTCATCTTGATCTCCCTTTGATCAGTTTAAATTTGGGTTAAGCGAATTTTAATTCAAGGCTATTGATCTGCTTTGATAGCCGTATGTGCAGTTTTCCCATGTGACACACCCTGCTCAATCTGTTTCAGAATCTGACAGTCAGATTGCTCATCTCCAGCACACTGTGCAACCGATTGCTGCAAAATTTTCATCATATTTTGCATGTCCGCAATTTTCTGTTGCAGTAACTCGATATGCTTTTGCGCCAACTGTTTGACATCACTGCTGTGTCTGGCATCGTTCAGCCACAGGCCGAGCAATTCTTTCATCTGTTCAGAAGAAAAACCCAGTTCACGCGCATGCTGAATAAAACTTAAAGTCTTGATGTCATCGTCACTATAGATACGATAACCCGAATCGCTACGTTTAGGATTGGGTAATAAACCGATATCTTCATAATAACGGATCATTTTGGCCGAGATCCCGGAGCGTTTCGCGGCCTGTCCAATATTCATTACACTGCCTCCTTCAACTGGATCGGCTGATAAGTCTTTAAACGAAGCGCATTGCTGACCACAAAAACTGAGGATAATGCCATCGCGCCTGCTGCAAACATCGGTGATAACAAAATACCGAAGAATGGATACAACAGACCGGCAGCAATCGGAATCAAGGCAATATTATAGACAAAGGCCCAGAACAGGTTCTGTTTGATATTGCGCATGGTCGCCTGACTCAGGCCAATACCGGTTGCCACATGCTGTAAATTTCCAGACATCAGCACCACGTCTGCTGCTTCGATTGCGACATCCGTACCAGTTCCTATTGCCATTCCAACATCGGCCTGAGCCAAAGCAGGTGCATCATTAATCCCGTCACCGACAAAAGTGACGATGCCATGTTGCTGTTGGAGTTGGCGTACCGCATCGACTTTTTCATTAGGCAGAACTTCAGCAATGACATGATCAATCTTCAACTGTCCGGCAATGGCCTGTGCAGTATGCTGGTTATCACCGGTGATCATGGCAATCTTTAAGCCTTGATCATGTAAGGCCTGAATCGCACTATAGGTTGTGGCTTTAATCGGATCAGCCACAGCAATAATGGCAGCCAACTGCTGATCTATCGCGACATATAAAGGCGTGCGTCCCTGCTCGCCTAACTGTTGTGCTTTCTCTTTAAAAATATCGACACTTAAGCCCAATTGCTGCATCAGGCGTTCTGCGCCAATATGAATTTGCTGACCTGAAACTTGAGCTTTCACGCCTGCACCAGTGATTGAATCAAAATCACTGACTTCAGGTAGTTGCAACTGTTGTGCTTTCGCAGCTTCCACAATCGCATGAGCAATGGGATGTTCGGATTTGGCTTCCACTGCTGCGACCATTTGCAATACTGTTTGCTGCTCAAAACCAGATGTCACTGCAAAATCGGTCAGGGCTGGTTTTCCTTCAGTTAAGGTTCCGGTTTTATCTACCGCCACAACTCTGGTTTGCTGCATGAGTTGCAATGCTTCGCCTTTACGGAACAAGACACCCAGCTCTGCCGCCCGGCCGGTGCCGACCATGATAGATGTTGGCGTAGCCAAGCCCATTGCACAAGGACAGGCAATAATCAGTACAGCAACAGCATTGACCAGTGCATAAGTCAGATTCGGTTCAGGACCCAACAGGAACCAGACAATAAAAGTCAAAGTCGCGAGCAGCATCACAGCCGGTACAAACCATAAGGTCACTTTATCGACTGCCGCCTGAATGGGAAGTTTTGCGCCTTGTGCCTGTTCCACCATATGAATAATCTGAGCTAGAACTGAATCTTGTCCGACTGCTGTCGCCTTGATCTGCAAGGTGCCATTCTGATTTACCGTTCCGCCAATCACCCGATCTCCAGCCTGTTTAGCCACGGCTAAAGGTTCACCGCTGATCATCGCTTCATCGATATAACTTTGACCAGAAACGACTTCACCATCAACTGCGACTTTCTCACCCGGACGAATCTCGATCAGCATGCCCTGCTGTACATCAGCAATTTTCAGATCAACCCAGGTTCCATTTTGCTGTACTCGAGCAGTTTTTGGCTGCAAGCCAACCAGATATTGAATCGCTTCAGAGGTTTTACCTTTGGCTCGAGCTTCCAGATAACGTCCCAGTAAGATCAAGGCAACAATCACAGCCGCCGCTTCGAAATACACATGTACAGTGCTTTGCGGCAATAATTGCGGAAAGAAAGTGGAAATACAGGAAAATCCATAAGCGGCTATTGTTCCCACGGCAACCAGAGAATTCATATCGGGTGCCAGTCGCAACAATGCCGGAATCCCATGCTGATAAAACCGCCGTCCTGGAATCAGCAAAACCAGAGTCGTCAGTACAAACTGGATATACCAGCTGTTTTGGGTACCTAGCGTATGTGCAATCCAGTGATGAAAAGCCGGAATCAGGTGTGAACCCATTTCCAGAATAAACACCGGAACAGCCAGAATTAGTGCTAACCATAAGTCACGTTTTAGCTGTTCAGTTTCAGCGGTTTTCTTTTCCTGAAATGCCGTCTGGGCATCGGTAGCCTGTGTATCTAATTTTTCATGGGCGTTATACCCCGCTTTTTCGACGGCAGCAATTAAAGCTGGAAGCTGACTACGCGGCGCCTTGACCCAAGCTGTTTCAGTGGCGAGATTGACTTGTGCTTCACTTACCTGATCGACTTTTAATAAAGCCTTTTCTACACGTGCCACACAGGAGGCACAGGTCATTCCTTCAATAGCCAGTTCAATTCGGTCGGTTTGAATATCAAAGCCAGCTTTTTGTACAGCCTTAACAAGTTGAGAAACAGCGAGAGGATGAATTGCAGTGACATGAGCTTTTTCGGTTGCCAGATTAACCTGCGCATCCAGTACCTGATCGACTTTTTTCAAGGCTTTTTCAACACGAGCTACACAAGAGGCACAGGTCATGCCTTCAATATTTAAATCAAACTGCTGGATCACGGCTTCAAAACCGGTTTTATTGATAGCATTGACGAGTTGCGATGCAGGAATAGGTTGTTCACTTTTTAAAAAAGCCTGTTCAGTGGAGAGATTGACGTTCGCTTCCACCACACCTTCAATTTTCTTTAAGGCTTTTTCCACACGTGCGACACAAGAGGCACAGGTCATTCCTGAAATCTGTACCTGCTGTTCGTACAACTGTGTGGTTGCTGGTGTATTCATTCTGCTCTCCCCCATTTACCCATTCACTGCCTATGCTATAGCTTAAACATTACCATAATGGGAAGGTCAAGCTTCTGCTTTAAATTCTTGATCTTTCATTATATGAAGGCATAAAGTCCAATAAAAAAACCCGAAGATGGCTTCAGGCTTTTTGAGATTTAAAGAAATTGCTTGGTTAATAGTTTACTCAGCCGAAATATCTTCAAAAAGAATTGAAGATAAATAGCGTTCACCACCATCTGGCAGAATCACTACGATATTTTTGCCTGCATTTTCAGGACGTGCAGCCAATTGCGCAGCTGCAGCCATTGCAGCACCACTTGAAATACCGACCAAGATACCTTCTTGAGTTGCAGTTTTACGTGCCCATTCCACTGCATCGCTACTGGTAATGGCAATCACTTCATCGACCAGATCCAGATCTAGGTTCTTTGGAATAAAGTTTGCGCCAATACCCTGAATTTTGTGTGGTCCTGGAGTGAGCGTCTCGCCACGTTTTGCCTGACCAATAATGGCAGATTCAGCCGGCTCTACAGCAACTGAATAAATCGGCTTGTTTTTCACTTTTTCAAAAAAGCGTGAAATACCGGTAATCGTACCGCCTGTACCTACACCCGCTACCAGAATATCGACATTACCTGCAGTCGCTTCCCAGATTTCAGGACCGGTCGTCTCTTCATGGATTTTTGGGTTAGCTGGATTTTCAAACTGTTGTGGCAGGTAATACAGTTCAGGATTTTCATTCACCAGACGTTGTGCTTCTTCCACCGCGCCTTTCATGCCTTTGGCTGGATCTGTCAGTACTAAATTAGCACCTAATGCTTTCACCACTTTACGGCGTTCAATACTCATGCTGGATGGCATGGTTAAGGTAATATCATAGCCTTTAGCCGCTGCTACAAATGCCAGCGCAATACCGGTATTACCACTGGTTGGCTCAACAATGTGCATGCCCGGCTTCAATTTACCTGACTTTTCTGCATCAGCAATCAAGGCTGCGCCAATACGGCATTTCACCGAAAATGCCGGGTTACGGCTTTCAATTTTCGCAAGTACAGTCGCTCCGCCTGAAATGGCACGATTGATACGAACCAGAGGGGTATTACCAATTGCCTCTGCATTATTGCTATAAACCGCGATACCTAAATTGGCAGGTGTTGGAAAAGCTGAATCTGTAGTCATTAGAATATCCTTGATGTTATTCGCCAAGATGTATTTACATGATACAAGCATTTTCCGGCTTTGTAGATGCCTGAAACAAGATGGAATCACGATAGCAGTTTGAAATGAAACATCTTCTTTCTAAAAAACCGGAACACGATAAAATTATCTTATATTTTAATTAGTAAATTATAACTATTCTTGATAACACAATTCATTAAAAACCATAGTAATTCACGCTTTCTATCCATCAATTCATGCTGTTCGAGTCGTATAATTCGCGGGCTGTAATTGTATAAATGGACATAGTAAATGAAAACCGATCTTGAAATTGCCGCGATGCGGGATTCAGCTCAACAGGTTGTCGGTATTTTAAAGTTAATGGCCAATACGGACCGACTGCTCATTTTATGTCATCTCTCCCAAAATGAACTGAATGTCTCTCAAATTGAAGAGATTACCGAGATCAGACAGCCAACCCTGTCTCAGCAGCTCATGATTTTGCGTAAAAGCGATGCGGTAAATACCCGTCGAGACGGTAAACAGATCTATTATTCGATCAAAGACCAGAACCTGGTAGAAATGTTAAAAAAGCTTTATCAAATCTACTGTGTAAATCAAGCAGTCGCTTAAAGCTGCAATTTACCTCATTCGTCCTGTTTTATTTTAAAGCGATCTGCCTGATTTAAATTTTCTCTACTGAGAGTTTTAAGTCTTTTGCCTTGATCCTTTGTCCCTTCATTCATTTTTTAAAATGTGAATGATCACCTATTTATATCCTAAGACTTCTTAGCAGAATTTGTGCATAATATATCTATATTTGTGATTTAGACCTGTATATGCCAAATTTTAAGTCTAGACTGCTCAATAGACTCCCTGCCTGGTCATGGTTAAGTCAGTACAGTCCGGTGAAATTGAAATCGGATGTACTGGCTGCCCTGATTGTTGTTGCGATGCTGGTACCTCAAGGGATGGCCTATGCCATGCTGGCAGGTTTGCCACCGATTATGGGACTCTATGCCAGTATTCTTCCAATGATCATTTATGCCTTATTGGGTGGCAGTACAACTTTATCAATTGGTCCAGTGGCCATCATTTCCATGATGACCTTTGCCACACTGAATCCATTATTTGAAGTGGGTTCTCCAGTCTATATTGAAGCGGCAACTTTATTGGCATTGATGGTCGGCATTATTTCCCTGCTTTTAGGTGTATTCCGTTTCGGCTTTTTAATTCAGCTGATCAGCCATCCGGTCATTCAGAGTTTTATTATTGCTTCGGCTCTATTGATTGCTTTTGGTCAGTTCAAGTTTCTGGTGGATTTACCTTTAAAAGCCAATAATATTCCCGAGCTGGTGAAAAGCCTGATTGAATATTTACCACTTTTGCATCTCCCGAGTCTGATCTTTGGCCTGCTTTCTATCGGTTTACTGGTTTATCTGCCGAAACTATTAAAATCTCAAGCAGTACAAAGCCGGATCGGTTCGACTGATTTTCTGGTTCGAGCAGTTCCACTGATTCTGGTTTTTCTCGGTATTGCAGCCGTTCTGTTTTTAGACTTAAAAGTTCAAGGCATTAAAACGGTCGGTGAAATTCCTTCAGGCTTTCCGCCTTTGTCTTTCCCACACTGGAACTGGGAACTGGTGATGACCTTATTACCGGGTGCCAGCATGATTGCCATGATCAGTTTTGTGGAATCTCTCTCTATTGCTCAGGCAACGGCGCTACAGCAGCGTAGCAATTTGAACAGTAATCAGGAACTGATTGCGCTCGGTGTAGCCAATATCAGTGCCGGAATCAGTTCCGCCTTTCCTGTAACCGGTAGTCTGTCACGTACTGTGGTGAATGCTGACGCTGGCGCCAAAACACCTTTGGCTGGCGTATTGTCTTCTTTATTGATTGTCGTGGTTAGTCTGTTTTTTACCAGCTTCTTTGAGGATCTGCCGCTGACCATTCTGGCTGCAACCATTATTGTGTCTATCTGGAAACTGGTCAATTTCCAGCCTTTCGTCGATGCCTGGCGTTATTCCAAAGCTGATGGCATTGCCATGTGGATTACTTTTTTTGGTGTGGTATTACTGGATATCACCACTGGCCTGATCGTCGGGATTATTTCGACCTTTATTCTTATGCTATGGCGCATCAGCCGTCCTCATATTGCTGTTGTGGGTCTGGTCGAAGGCACCCAGCATTTCCGGAATATCCAGCGTCATCAGGTGATGACTTCTGATCGGGTACTATCTCTGCGTATTGATGAAAACCTGAGTTTTTTAAATGCGCATACCTTAAAAGGTTATCTGATTAATCAGTTAAGTTTAAATGACAAGTTAGAGCATGTGATTTTGAACTGCTCCAGTATCAGTGCGATTGACTTGAGTGCCTTGGAAACGCTGGAAGAGCTCAATGCTGAATTGTCTAAACTGAATATTCGCCTGCACTTTGCAGAAGTGAAAGGCCCGGTATTCGACCGCTTGCAGGCCTCCAAACTCATGACACATTTGAGTGGACGGATTTATCTAACCCATTTTCAGGCAATTCAGGATCTGGCTCCGGAAATTTTCGAAAAGCCTCAGCATTATATGATTTAAGATTTTTCAATTCTTTGCATGATAGACATGCTGTCATGCAAAGAATTCAACTGAAATATAACTGGAAATGATTGATTTAAATTCTATATTCATCTAAAAAATAAAGATTAAAAACCGATCAGTAAATCTGGCCAATTCTAAGAATTTTGTATGGAAATAATACGATCAAGATAAAAAACCATCTTAATTATTTATTAATTTTCAGTCACTTAAATATTATCTAAAAATATATTTTAAGCGATCCTTAATTTAAGTATAAAATAACGCAAATTTTTTTCGCATTTAGCCCTCGTAATTTTCACAAGGCAACCTTATGTTTTCTGCCCTATCGCGTCTGAGTTTAGTCTCCCGAATCATCATCGCCATTATTCTAGGCGTTGGTGTGGCTCTGTTATTTCCTGAAGCTGCACCTTCCTTAAGCCTGTTGGGTGATCTGTTTATTAAGGCACTAAAATCCGTCGCGCCAGTTCTGGTTTTCATTCTGGTTCTTGCATCAATTGCAAATTTCCAGGTTGGCCAGACCAATTCAACGATAAGACCTATTATGCTGATGTATGCTGTCGGCATGTTCCTGGCAGCATTAAGCGCTGTGATCGCCAGTATTTTATTTCCAAGCACATTGTTCCTGGATATTGCAGCGCAAGGTGATTTACAGCCGCCAGGCAGCCTAGGTGAAATTCTCAAAAATCTGGTGCTGAGCTTTGTAGCGAACCCGGTGGTTGCCATTGCTGAAGCGAATTTTATTGGAATTCTGGCATGGTCAATTGCGTTAGGAATTGCCTTCCGTCATGCATCACACACAACTAAAACCTGTTTAAATGACGCTGCCAATGCAATCAATTATGTAATTCGTCTGGTGATCAGCTTTGCGCCAGTGGGTATTTTTGGTCTGGTTGCCGTGACTTTTGCTGAAGCGGGCCTAGATACCTTGACCAGCTATGCGCATTTATTAGCTGTTCTGCTGGGTACCATGGTATTTGTAGCCTTGGTGATTAACCCGTTAATGGTGGGTTTCATTACCCGTCGTAATCCGTATCCACTGGTCTTTACCTGCTTACGTGAAAGTGGCATTACCGCGTTCTTTACCCGCAGTTCTGCTGCCAATATTCCGGTAAACCTGGACTTGGCAAAACGCTTAGGTGTGAAAGAGACTACTTCAAGCGTAGCAATTCCTTTAGGTGCAGCAATTAACATGGCCGGTGCATCAGTGACGATTACCGTGTTGTCTTTAGCTGCAGTAAATACTTTAGGTGTTAATGTTGACTTCACCACTATGCTAATTCTTTCTATCGTAGCGACTGTGTCTGCGTGTGGTGCTTCAGGTGTGGCTGGTGGTTCACTATTGCTAATTCCCGTGGCTTGTGGCCTGTTCGGGATTTCTTCAGATATCGCAATGCAAGTGGTGGCAATTGGTATGGTGATCAGTGTATTGCAGGACTCTACCGAGACTGCACTCAACTCATCTACCGATGTTTTATTTACAACAGCAGTAGACCGCGCTACAGATTGATTTTATATTGAAGAATCAAGATGTTTTTCTAATGATATTGCCATGCCATTACAGCGTTTACCATCGTGGGTTCAATTGGGTGCATTCTTCCTTGCGGTAAATGCCGGAATGATTAATGTATTAGGACTGGTGACCGTGTTGCATCAGTCCGTTTCACATATGACCGGTAACGTCAGTATGCTGGCGATGGCGCTGCTGGACTGGCAACCACGCCAGATTTTGTATCTGATTCTGGTTACGCTCTGTTATGTGATTGGCTCGATGTATAGCGGGCTGATTTTAGGAAATAGTCACTTTCGCTTGGGACGCCTGTATGGTTATCCTTTAAGCCTGGTGGCTTTTTTTATATTCATTTGCTGGCTGTTATTGCCCTATTTCCCGCGTTATGCCTTGTTATGGGCCTGTGTCGCGATGGGTGTACAAAATGCCATGGTCAGCCACTATAAAGGTGCGATTATCCGGACCACCCATTTGTCTGGTGTACTGACCGATTTAGGTCTGGCTATGGGCTATCGCCTGCGTGGTCTGGTAGTAGAATCTCGTAAAGTGATCCTGCATATGCTGATTCTGGCCGGCTTTTTGGTGGGTGGCATACTTGCCAGCTGGATTTATCCTTATTTAAAATTAAATGCATTCCTGGTCCCTACAGTGTTAAGCCTGCTGCTTAGCCTGACCTATTGGGTGATCTATTTACGTTATCGACATCAACACGACTAATTTCTGGAAATTCTCATGGTTAAAAATGCATTACAGGCACAATTGTTAAAGGCAGGCCTGGTCGATAATAAAAAAGCCAAAAAACTGTCTAAACAGGCTGTACATGAAAAACGCACAGGTGACAGTAAAGAAGCCGAAATCAAGGCCAAGATTGAGCAGGACAAACAGGAAAAGCTGGCTAAAGACCAAGCCATTGAACAGGCGAAAAAAGCCCAGTTGCAGGAAAAAGAACTCAAAGCTGCCATCATGCAGATGATTAATCAGCATAAAATCCGCGATACGGATGGCGAAATTAGTTATCAGTTTATTGATGACAGCAAGATCAAGAAAGTTTATATTAACCAGCAGATTTATAATGCACTGGTCGCTGGCAGTCTGGTGATTGCACGTGAAAATGAGAGTTATGCCTTCCTGCCTAAAGCTCTGGCAGATCGTATCAATTCAAAAATGGAAGGCTTTATCATCGTGAATAATTCAGAGAAAAATGAAGAAACTACTGATGAAGAAGATCCATATGCAGCTTATGTGATTCCTGATGATTTAATGTGGTAAGCACATTTTCCTTAAAAGGAAAGCATAAATAAAAAACCGGCATATTTGCCGGTTTTTTTAATCTGTTTCATTAAGTCTATGTCAGCTTGCCTTTTGCATATTCTTGTTTTAATAGATAGCAAATTTCACTCAATTCAAATCCTATTTGGAAACTTAAGATTTCATATAACAGGCTTTAAATGAAAGCGCTAATAACTAAAATTTAGTCTGTAAATATGCAATAAATCCCTCAATTTTCTTAATCACGTATAAGCAGATATGCAAAGGACTCACGTTATTTTGCTGAGCTTTTTCTACCCTATACTTTGCTCTTTCTAAGAGTGCTATTACATAATGTATAGAGCTTTTAAGAATTTTTTTCGGATCTTTCTTTGAATACAAGTAACAATCAATTTTTTCAAAAGATTCATCATTAACCACTATCTCTAATATAGTGTTATTAATTTCATGGCTTATTGATTGCTCAATATGTTCCAGTTCATAGGAATGTAAGCTTGTGCTATAACTATTTGAAGATTTTTCATTTTTAATGATTAAGATTATATGATTTTAATCCTAGCACTATCCCCTAAAAAAAGTAAGTATATAAAATGTAAAATAAACATTAAGTTATGTTGAACTAACATAATAAACGCTATACCAAATTCTTTAATTCACTCTGACCTTTTTTAATTTTTTAAAGTTTAAAAAGAAGCATAGGAATACCAAGTTAGGCTGTTCTATCGATTTTTCACATTTCCTAGCCATTAACCAATCAATTTTCATTGATCTATTTAATCTGAATTAACCTGAAGGAAAAAATAAATGCCTGAATAGTGATTAAGTTCGCCTCCTCTAAGAAAGATATGTTTTAAAAGGTTATCCAAGATTAAAAAATTGCGTTTAAACCTATAAACTCTAACAAATTTTTTGAGTTAAAGAGAAAGATCAGTTGGAACAGTTTAATTTTATTCAGAATATTCGAGATTGGGCCGATCAGTACCCATGGCTGGAAATGTTATCTTCACTGAGTATTGTGATTTTACTGGCCATCCTTGCCAATGTGTTTGCCAAACAGATTGTCGTACGCGGTATTCGTCAACTGATTTCCAAAATGCCCTTTGCCAATAATCAGATTTTTGCTGAACATAGTGTGATTCGCCGGATTTCCAATATTGTTCCGGCAATCGTGATCATGAACGGGATTACCACTGTCCCGCATTTATCCGATAAGGTGCAAACCTTTGTGCAAATGGGTGCTCAGGCGTTTATTTTCCTGACCATTGCTCTGGCACTCGGTGAGTTACTGAATATCTTTAACCTGATTTATCAGCGTAATCCCAAGTCACGCAACAAGCCGATTAAAGGTTATTTACAGCTGGTCAAGCTGATCATCTTCATTGTTTGTGGCTTGATGATTTTAGGCACTTTCTTGAAAAAAGATGTATTCACCTTGCTCGCTGGCTTTGGTGCGATGGCCGCTGTCCTGATGCTGGTCTTTCAAAATACGATTCTGTCACTGGTCGCTTCGGTTCAGATTTCATCTTATGACATGGTACGTATTGGTGACTGGATTGAAATGCCGACCCTAAATGCCGATGGTGATGTCATTGATATGTCATTACATACAGTGACTGTGCAGAACTTTGACAAGACTGTGACCACGATTCCGACCAATAAACTGGTGACTGATACCTTTAAAAACTGGCGCGGCATGCAGGAAGCGGGTGCCCGCCGGATCAAACGTTCAATTCATATTGATCAAACCAGCGTACATTTCATGACGGCTGAAGAACAGAACAAGCTGAAAAATTTTATCCTGCTGGATCAATATCTGAATACCAAATCAGAAGAACTAGAGAAGTTTAACCAGCAGCTCCAGCATCATTCACAATACAACCAGCGCCGTCTGACCAATTTAGGCACGTTCCGCGCTTATCTGGAATTTTATCTACAACAGCATCCCGGTATTGCCAAAAATTTCTCGTTAATGGTGCGTCAGTTACAACCGACCAGCGAAGGCTTACCACTGGAAATTTATGCTTTCACCAATACGACGGTTTGGGCAGAGTATGAAAATATCCAGTCAGATATCATGGACCATATTCTGGCGATTATTCCGGAATTTGGCTTGAAGGTGTATCAGGCGCCTTCTGGAAGTGATTTTAAGGAATCTTTTAACGCGAGTTCTTCATCTCCGATTATCACTTAAACTAACCTCTCAACTTAAGCCCGAAATAATCTCTTATTTCGGGCTTTTTATTCAGTATTTAAAATGAATTCAATCTCTTATTTTTGGTCTTCATATTATTTGGCATAAATCTGGCATGAGTTTTTGCTCTGCAACCTAAAGTTTGATTTAGTTAAACATTTGTGGCAATTTCACTCAAATTCAGACTTCAAAAAGCAGAATCCTTTATAATCCTCGCAAAGAAAATACATGATAAGAGTACGTTAATGTTTCGATGGCTTGAACGGCTGGTAGACCCCTATCCCACCAAAAACCTGAATCAACCTTTACCCACCAGGTTTTTCCCCTTTGTCTGGCAAGCAGCTTATGGGGTACGCCGTTATTTGCTGATTCTAGTATTGTGTACCGCAGGTGCAGCCAGTTTTGAGGCCTTACTGTATTCAAAAATTGGTGATCTGGTGAACTGGTTGAGTCAAAGTCAGCCAGAGACTTTTTTAGATCAACATGCCAGCAACCTGACCTTATTGAGTATTATCTTGCTGGCCAATATCCTGTTTGCCAGTGCCCAGTCCCTGATCAAGCATCAGATTTTATACAGTAATTTCCCGATGCGTCTGCGTTGGCGCTTCCATAATTTATTGCTCAAACAGAGTTTGGACTTCTTCCATAATGATTTTGCCGGACGTTTATCGGCCAAAGTCATGCAAACGGCGCTGGCGATCCGGGAATTCTGGGTCATTTTGGGCGATATGTTGGCTTATGTGCTGATTTATTTCGTCACAATTAATATTGTTTTGGGTGCCATTTCACCCTTACTTATCTTGCCGCTTATGGTCTGGCTATTCTTGTTTATTTGTGCCGCCTGCTATTTCATTCCAAGATTAAGCAAGATTTCATCCTTACAAGCGGATGCGCGTGCAGTCATGACCGGACGTGTGACTGATGCCTATACCAATATTCAGACCGTAAAATTGTTTGCGCATGCGGGTCGTGAAAGCCAGTATGCCAAATCCTCTATGCAGGAATTTATGGTTACGGTGTATAAGCAAATGCGTCTGGGCGCTCAATACGAAATCAGCATTCTGATGCTGAGTGTTGTGCTATATGCAGGTGTGCTGGGTACTGCAATCTGGCTCTGGATGCAAGGTCAAGCGCAGCTCGGGATTATTGCAGCCACTACAGCGATGGTATTAAAGCTGAATAGTATTGCTGAGTTTATGATGTGGCAGACCTCTGCCCTGTTTGAAAATGTCGGTACCATTCAGGACGGGATGAAAACTCTAGGTCGTCGGATCAATATTCAAGACAAAGAAGATGCGAAAGAACTGGAGCTAAAACACGGTGAGATTAAATTCGATAATGTCACTTTTGCCTATAATGAAAAACCGGTCATTGACCAGTTTAATCTGACCATTCGCCCAGGTGAAAAAATCGGGATCGTGGGGCGTTCTGGAGCTGGTAAATCGACCCTGATTCAATTGCTATTGCATTTCTATCATCTGAATCAGGGCCGTATTCTGATTGATGATCAGGATATTGCCGATGTCACTCAGGACAGTTTGCGTAAAAATATTGCGCTGGTCACTCAGGATACGTCTTTGCTGCATCGTACCGTAGCTGAAAATATCAAATACGGTCGTCCGGATGCAACTGATGAAGAGATGTTTGAAGCTGTACGCAAGGCCAAAGCAGAAGAATTTATTCCGAATCTGACTGATTTGCGTGGCCGTAGAGGCTATGACGCCTATGTAGGTGAACGTGGCGTGAAGCTTTCTGGTGGACAGCGCCAACGTATTGCCATTTCCCGGGTATTCTTGAAAGATGCGCCGATTCTGATTCTGGATGAAGCCACCAGTGCTCTGGATTCTGAGGTTGAAGCGGCTATTCAGAATAGTCTGGATGATTTGATGCAAGGTAAAACGGTTATTGCCATTGCGCATCGTCTTTCTACCATTGCGCAGATGGATCGTCTGATTGTGATGGATCAAGGTAAAATTGCCGAGCAAGGTACGCATGATGAACTGGTGGCCTTAAACGGAATCTATGCGCAGCTATGGCAGCGTCAAACCGGCGGGTTCTTGGTACAGCAACATACCAAAACTGATAACTTACACGAAGCATAATCGCTCTATTCAGTAGTAGCTAAGCTCTACAACAGAAACCGAAGCATTCTATTTGAGTCACTTGAATAGCCATGCTTCGGTTTGCTTTTATGGGAATATCAACTATTCCACAAGCATTTTTAAATTCCAGATTATTCAAAAAACAGCCCTATTCTGAATTAATAGAAATCTGTAGGCTTAAAATTAAATCCCTAAAATATCTCTGGTTTACATTGATTTCCAACTTTAAGTTGAGCTACTCTGCTTTAAGTTGATTAAAATCTTATTGTGGAAATTGCCACAGCTTTGTCCAACAATTTTTATCAAGAAAATGGCTTTTTCATGCCAATATGAAGTGAAAATAAAAAAATTTGAATGAGTGCAACGGATCGCGCATGAAAACAATAGCTCCACGCCAAGACCAAGGTATTCCAGGTGTATACGGTCTCTTGCTTCTCGATGTCATTTCCCGCTGGGGGTATAATAATGAGTCGCTTTTTAAGCCTTTTGGCCTGACCAGTGAACAGTTGGCAGATCCTGATTACCGTATTCCGACCCCTGTGGCCAATGAACTGGTCAAGCATGCCTTGAAGCTCACTGGTGAACCGACATTGGGTTATCACTTAGGTACCCAGATGCGGATTTCAATTCATGGCTTTATCGGTTATGCCATCATGACGGCGAATAATATTACCGAAGCCCTGGTGCTGGCGAACCGATTCATTCAGTTACGTTTACCCTTCTTGCAGTTATTTTTCTCGACCTTTGGCGCTAAGGCAACCGTACAGCTGCAAACTGATATCCAGCTTGAACCGCTTCGTACCGAAATTTCGATTGCCCTGATGATTGGCCTGATCAGTATGGCAAAAGCCATTACCGGGGTTAACGATGCAACCGGTGAAATCGACTTCGATTTCAAAAAGCCGGAAGGTTTTGAACGCTTCATGGCGAAATTTCCTACGCATCAATTCCGTTTTGAACAGCCGCATTTAATTTTAAGTTTTGATAAAAGCTACCTGATGAACAAGTTGGTACATGCTGATCCAATTGCCAGCCAGATTGCGATTAACCAGTGTGAAGCCGAATTATCTGCTTTAGGTGAACGGCACCGGATTGCCATGCGGGTACGGGATATCCTGACTCATTCCGAACAGCATTATCTGAGTATTGAAAGCGTAGCTGAACGCCTGCATATGTCAGATCGAACCTTAAAGCGTCAGTTGGCCGCTGAAGGTACTTCTTTCTCTACGCTGGTGGATGAAGTGCGCTACCGGCATGCTACTTCCTTATTATCCCGTACAGACTTTACTCTGGAGCAGATCGCTGATGAACTTGGCTATAGTGATGTGGCGAATTTTAGTCGGGCGTTTAAGCGCTGGAGTGGTCGTAGCCCGAGCAACTGGCGTAAAGATCCTTATTTATAAGCACGGATAAACCTTTTGTTTTGACCAAAAAGAATGTATAAAACATATCAAAAATGATCTTAAGATTTTTAGGGAGTTATCAATGAATCATCCTTCAGAATTAAAGTACGCAAGTACACATGAATGGGTACGCATTGAGGGTGATCTTGTTGTGACCGGTATTTCCGACCATGCACAGGATGCATTAGGTGATCTGGTTTATGTAGAAGCACCAGATCTTGACTCACATATTACTGCGGGTGAACAGGCTGGCGTGGTTGAATCAGTAAAAACCGCTTCTGATATTCATGCACCTGTCTCTGGTACAGTGGTTGAAATCAATGCTGCGCTTGAAGATGATCCTGACTTCATTAATGATGACCCGTATGGCAAAGGCTGGATCTATAAAATCAAACCGGACAATATGGCAGATGTAGAAAAGCTATTGTCTAATACAGAATATGAAGCTGGCCTATAAGCTACTTTGATTTAGTATGGAAAAATAAGAATCAGCCTGCGGGCTGATTTTTTTACGCATTGAAAACTTCGTATTTAAAGCTCTCCATCAAATACAATGTATTTATATCGGAATTTTATTGTATTTTTCACACATTTTTCTTAAAGTCTTTGCTGTGCCTGCTATTGCTCGCATCAGATAGCTCAGGCTGCTTTATAAAAATAATATTCATGTTCACCGCAGCATTTCCCTATAGATCAATTTAGGAAAATTATGAAATCCAATCTATTGCCTTTATGGACCAAGCCTTTTGTGCTGTGTCTGGCCAATAACCTGTTTTTATTTATTTTCTATTTTGCACAAACCACGATTTTACCGATTTATATCCTGAAAGAATTAGGTGAAAACTTAGCCCAAGCTGGTCTGGCCATGACCTTGTTCATGATTTCAGCGATTGCTGTACGACCATTTAGCGGCCTGATTATTGAGAAATTGGGTATCCGTAAAACCTTGATTGTTTCTGGAATCTTTTTCAGTCTATTTTCCCTAGCCTACTTGCTTGCCGATCAGCTGACGACCTTATTTATCATCCGTTTTTTGCATGGGATCTGGTTTAGTATTTTGACTACCGTCTGTGTTCCTGTGGTGAATCAGTTTATTCCAGAGCAGCGTAAAGGCGAAGGCATGGGCTATTACGTTATGTCAGTCAATCTGGGTATTGTTCTAGGACCATTGATTGGCTTAAGTCTGATTGAATACTGGTCTTATTTTCAGATCACAACATTGCTGATTGCATTAGTTTTTATCGGATTTGCTTTCTGCTTAATGATTCCGGTCAAGGAGACTGAGAACATCATTCAAACTATTCCTGATAAAAAAGGACTGGTGTTTTCTGATGTTGTAGAAAAGAAAGCGCTGCCTGTTGCTGTTCTGGCTGCTCTGATTTCCTTCTCTTACGCCAGCATCATGTCTTTTATTGCGCCTTTTGCTGCCAGTAAAAATCTGATGGCTTATGCCAGTTTATTCTTTGTTGTATTTGCCATTTCCATGATGAGTTTGCGTCCAATTACCGGAAAAATTTATGATCGTAAAGGCCCACAATATGTAATTTATCCTGCGCTCTTAGTATTTAGTTTAGGACTTTTTTTACTCAGTCAGATTCAGACTTTATGGGGATTCTTACTGGCTGCGGTATTGATTGGTGTCGGTTTTGGCAGCGCACAACCTTGCATTCAAACACTGGCCATTCAACGTGCACCGAAACACCGGATTGGTTATGCTACTTCGACCTTTTATACCTTCTATGATGTAGGAATTGCGGTCGGTTCGCTACTGATTGGGGCGCTTATTGCGACTTATAGTTATCAGTTCGCCTTTATTCTCTGTAGTTTACTCACCTTATGCAGTATTGTTTACTTTAAACTGGTCGTTCAAGTTAAGACTGCCTAATACAAGTTAATATCTAAATATAATAAAAAAACAGGCAGATGAACTGCCTGTTTTAATTCTGACACGAAGATGTATTTATTCAGATGCTGAAGTATTTTCCTGTTCTTTTTCTTCAGCTTTCGGTTCTTGCATCATCGTGAATTGTGTTGCTTCTCCAGCAGCAGGATTATCCTGGCGGTTGCTTTTCAGCTTGATCTGTAAACGTAATTCATTAGTCGAATCAGCATTACGCAATGCTTCCTCATAAGAAATCGCACCCTCGTTATACAGGTCAAATAAGGCCTGATCGAAAGTCTGCATGCCCAGTTCACGAGATTTGCCCATAATGGCTTTCAGCTCATGAAACTCACCTTTTAGAATCAGATCAGAAATCAAAGGTGTATTTAACATGATTTCAATTGCAGCCCGACGCCCTTTTCCATCCTGAGTACGAATCAAACGCTGGGAAATAATCGCCTTCATATTCGAAGATAAATCCATTAATAACTGATTACGGCGTTCTTCCGGGAAGAAGTTAATAATCCGGTCCAAAGTCTGGTTAGCATTATTGGAATGCAGTGTACCCAGACATAAATGTCCGGTTTCAGCAAAGGCAATTGCGTGTTCCATGGTTTCGGTATCCCGAATCTCACCGATCAGAATTACATCGGGGGCCTGACGCAAGGTATTTTTCAGCGCATTGTGCCAGGAATGGCAATCGACTCCAACTTCACGGTGAGTAATCATGGATTTCTTGTGTTTATGTACATATTCCACCGGATCTTCCACGGTAATGATATGCCCCGCCGAATTTTCATTGCGGTAGTCAATCATCGCTGCCAGAGAGGTCGATTTACCTGAACCCGTTCCTCCTACAACCAGTACCAGACCGCGTTTTTCCATAATCACGTGTTTCAATGATTCTGGTAATTTCAGTTTCTGGAAATTTGGAATTTCTGCCGTAATGGTCCGGATTACCATCCCGACCTGAAGCTGTTGTACAAAAACATTTACCCGGAAGCGCGATACACCCGGTACAGTAATCGCGAAGTTACATTCTAGTTCAGCTTCAAACTCTTGACGCTGTTTATCATTCATCAAGCTATAAGCAAACAGTTTGGTTTTTTCAGCAGTAAGAATTTGTTGTCCAAAGGGCTTCATTAAGCCCTGATGTTTAATACTCGGTGGAAAATCTGCGGTAATAAATAAGTCTGAGCCCCCATATTCCACTACTTTGGTCAGCATGTGATGCATGAATTTTTTTGCTTCGTCCAACAGTTCTGCCGTGAACATTCTCTTCCCCTGGAAATACACAATTACATGAATTTAAATGCTTGATTCATGCCAATATCATTTGATTTTTATTGTGCAGCGTTTTTTTTAAAGCCTCAAATAGATTTGATTTATAAAGAAAATATTTTTGGAATATTATGTGATGAAGTTCAACAAAATATCAATTAACTAGGCAAAATTTGCATTTTAAAAACTACTTCATTTTAAAAGAATATTACGATGAAAAAGATCATATTCAGGATAAACGCAAGATGGTGAAACTGAATTCGCTAGGCAAGTAAGAATAAAATTAAAAAATTAGATAGGTGGCTGAAAGCTGCCTTGCTTAAAAGCCACCATTAAAGAAGATTTATGACTCAGTTCTATTGAGCTGAATGGCAGTCTGTTTATTAAAAACAAAGATTAGTCAGGTGAAAGTGCACGCGATCTGGACTGTTCCAGAAGTGAAATCTGGGCATTTTCTGCCTGTAAAACAGGATTGATACGACTACTCTTTAATTTGATTTGTAAACGTAATTCATTACTGGAGTCTGCATTACGCAAGGCTTCTTCATAAGAAATAATGCCTTGGTTATATAAATCAAATAACGCCTGATCAAAGGTTTGCATGCCCAGTTCCCGCGAACGAGTCATAATCGTTTTAAGTTCATGGAATTCACCTTTACGAATCAGGTCAGAAACTAAAGGGGTATTTTGCAGAATTTCTACCGCAGCCCGACGACCTTTACCATCTTCAGTGCGAATTAGCCGCTGAGAAATCACGGCTTTGATATTAGCTGATAAATCTAGCAGTAACTGATTACGGCGTTCTTCTGGAAAGAAGTTAATAATCCGGTCCAGTGCCTGATCGGCATTATTAGAATGGAGTGTTGCAAGACATAAATGGCCAGATTCAGCAAAGGCAATTGCATGCTCCATACTGTCTGTATCCCTGATTTCGCCAATCACGATAACGTCAGGTGCCTGCCGCATGGTATTAATCAGTGCATTGTGCCAGGAAACGCAATCTACACCAATTTCACGCTGGGTGATCATCGAGTTTTTATGCTGATAGACATATTCCACCGGGTCTTCGATCGTAATAATATGCCCTTCAGTATGCGTATTACGATAATCAATCATGGCTGCCAATGTAGTCGATTTCCCGACACCCGTTGCACCAACTACCAGCACCAAACCACGTTTCTGCATGATGACCTGTTGCAATGAAGCTGGTAAGCCTAACTGCTCAAAGCTTGGAATATCTGTCGTAATGATTCGAATCACCATGCCTACATTGTGCTGTTGCTGGAAGACATTAACCCGGAAACGCGACACGCCCGGGATGCTAATACTAAAATTGCATTCCATCACCGATTCAAATTCCTGAATCTGTCGCTCATTCATCAAGGCATAAGCAAACAAACGGGTCTTATCGGCTGTGAGTTTCTGCTGGCCAAACGGTTTCATTAACCCTTGCTGTTTGATACTGGGCGGGAAATCAGCAGTGATAAAAAGGTCGGAACTACCATATTCCACGACTTTGGTCAGCATATGGTGCATAAATTTACGTGCTTCATCGAGTAATTCAGTTGTATACATAGCAAGCTTCCTAGGATCATTACTCATCCGCTGTTTAAAAACAGTATCAGGCTGACCTCTAATAAATTATTGTTATTGTTTATTTTTTTAAATTAATTATTTTTTATGAATTTTTTAAAATCGTTTTAATACTCATTGTTTTAATTTTCAAAATATCGAATTGTTGCTTTCAGCATTTAGAAAAATACTTCTGAACAACCATATCCGATCATAATATCTTTCCTCAACGAATTGAGGAAAGATAAGATCGTGAGTTTAAGCGCTACGCTTTAAACTTTCGCATCGCAGTGAATCAGCCATATTTAACAATAATTGCTCGGTTTTTGTCCAGCCCAGACATCCATCAGTCACTGACTGGCCGTAAACCATATCTTCAGAGATTTTCTGATTGCCATCGACCAGATGACTTTCGAGCATTACACCCCGCACATTGCTGTGCAAACGTTCAGCGACGATCTGCTCCAGCACTTCAGGTTGTAGCATTGGGTTTTTTGAACTATTGCCATGACTGCAATCAATAACCAGGGCCGGCAAATCGGTTGAGTGTTTCGCTTTAATTTTTTCAATTTCAGACAACTGGTAGTTCGGACCACTATTTGAACCACGCAGGATCAAATGTGCTTTTGGATTCCCTTTTGAGCTCAGGATACACGGCAGACCCGATTGGCTCATGCCCATGAACTGATGTGGATTGGAAGCTGACTGAATAGCATCAAGAGCAATTTGAATCGAACCATCTGTCCCATTTTTGAAACCGATGCTGTACGGCATATGGCTGGAAATTTCACGGTGAATTTGTGATTCACTGGTACGCGCGCCAATCGCACCCCATGCCAATAGATCATCGAAATACGCTGTCGCCATTGGACTTAATATCTCTGAGGCAATCGGCAGGCCCATGCCAATCAGTTTTAGGTACAGTGCACGAGATTTTTCCAGACCCAATTGAATATTGGATGAGCCATCGAGTTCTGGGTCATACAGGAAGCCTTTCCAGCCTACAGTAGTACGTGGTTTTTCAATATAGGCCCGCATAACCAGGAAAATTTGATCAGAAACCTGTTCCTGAAGCTGTTTTAATTTTTCTGCATATTCCAGTGCGGAAGCTTCATCATGAATGGAACATGGTCCGGTAATCACCATTAAACGGTGATCTTTACCCTCTAAAATATTTTGAATAATTTGACGCTGTTCAGCGACTTGTACAGCCAATTGCGGAGACAGTGGCAATTGCTGCTTAAGTTGCTGTGGCAAAGCTAAAATGGTTTCTGTTTGATGTTGTTGTGATGTATTTGCAATATTCATGACTTTAAATCCTGGGACTGGCAATCAGTCCAAACTTTTATTTGAGCGTTATGGGTCTAATCGAAGATGTCGAAAGCGTCATTAGCTGGCTAAAGTAAGACCAATAAAAGTTGCTAAAGTATGAATAGTTAAAGTTTGTCATGGCTGTCTCCAAAAAATTGTTAAATCACATGCATAAAAAAACCTGATCAGGGTTGCCGATCAGGTATTAACTGGTGGGCAACCTTTTCATTGCCCAAACGCATTCAGGCAATTATCTAAACTGCCAGAAATAAAAATAAGCGTTTGAAATGATAGGTTGCTTTAACATGTTTATGTCTTTCATAAAAATGTGAATCTGAAATTAAAATACGCGCTCTATCCAGTTTTGACAAGTAGTAAATATAAAAAAATATTTATCAGTATTTATACTTTTACTTATCGCCCTAGAATTCTAACCTTTCAGATATTAATAATGGACAAAGTCGTGACGGTCAGCAGACTTTGCCCATTTCCTTAAAACCAAGAGCATATTAGATCTTGGTTTTGGCATTTGCAATTAACGGGTTACGCGATTCCATGCATCACGTACTGCAAATTTTGCCTGTTCCCAGTTCAGACGTGACTGGCCTTTTGCCTGTTCCCATTTTACTTTCAGATCGCTTTCTACATCTTCAAAACGGGTATTGGCATCATATGCTCCACGGTTTTCATAACCGACACGATAGGCCGCATCATAGTCACGATCGTAATCTAAATCGCTATACGTGGTACGGGCATCTGAATAATAAGGGGTTTCAACAGCATTATCTCGCCAGAATGCTGCTTCTTCAGTCGGGTTCACAGCTTCGCCTACGCCTTTACCTGCGAGACCACCGACCACTGCCCCCACAACACCGCCTACTGCTGCACCAACAGGACCGCCTGCTGCACCGACCGCTGCACCTGCAGCTGCGCCACCGGCAGCACCTACGCCTGTGCCAATAGGATGTGCACCTGGCTCGCCGCTAATTGGATCGGCGTTTAAATCATCACGGACATCTTTAGGAGAATTTTTAATACGATCAAATCTATCATTCGACATAGAGCTTATCCTTATTCTTTAAAATGATTTTTAAACATGGTTTTAATCGCGTCTCTCAATACGCTTCTATTCACTATAAGCATCTGGCATGTAATGACCTTAGAAGCCTTGTGTTTTTTAGGTTAAGCTGTGTGGTGCTTTGATAGGCAAATGTATCTGATATATCTTAATTATTAAAACAAAAGGCCGGTGTTAACCGGCCTTTATGAAGTTTAAATCGCTAAATCATTTTAATCAAAATGAATCACGCTACGGATCGATTTGCCTTCATGCATCAGATCAAAGGCTTCATTGATCTGTTCTAATGGCATCGTATGTGTCACAAATGGTTCTAACTGAATTTCACCTTTCATGGCCTGTTCAACCATGCCCGGTAATTGAGAACGACCTTTAACACCACCAAATGCCGTACCCATCCATTTACGGCCTGTGACTAGCTGGAATGGACGAGTTGAGATTTCTTTACCTGCACCTGCTACGCCAATAATCACAGACTGACCCCAGCCGCGGTGTGCACATTCTAGTGCTGAACGCATTACGTCGACATTACCAATACATTCAAAAGAGTGGTCTACGCCCCAACCGGTCATTTCCACAATCACTTGCTGAATTGGCTTGTCATAGTCTTTTGGATTCACAAAATCAGTAGCGCCAAACTGTTTAGCCAGTTCGAATTTATCTGGATTGGTATCCACGGCAATAATACGGCCGGCTTTGGCCTGGCGAGCACCTTGTACAACTGCAAGACCAATACCGCCTAAGCCAAATACAGCGACGCTATCGCCTTCCTGTACTTTAGCAGTGTTATGTACTGCACCAATACCTGTAGTCACGCCACAGCCTAATAAACACACTTGCTCATGGTTAGCTTCAGGGTTAATTTTCGCTAGAGAAACTTCTGCAACGACTGTATATTCAGAGAACGTTGAACAGCCCATATAATGATAAATCGGTTGGCCATTATAAGAAAAACGGGTAGTTCCATCTGGCATTACACCTTTACCCTGAGTCGCACGAACCGCTACACACAGGTTGGTCTTACCCGATTTACAGAACAGACATTCACCACATTCTGCCGTGTAAAGTGGAATCACATGATCACCCGGTTTCAGACTCGTCACGCCTTCACCTACCTCAACGACCACACCCGCGCCTTCATGGCCTAAAATTGCTGGAAATACGCCTTCCGGATCATCACCAGACAAGGTAAATGCATCGGTATGACATACGCCAGTATGGCTAATTTTTACCAGTACTTCACCTGCTTTTGGTGGAGCAACATCTACTTCCACAATTTCTAATGGCTGACCTGGGCCAAATGCAACCGCTGCACGTGATTTCATGTAAAACGATCCTTTTATTACTGATTTACAGATGGTTAACAGTAACCTCTTTCTATTCGGAGATTCAACCATTAACATCACAAGTTGAGGAATAAAACCCCTATAACTAATGGAACATCAATGACTAAGCCCTCGTCAATTACATGTTTAAGTATTTTTGTTTTTAGCCTGACTATTTCTGGCTGTGAATTAGCTCCCAATACAGCAAAAGAAGAAGCTATTACTCCAGTACAATCGACCCACTGGATCAGAGAGGAACAACTGCCACAGATTCAGGAAGGGAAAACGGCTTATCTACCTTTATATGACGGTTTTATGAGTATGGCGGCAAGGTTATATCTGATTAATCAAGCCAAATACCATCTCGACCTGCAATATTACATCTGGAAAGATGACTATATTGGTAACATGATCCTCTCCCAATTATTAAAAGCCGCAGACCGTGGCGTGAAGGTTCGGGTTCAGATTGATGACCAGAACGGGACTCAACTGGATGATAAGTTGCTGGCCTTAGCCCAGCATCCTAATTTCGAAGTCCGACTATTTAATCCTTATAAATTCCGTCAATTGCGTGCCCTGGATTACGGATTCCGTATGAAATATATTAATCCGCGTATGCATAACAAACTGATTATTGCGGATGGTACGGCAGCGGTCACAGGTGGTCGGAATATCAGTAGTGAATATTTTGATGCCAGTAAGGATTTTCAGTTTAGCGATGTTGATATTTTCTTTGCCGGAAAGCCAGCACACGATGCGAATCAAACCTTTATCAAATTCTGGAACGATGATCTAAGCTATGATATCCGACAAGTTCTAAATGATTCGGGTAATCCACAACTTTTAAAACGACTAAGAACTGAATTTAAAGAAGATGAAGTCGATAAAAATGAATTGAAACGCCGAGTCGGTATTGCGGAGCAGCAGATTGATGAACAACTGAGAAAGCGCCCGATCAAATGGGGAAATGCCTATTTTGTTGCCGATGCCCCTTCCAAGGTTCGTCGTAGCGCCCAGAATGGCGATTATATTTATACCCATATGCTGGAACTCATGGGTGAACCCAAAGACCACCTGGAATTGGTTTCTTCTTATTTCATTCCTACTCAGGAAGGTGCGGATTATTTAAGTAAACGTTCCCAACAGGGTGTCAAGATCAGAATTTTAACCAATTCTTTCCAGGCAAATGATGTTGCTTTGGTTCATGCCTATTATCAGCAATACCGTAAACAGCTGCTCAAGAATGGAATCGAGCTCTGGGAATTCAAACCTTATATTGAACGGCCAAAACGGACCTGGTATGAAATTATGACCGGTAATATTATTCCGGCCAAAAATAAGAACAGTTCCAGTTTACATGCCAAATTCTTTGATCTGGATGGCATGGTATTTATTGGTTCCTTTAACTTTGATCCACGCTCTGCCTATTTAAACACTGAAGTCGGTCTGGTGATTGAATCCGATCAACTTCAAGATGAAATTACTAAGTCCTTAAACCAGTATTTACCCAGAATGGCTTATCAACTGAAGTTAGATAAAGAGGGTGAGATCATTTGGCTGGAACACCAAAAAAATGGTTCAGTCATTCAGCATAATCATGACCCTGAAACGACACAGTTCCAGCGTTATATGATGAATCTGGCAACAAAATTCCCGGGAGAATGGTTAATGTAATGACAGATACATTGCAATCAAATTACATTTAATGTGATTTTTCCTTAATTGATAGTTGGCTTTGGATATTTTAAATCTTTATTGGTGATAAGCTGAACAATATAAAATTGACTAAATCTCTAAATCGGGTTTTTATACTTATATTTTTCAGCTTATTTCTTATATATTAATCAGATCAATACCTACAAAGGTTTTACCTATTCCGTTGATTGCTCTAAAATTACACTTTTCCAGTATTTTGCGAATTTTCGCTTTCCACTCCCATGCAATTTTTTGATTTAAGTCGTCAGTTTAAACTCAGTGATATTCTCACCCCTGTTAAGACCTTGCAGGATCTGTCTCAACAAGAATGGTTTTTAGCCAAAATACGGGTTGAACATGACTGCCTGTCTGATTCGGACTTGGTCGAAGGTCAGGTCGTACTTAAATCTAATCAGAATATCCAGGTCGAACTGGAATGGCTGATTCAGGATACCGGTTATGAATTACAGGTGCTATTCAAAGGTGTTGAAACCGAAGCTTCTGAAGAAACACTGGTGATGGTTAAAGGCGCGCAACTGGTCGATGAACAACAGCAACTGATTTCTGCACAAGCTTTAAGTTTATGGATTGACGGGACATTACTCCCGATGTTGCCGAATATCCGCAAAGAAATTAAAGCGCGCTTAAACCTGTGGGATTATGTGGAATATGATGGTTAATTCATTTTTCCATTTCTAAAATTTGAAAGAGCCATATCGGCTCTTTTTCGTTTACAGGGAATTTACCTAATATATTTAATTGGTTAAATTGCCCTTGCCTGAATATTTTTATGGCAATGCCTATTTTAGACATACAGATTAAGCTTGATTAAAATAATAAAGAGAAAACATCATGATTTCCCCTTCTGAATGGCAAAATATCCGTCAAGTTGTTGCAGATGCGCAGCGTGCAGCAATGCATTGTTCGATCGCAACCGTCAATCCCCAAGGCTTTCCTAGTATTACTCCGATCGGAACTGTCTTTCTGGATCAGCAGTCTAGTACAGGTTTCTTTTTTGATACTTACTCCACCACCTTCTCTGAAAATTTACAGCATCAGCCACTTGCCTGCATTCAGGCTGTGAATAGCAGCAAACTGTTCTGGTTAAGTTCCATGTTCAAGGGAAAATTTAAGCATTATCCCGGTGTACGTTTATATGCAGAGATTGGCTCTTTACGTCCTGCAACAGCGGAAGAGATTGAGAAAGTTGAATCTCGTATCTCTACATTAAAATGGAGTAAAGGTAGCAAACTGATCTGGTCCAGCTTTCATCATGTTCGGGATATTAAAGTTAAGGATTATCGCTGGGTCGAATATCCCAATATGCAGGTAGAAAATACTTAAATACTTTCTAAAAATAAGCTTATTTCATAAATATACTTAATATTTATATTTATTCATAACTCAAATTAGACCGACATGCTCGAACATCATCCGGTAACTATCTGCTTTCTTATCCAGAGCCAAAGGATAAGCCCGGGATGAAGATGGCATCCGGTATAGATACAGGTCACGGCCAAGAAAATGTGCCTGTGTTGGCTCACCTATACCGGGTTTCAACGTACCTTCAGGCATAGAGAGCATCAAAGTATCTGTGGCCTTGTCGCCTGTAGTCATGATGTGGTTGCAGTCCGATATTTTCCCTAATAGATCCCGCAAATTGGTTGGCACTACAATTTCTAGAAATTTATCGGAAGCATTTCCCTTCAGGCGTCGGATCTGATAAGCACTGTCAAAAATCGCAATCCCCGTTTCAGTTAGAAACTCACGGATTAGATGTTCCTGAAATTTTTTATTAGGTAAGTCCAAAAAGTAATCTTTATTTTTAAAGAAAATTAACCCAAATATCCGCCACATATCATTTTGGTAATTCGGATAATAAAAATTCATTTTCCAGCGCGTTGCGGGTGGCGGAAAACTGCCCAACATCAATAATTTGGCATTGGGCGGTAAAAATGGCGGTAATGGATGGGTTTCAATATCCGACATAAACTGTTCCAGATTCAGGTATTTCAGTTATTTTAGAATGCCTGACGGATCTTGCTAGCGACTTCTTGTCCCCAAAGTGTATAAACTTCCTTACTTGGATGAAAACCATCTTTGGCCATTTGTAAATTCATGGCCCGATATTTTTCAATATCGTATTCAATCCATTGCATGTTGATCTGCTTGTTCACAAATTTTTCCAGTTGTTGGTTCATGTGTTTGGCATATTGACCAAATAACCAGGCCAAAGGATTCGGTAAAGCTGGGAACATGTTCATTGGAGGGACACCGGCTGCAATGACCAGTTTTGGATTAAACTTTTGCTGGATTTTGCCATAAAACTGTTCCTGCTTCTTGATCCAGACATCGGCAGGCATGAGCTTAGTCACATCATTCACGCCGACTGAAGTCACGACCACATCATAGGATTTAGCTTCAATCTGGTCTAAAGTACGAATGACCTTTGAGGTGGTATCGCCCGTTTTTGCCTGTAACTTCCATTCAATTTCAAAGTCATTTTTTAGCTCATTCAGAATCGCGCCAAGTAAGGCATCATTCTGATGATCTACCCCGACCCCTGCTGCTGCTGAATCACCCACAATCAGTAATGAAAGTTTTTTGCCTGTTCCTGTTTGGCCTTCACGTGCACCCTCTGGTTCTGGAAGTTTTATCGTATTTTTTTTGACACGGTTACCCTGAATTACGAGCGTGGGAATTAAGGCGATAGTGGCAGCTTTGAGCAACATAATGGACTAATTTATATAAAGATATGATTAATTTTACTGCAATTTATGGATTACGAGTAATACCTCAGCAGTCATTTTTAATGAATATTCACGTAACTTTAACTAGCAAAATAAAAAAATCCCGGCGTTTAACGGGATTTTTTAATGTGGCTGATATATCAAACTTTATGATCATTCCAGCGGTTCATGCGCTTGAACGTCCCAATATCATTAAAGCGTACACCCACTTCTTTCATGACTTTATGCGCCGTTTTAGAGGTCAACTGACGTATATAAAAGGGTTCTTTGACCACAAAATGATGGATCGCATGAGTTGAACCGAAATTACAGCAAAATAACTGGAATGGCACCATCCACCATGGATTCAGTACCTGAGTCTGCTTGATGACATCGCGTGGATCAATATCACCATAATAATGCATATTGGAGCTAACGAATTGCAGGCTAAAAGAACGGATAAAATTCGGAATGATCCAAATTACTGCCAAGAAATTCACGAGCGGCATAGCTTCGATGATACTTTCCGACCAAAGCATTTCATAACCAAAGATTGGTGCAACGGCATTGCCTACATGAAAGACTACAAATAAATAGCACAGACCATAATAAATCAAGCTTAATGGCAAGAAGCCTAATAGCTGAGAAATCATGGCAACTTTACGTTCTTTTTCAGGCTGTTTTTCCATAAAAAGATGAATCATTTTAAACATCTGAAAAGGACGCAAATACACTGACATCAACTGGTCACTGATCACTAGAATGCGGCGAATCCCCCATGGCATACCATTACTGATGCCACGTTCTTCAAGATCATATTCAGTGCCTGAATATTTATGATGATGCAAATGCATGCGTCGGCGAGCCCATGGACTAATCGTATTTGGACGAGCCAGCCACACTAAAGCCAACATTAAATGATGTGCCCAAGGTGTTTTTTTGAAATACATATAATGAATCAGGTCATGTTCCAATTCATGTGTCAGTGAAGCAAAAATTGCAATTAGGGGAATGGTGAACCACGCAGAAAGATAACCATATCCATATGCCAATGCGCATGCGATCATCCCCGTCCAGGCAAAACCTAAAATACTCGCACCAATGAAATTCTGATGTTTAAGTATAGGATAACGGGTACGTATTTCTTCCCCGGCCTGTGTAACGATATTTCTGACCTTAGAGATTCGCTGTTGGTCAGTCATATCCGAAGATGTAGACATATGGACAACCTTTGATTTCTGAACAGTTGTACATTAAAGGAATTTATAAAAAAGAGAAGTTATCTTTCCACTTTCGCAGTGAGTATGTTCAAGTTTTGGGCAGTTGTAGTAATTTTTTTAAGACCAAGAATAAAGCAGAAAAATAAGGAGGTATTTTCGATAAAATTTATCTTCTTAAAAATTTAATTATTTCTATTCTGATAGAATTTTAATTTTATATAGAAATAAAATTTATTCATCATCAAAGTTTTAGCTATTTAGAGAATTTCAACTAACCTTATTCATCATATCTTTTACCTTTAAAGCCATTAGTAAACTTATCTCATCTAATTTTTTTAATTCTAGAAAGTAAAAAAGCCCCGAATGGAGCTTTTTAAATTGAGGTTTTAACCTAATTTATTGACTAATTTTAGCGGTAATACTTTCATTGCCAAACCGAGGGGCAACCAAGGCCATTTCGGCACATAAGCTTTGACTGGTGCTTTCTCAATTTCTTCTGCCAATAAACGTGAACCCGTTTTCTCATCCACTTCAAACGGTAATTTTTTCGCGCCTTCATTGATTTCAGTACGAATATAGCCTGGGAAAATGGTCGTGACTTTAATTGGTGTATCAATTAGCTCAGCACGAATGCCTTCAGCCAGATGTGCAACCCCAGCCTTACTTGCGCCATAAGCAGTCAAGTGTTTTGGCATACCACGCATTGCGCTCATCGATGAAATCATCACCAGATGACCGGAGTTTTGTGCGCGGAAAATTTCCACTGCAGCTTCACATTGTGCCAATGCAGAAATAAAGTTGGTTTCAACAGTAGCTTTATTGATCGCAAAATTACCTTTACCAATCCGGCGGCCTTCACCTACACCGGCATTGACAATAATCCGGTCAATGGTGCCAAAGTCTTCTTTAAAGGCACGGAAAACTTCAAAAACCTGATCATAATTGGTCACATCCAGTGTTTTGGCAATGACTTTAATATCATATTGGCTCTCGAGTTCCTGCTTCAAAGTTTCCAGACGTTCCAGACGACGTGCACAAATCGCCAGGTTATACCCTTTTTTTGCAAATTCACGTGCCATACCGGCACCAATCCCTGAACTTGCACCAGTAATTAAAATCGTTTTAGCCATATTTTTACCCTATCCCTTTATTTTATAAGGTGTTTTATCTTCAATAATTTTTAAATCCAGGTTAGCAGGTCTGGACGCTGTGCTTTAATAAAATGATGTTCATTCAAACTGAGTAGCTGGGGTTCATTTCCGACCAGACGCAATGTAGTAATGCTGGTATTGGTAATTGCCCAGTTTAAAGCGAAAGTTTTCTCCGGACTCAGACCCAGGATTTTACCTACCGCCACAGAGATGACGCCACCTGAGGTATACACGATTGCATAGCGCGGTTTAGTTTGCGCAAGCTGATCACATAAGTTCTGCAAACCGGTTTCTACGCGGCTTTTAAAATTTGGCCAGGATTCATCATATTCATGGTGATAATCATCACAGGTCCAGCGAGCAATCGCTCCACTAAAGATCTTGCTCAGATAATCCCGTGGATTGGCATGTTCTGAGACATCCTGCTTAAGCAGTTCAGGCTGATTAAAACGCGGTTCATAACGGGCAAAGACCTGCTGATGATTAAACTCATTCCAGGCACTATCGGTCAAAATCTCGCTTTCAGGAAAACATTCATCTAAAGATAACTGTGCCGTCTGTTGATGACGTTGCATAGAACCAGCCACTACATACGGTGCTTCTTTCAGAATTTCATCAAAATAACGACCGAGCAATTTTGCCTGTAGTTCCCCATTTGGCGAAAGCTGATCATAACTGGCTGCCCCGAAAGATGCCTGTCCATGCCGGATCAAGTAAATGGTGGTCATTTTGGCATTAACTCTTTAAATTTCAGGATATATTTTTGTGCAATGTCATTGGCTTCAAGCTTTTGTAGACCAATCAGTTTTAAGGCACGAATATGCAAGGCATGAATGACTACCCAAAAATCCTTAAAGGCTGGATTGTTGGTTTGTTTGTGGTAATAACGATAATAGATCTGCTGAGCAATTACCGAGAGACGGAAAATCCCAAACACTTCATAGAATGTCCAGTTTTCCGGTTGCAGACCGGTTTTCTCCAAATAGTAATCGACCACTTCTTTACGGGTAAACATACCTTTTAAATTGGTGGGCTGACGACGTGTTGCTTTAAAAATGGCATTGTCCGTATCTTCTACCCAATAAGCCAAGGCAGAACCCAAGTCCATCAGCGGATCACCCAGGGTGGCCATTTCCCAGTCCAGCACCCCAATAACTTCAGTTGGATTTTCTGGATCCAAAATGACATTATCAAAACGCCAGTCATTGTGAATGACACAGGTTTTAGAATCAGATGGAATATTATCTTTCAGCCAGTTACGCACGTATTTAAAAGATGGAACATTTAATGTTTTGGCTTTTTCGTAACGTGCATCCCAGCCTTCTACCTGACGACGGCAATAGCCTTCACCTTTGCCTAACTTTTCCAGTTCTGTACCAGTGTAAGGAACTTGGTGTAGTTCGATCAGCTTATCAATCACATTAATACATAGAGTCTGGATATCTGGTTCAGTCAGTTGTAATTCAGGCGGCAGCTTGGCACGCGGAATAATACCTTCAATGCGTTTCATTACATAGAAGTCACAGCCAATGACTGATTCGTCCTGACAAAGTGCCACCATTTCAGGTACGACCGGATAATGGTCAGCCAAGGCTTTTTGTACATGATATTCACGTGCCATGTCATGCGCAGATTTGGCTTTAGTCCCTTGAGGCGGACGACGTAAAATTAAATCGGCATTGGCATATTGCAAACGATAAGTCCAGTTAGAAGCTCCACCTGAATATTGAGTAAGCTCTAAAGGACCTTCTACATTTGCTCCTTGTTGATTTAACCACTCTGTGATGGCCTGTACATCCAGTTCCTCACCTTCACGAACTGATCCACCTACATCAATGACCGCCATAATTTTTCCTTAAAATCTTCTAATACGTTTCAATGTTCTGTATATAAAGCCAGCTTATTTTTTACGACGTGTGCTATAACCGCGTTTTGCCAGTTCCAGTTTGGCAATCATGCCTTTATGCACTTCATCCGGGCCATCAGCCAGACGTAAGGCACGGGCTTGGGCAAAGAATCCGGTCAGCGGTGTGTCACGAGAAACACCCGCACCGCCGTGGATCTGAATTGCCATATCCACGACTTTTTCCAGCACACTTGGCGCGACCACTTTAATTGCAGAAATTTCAGTCAGTGCTGCCATATTCCCTAAAGTATCCATTTTATAGGCAGCATACAAGGTTAATAATCGAGCCTGATCAATGGCAACGCGAGCTTCTGCGACACGTTCCAGGTTACCACCCAGTTTTAAAATCTCTTTACCAAATGCGGTACGGCTCATACCTCGGTCAATCATCAACTCTAATGATTTTTCAGCAGCACCGATGCAACGCATACAATGGTGAATACGGCCTGGCCCTAAACGACCTTGGGCAATTTCAAAGCCTTGACCTGCACCGCCAATAAAATTCGAAACTGGAACACGAACATTATCAAAGCTGACTTCGCCGTGGCCATGTGGTGCATCATAGTCACCAAAGACTTGAAGCATCCGTTCGATTTTTACGCCTGCAGTATCGACTGGAACTAAAACCATGGAATGCTGATGATGACGGTCTTTGGATTCATCCGGTGTATGTGCCATAAAGATGATGATTTTGGCATTTGGATCACCCAAACCTGAAGACCACCATTTACGACCATTCAAAACAATTTCATCACCTTCAACTACCGCCGTCGCCTGCATATTGGTAGCATCACTAGAAGCCACTGCAGGTTCAGTCATACAGAACACTGAACGGATTTTCCCTTCCAGAAGTGGCATTAACCATTGCTGTTTTTGTTCTTCAGAACCATAGCGCCACAGTACTTCCATATTGCCGCTATCTGGTGCATTACAGTTAAAGACAGTAGGTGCAATTAGGCTTCGTCCAGAAAGTTCAGCGATATGCGCATATTCCTGAACGGATAATCCCTGACCTAATTCTGGACAAGGCAAAAACATATTCCAGAGACCTGCCGCTTTGGCTTTATCTTTCAATGTTTCAAGTTCTGCCGGCCATTGCCATTTGGTCCAGTCACCGCCTTGATTCAGTTCATGTACCTGATGCCAGAAATCAGCCTCGACAGGTTCAATTTCATCAATAATAAACTTTTTTGTTCTATTTAAATAATCCTGTACACGTGCTGACAGCTCAAACATTGCTTTATCCCTCTGAATATTCTAATTCATACGCTTTACAACACCTTAACCCAAAACTTATTATGAATAAAATGATTTAATTCCATATAGTAGTATGCATAGTATTCATTCAAAAACCGTGATGGATCTACGAAATTTTCATCGTATTGATATTAATCTTTATCCACTTTTTATTGCCATTTACGAACAAAACAGTATTTCTAAAGCTGCGCAAATTCTATCGATAAGCCAGTCAGCGGCCAGTCATGCTTTACAACGTTTAAGACAGCATTTACAAGATGATTTATTTGTGCGAACGGGTAGCAAGATGCAACCTACGCCGTTTGCGGATCAGATCTATCCTGAAATTAAAAATGCACTTTTTACGATTCAGAATATTTCGATGCAGCATCAGCAATTCAGACCGGAATCGATTCATAGCTTAAAAATTGCTGTACATGACGAAATTGAACCCATGATCTTTCCTAAACTGGTTCAACATTTCCAAAAAATTAACCTGGATCTTCAACTGAGTAGCATGAAACTCGACCGTAAAAATATTGCTGCAGATCTCGCCTCTCAACAGGTCGATTTTGTTATTGATCTGGAGCAAAGTATTAGTGAAAAAATTCAGTTTGAACGACTGGTACAGGATGAATTCGTGGTCTGTACACAACGAACAGAAATGAATGAACAGATTTATCTGGCATCACCTCATATTGGCGTTTCCTCACGCCGTACGGGAGTTTTAGTTGAAGATATATATTTAAGTCGAAAACATTATTCCCGACAGATTTTTTTACGTTGTCAGCACTATTCCACAGCCCTGCAAATTCTGGAACAGCAAAAGACTGCCATGCTGACAATTCCTAAAAATGTTTTGACTCATCTACAGTTAGCAAACTGTCTGAATATTTTTGACGTTCCTGTACAACTGCCGAAAATTAATATGGGGATGTATTGGCATAAAGATTTGCAGGAGAATAAAAGACATCAATTTTTGAGAAATGAAATTTATAGAATTTTTGCTTAGGCTATTTATGAGATGATTTAAAATTACTTAGGCTATTTTTACTATCAGGTTTTAGGATTAAGGTTGGCTTGGTTTTATACTGCTGAGGCTATTTTATCGGTACAAAACAAAACACCGATTGATGGCTTTTTAAGCCCTATGCGGAGTGGCTTTGATCTAAAATGGCTCAACTTTTAGCTGTGTTTATGCGGCTGTTTTTGCTGATTTGGATCTTACCCTTGTTACATCTCTCCACTACCTGGCAAATTGTGCTGGGCTTCGTACTTCTGTGTTTTTCCTATTATCTGCTGCATAAAATTACGGTGTATTTAAAGGACCTATTTCGCCCCTTTAAGAAAGGTAAGAAATATTGGTGCCGGGTAAGTGCGGTCAGTGATGGTGACACCCTCACCTGCTACCGTTTTAATATCCGTCGCTCTGAGACCAAATTACGTTTTGCCTATGTCGATGCACCTGAATCTTCACAGGCCTATGGTAAGGAATCACTACGCCTGGTTCAAAGTATGGTTAAAAATAAAATGATTCGGGTACAAATTACGGATATTGACCGATATGGTCGCTGTGTCGGTGTGGTCTATCGTTATCGCAAGAATATCAATGAAGAGATTGTGAAACGTGGTGCGGCATGGGTTTATGAGGAATATATCCGGGATAAAAACCATTTACGCTATATGATGGAACTACAGAATAAAGCCAAAAAGCAGAAAAAAGGGTTATGGAAAAACAGCCGCCCTGTCCGTCCAAGTGTTTATCGTAAACAGATCAAAGCCTCATCTTGATATTTTAAAAATCAAAAATTTAGCCTATAAAAAGGGATTTGTACTAACAAATCCCTTTTCTTTGTTCATTTAATATACCTAATAGGCCAAATGCACCAGAAAGCGGAATGCCCCTGCAATAAGTGCTAGTGTCAAAAAACCTGCAAGCCATAAGCCGACAAACCATACTATCTGTTTGCGTGTCATAACTGCTCCTTAATGATAACCATCATCTCCAACACGTACCTTGTGTCGGAATACCCAATAGGACATACAGGTATAAATCACGATAATCGGAATCAGAATCAAGGCACCAATCAAGGCAAATAACTGACTATTTTCATGTGCCGCTGCCTGCCAGATCGTGACTGATGGCGGAATAATATATGGCCACAGACTAATCAGAAAACCGGTATATGCCAGGAATACCAGCACCAGCATATAGGAAAATGGACCTAGTTCACTGCGTCTTTTACAGGCGCGTAAGGCCAGCCAGGTAAACAATATGACCAAGATCGGTACGGGCATAAAGTAGGTAAATTGTGGCTGGCTGAACCAACGCTCCGCAATTTGCGGATGGGTCAACGGCGTATAAACACTAACAGCGCCTAAAATAATCAGTAAGGCAATAATCAGTTTCGGCATCAGTTTAAACATGCGATCCTGTAAATCATCACCGGTTTTATAAATGAGCCATCCACAGCCTAATGCTGCATATAGCACCACGACACTGACTCCGGTAAAGATACTGAATGGGCTAAGCCAGTCCAGACCACCGCCTACATAGACACCATTTCGTGTTTCAATCCCCTGAATATATGCACCCAGGATCATCCCTTGCAAGAAACTGGTAACGATCGATCCCCCAATAAAGGCTTTATCCCACCAGTGTTTGCTTTTATTCGCCTTAAAACGGAACTCAAAAGCGACACCACGAAAAATCAAGGCGATCACCATCAGGATAATGGGCATATATAGCGCTGAGAGTACCGTCGAATAAGCCAATGGAAAGGCAGCAAATAATCCGGCGCCCCCTAGAACCATCCAGGTTTCATTACCATCCCAGACTGGAGCGACCGTATTCATCATGACATCTCGTTCATCCTGATGCGGGAAGAATGGAAATAGAATACCAATTCCCAGATCGAAACCATCCAGAATGGTATAGACCAGTACACCCAGGCCAATAATCGCAATCCAAATTAATGATAAATCAATCATTTTTTATCCTCCTGATCCGGATGTTCAGGAACTTCTTCAATACGTTCGCGAATACTGCTCAATGGTCGACGAGAAGCCTGAACCACATCGCTATCCGATTCATGGTGTGGTCTGGAATGAATAAATTCTGGACCTCTATGCATAAGGCGCAACATGTAGAAAATTCCCACACCAAAAACGACGCAGTAAACCACCACAAAGATAATCAGAGTTAGACCGACCTGTTCAGCAGACACTGGTGATAATGCATCTTTGGTCCGCATAATGCCGTAGACAACCCAAGGCTGACGACCGACTTCTGTAGTAAACCATCCTGCCAGCATAGCAAGAAATCCGGATGGCCCCATGATGAGTGCAAAACGATGCAGACCACGTGACTCATAAAACCGTCCTCGAGTACGTGACCATAATCCCCAGAGTGCAAGCAAGAGCATTAACATACCCAGCCCGACCATAATCCGGAAACTCCAGAACACCACCAGTGAATTGGGTCGATCTTCAGGTGCAAAATCTTTAAGCCCCGTGACTTTTCCATCCATAGAATGCGTCAGAATCAGGCTACCCAATTTAGGAATACCAATTGCATATTTGGTTTCTTCAGCTTGCATGTCTGGAATCCCAAACAGGTATAAAGGCATTCCTTCATCATGATTGGTTTCCCAATGGCCTTCCATCGCGGCCAGTTTGGCTGGCTGATGTTCAAGCGTATTCAGACCATGCATATCCCCCACAAAAATCTGTAAAGGTGCAAGTGCCAGAATCAGCCACATGGCCATGGAAAATGAAGTTTTGACTAAAGGATCTCGACGGCCCTTGATCAGATGCCATGCCGCTGTTGAGGCTACAAGTAAGGCGGAGACCAGAAAGGCGGCCATTGCCATATGAGCCAAACGATAAGGAAAAGACGGGTTAAATACGATCGCTACCCAGTCTTGCGGGACGATCAGGCCATTTTCAATCGCAAAACCTTGAGGGGTCTGCATCCAGCTATTGGAAGATAAAATCCAGAACATGGAAATACAGGTGCCGATTGCCACCATTAAAGTGGAGAAAAAGTGCGCTCGTGGGCCAACCCGATCCCAGCCAAAGAGCATGATGCCCAGGAATCCGGCTTCTAAAAAGAACGCAGTTAAAACTTCATAAGCCAGCAAGGGTCCGGTCACACTTCCAGCGACCCGGGAAAACTCACTCCAGTTGGTTCCGAACTGATAGCTCATTACCACACCGGATACGACGCCCATACCAAATGCGACGGCGAAAATTTTGACCCAAAACTTGAACAGATCCTGAAAAATCGGATTTTTAGTCTTTAACCAGCGCCATTCCAGAATAGCCAAAAAACTTGCTAATCCGATTGAAATTGCAGGAAAGATAATATGAAAAGATACAGTAAAGGCGAACTGTATTCGTGCTAACTCTAATGCAGTTAAACCCAGAGTCATAAACTTCACCTATGCAGTGTTATTTGGCATATCTGCCCTTCAGTTATTAAGTGATGGATTTTTCTAGTGCTTAGGTAGCTTAGGCTGAATCATTCTTAAAAGTATGTAGTCTTTTGTTGATTGTTTTTTAATCAGGTTAAAGACTTGTAATAACTTAGTCAAAAAGACGTTAACCATGTAAAAATTTTCAAAATTTCCCTCTTGTCTAATTGAATAAAGAGGCGTAAATTAGGCACAATTTAGTTAGCCAGGTTAACTATATGTTTCAACCCTCTTCCAGATTTCGTTCACTGTTGCTGCGTTGCGCACGACTCATGAGTGATGAAATCAATACTATTTTGTTATCCTCCCAACTTAATTATTCCTTATGGCAAGTGCTCTATACCATTCAATCCCAACAGCAATGCACACTGGTTGATATTTCAAGCTATTTAAATGTTTCAAAACCAAGCATAACCAAACGTATCCAGCATTTAAGTGAACTCGACTTAATCTGCCAGATCGAAACCGAAGATAAACGTCAGAAATTATTCAAACTCAGCGAGCAAGGGGTTAAAACCTTTAACCTGTGTTCCAAACAGATTGATGCTTTTGAAGATCAGTTACTGCAACAGATTGACGCACATGATCTGCAAAGCAGTAAAAACACTTTGGTACAGCTGATTCAGCAATTACATCCTTCATCTCAGGAAACACCACAATGAGCCAAGATCAAGCCCGCTTATGGACCTCTAATTTCGTCCTGGTCAGTCTGGTTAATTTCCAGCTCGTTCTGGTGTTTTACCTGCTGGTGATTGTGATTGTCGGTTTCTCGGTCGCTGAACTGGGAGCATCGACTGCACAAGCCGGTCTGGTATCCGGTCTGTTTATTGTCGGAACGCTAATTGGACGCTTATTTATTGGGAAATTGCTGAATCGTCTAGGACTGAAAAATACCCTGGTGATTGGCCTGACTGGCTTTTTGCTATTTTCCGGACTTTATATGATTCCGGCCAAACTAGAAGTGTTATTGGGTATTCGTCTGATCCACGGCTTTATGATGGGTATGGCATCTACCGTACTCGGCACAGTAATTGCGCAAACCATTCCAGCAACACGACGTGGTGAAGGTATTGGTTATTTCAGTATGAGCAGTACGCTTGGTACAGCGATTGGTCCTTTTGTCGGGATCTGGCTGATGACGAATTTTAATTATCAGGTGATTTTTATCTTTACTACTATTGTTGCGCTCAGCTGCCTGATTTGCGGTCTGTTTATCCAGCCGCCGCGCCTTAAAGCGAGTGGTACATCGACTTCCTCTGTTCCACAATCTGCCAGTAAGCTTGCTCAGTATGTAGAGCCGAATGCCTTGCCGATTGCTATCATTGTCCTGCTGGTGGCTACCTGTTATTCAGGCGTATTGTCCTTTATCCATTTCTATGCCAAGGACATCAATCTGGTCGAAGCAGCCTCTTTCTTCTTCCTGATGTATGCTTTTGCCATTCTGCTGTCGCGTCCATTTACTGGCCCATTAATGGATCGTAAAGGTGAAAACATCATTATCTATCCTGCAATCGTGATTATGGCAGTAGGTATTCTAATGCTGAGTCAGGCACAAAACTCTGTGATGTTACTGGCGAGTGCCGCGTTATTAGGTTTTGGTTTCGGTAATATTCAGTCAGTGTGTCAAACTATTGCCGTGAAAAGTACCACCTTGCAACGGATGGGTCTGGCGACCTCGACTTTCTTTATTGCACTAGATGCCGGTCTTGGTTTCGGACCTTATTTCCTCGGTATGCTGCTGGATCAGGTGGGTTATCGTCAGCTTTATTTGTTTTCCGCAGTGCTTACCTTTAGTTGTCTGATCTGGTATTACCTGCTGCATGGCCGCAAGGTTAAATCGACCTCAGTCAAAGCTTAAACCAGCTGATTCAAAAATTTTTAAACGGGCATTTAGCCCATTTTTTATATCTCAATCTTTTAAATAACACTTATTTTTATCATTATGAAATATATAGTTTACATAATGTTAAATATATATTACATTTTGAATGATGTTGGAGTAAAGACATGTTAAAGAATGACATCATCGTGTTTCGTGCTAAAAAACGTTGGACACAACAACAGCTTGCTGATGCAGTGGCAGTCAGCCGCCAAACGATTGCCGCATTAGAAAAAGAGAAGTACAACCCTTCCTTGATTCTGGCATTCAAGTTAGCAAATGCACTTGAAACCACGATTGAGGAACTGTTTAGTTATGCTGAGGAAGAAACATGACACTATATTGGTTATTGATGGCTAGTATTTTAAGTATTGTGGTGGCTGTGATTTGCTGTGAAATATATAAAATACGCTTTGAATGCTCACAAGAAGCCAAAGACGAAAGAGGAACAATGATTTTATTAAAGCAGAAGTCATTGTCCTATAAAATTTTATTTTTGGGGATTAGTTCAGCCTTTTTGATCATCATCGGATTTGAAGGCTTCGGACTAAAATGGTTAGAACGTGAAGTTTTTATTTACTGGATTATGTTCACCGGCTTCCTGCAAAGCATCGCTTCAACCATTTATACGCATTATTTACGTAAAGACGTCTTTAGCTAATATGTATGCCAAGAGAGCTTTTCGAATCTCTCTTTTTGTCAAAATCTAGAAACGTCGACTAAAACGACGGCGATATTCTAAAGGTGTTAACCCTGTTTTCTTATAAAATAAACGCCGAAATGAACTTGGATCCTGATAGCCGACATTTTGCATAATCAGATCTATGGCCTGATCGGTTTCCTCAAGCCGTTTGCGTGCCGCTTCAATACGAATGGCTTGCAGATACTGATTCGGTGCAATATTTAGCGCCTGCTTAAAATGCCGGATTAAAGTACGAGTGGTGACATTAAAACGTTCTGCCAGCGCATTTAAAGTAAACTCTTCATGAAAATGCTGCTCTAACCAGTCCTGAACCTTTTGCACCAGTTCATCATGATGTGGTTGACCAATCTTCATTAAGGAATAAGACAATTGGCTATCGCGTCGATAATCAATCACAAAGGATTTGGCAGATTGCATGGCAACTTCAAAACCATAGAAACGTTCGATCAGATGCAAGCCTAGGTCAAACCAGGCCAAGCCTCCACCTGCACAGTAAATATTCTGATCCCGGCTAATCATCAGATCGGCATTGAGTTTGACCTGAGAATAACGTGCACGAAACATGTCCTGAAAGCCCCAATGCGTTGTCGCCACACGACCATCTAAAATACCAGCTTCTGCCAGAAAGAAATTCCCGGTGCAGTTTCCAGCGATTAAGGTGGATTGTGCATGAGCAGAAGTTAAAAACTGAATCAGGTCTGGATTTTCATCCAGTACCTCTTGTATAGGTGCGGCGATGGTCGGCACTACCAGAATATTTGCTGTTTGAATTTCTTGATATGAACAATGAGCTGGTAATTCCAGGCCGTTAATACAACGAATTGGTTGTCCATCTGGACTGGCGATCCTGACTTTAAACAGGCGTTGCACATTTTGCTGCTGAATCCGATTCCAGCTGACGCCAGCCATGGCGAATAAGTCGACGACACCTGTAATTGCTGAAGCCAAAGCACCATCAAAGCCTAAAATCACTACCTGTTGCATATTGTTCTATTTGTCGTTTTTCACCCGTTTCATGTCATTATTGACAATCCTCCTTGATAAATGCAACTGCTAGTCTTGATGCTATCTCAAGGATTACATATTCAGGACCGTACCGTGACTCAGCTGATTAATGATAAAAACCTCAATTTTCTGCTTTATGATGTTTTCAAACTCGAAGCTTTAACTGAACTGGAACGCTATCAGGACCATGACAAAAATACTTTTGATAGCATCCTAGAAACGGCAAAAGGCATCGCGACCGATTATTTTGCGCCGCATAATGCCAAGGCTGATCACCAAGAACCGAGCTTTGATGGCAAACAGGTGAAGACCATTGATGAAGTGAAAATAGCATGGCAACAATTTGCTGATGCTGGTCTACTCTGCGCCCAGCATGATTACGCAGACGGCGGCATGCAATTGCCGACTTTGGTGAATATGGCCTGCAATGCCTATTTCATGTCGGCAAATCCTTCGACTGTTGCCTACTCTTTTCTGACAGCCGCTGCAGCAAATCTGATTCAAGCCTTTGCCTCTCCAGAACAAAAACAAATGTTCTTGCCGCATATGCTAAGTGGCCGCTTTGCTGGAACTATGGCGATGACCGAGCCGAATGTGGGTTCCTCTTTGGGAGATCTGACCACTAAAGCGATTCCTCAGTCAGATGGAAGCTACAAAATTAAAGGTCAGAAAATGTTTATTTCTGGTGGTGATCAGGATATTACTGAAAATATTGTGCATCTAGTTCTGGCTCGTATCCAAGATGCTCCGCAAGGGGTAAAAGGTATTTCCCTATTCATCGTGCCGAAATTCAAAACCAATACAGATGGAACTATAGGTGAATCCAATGATGTACAATTAGCTGGCCTTTTACATAAAATGGGTTATCGTGGCACCACATCAACAGTGCTAAGCTTTGGAGAAAATGACAATTGCTTAGGCTATTTAATTGGTGAAGCGGGACATGGTTTAAAATACATGTTCAAGATGATGAATGAAGCGCGCGTTGGTGTTGGCCTCGGTGCAGCCATGATCGGTTATCGTGGTTATCTGGAGTCTCTGGACTATGCTAAAAACCGTCCTCAAGGCCGTCCGGTTCATGAAAAAACACCTGACGCTAAACCTGTGAATATCATTGAGCATACGGATGTCAAACGTATGCTACTGGCACAAAAATCTTATGTTGAAGGTGCTTTGGCGCTGTGCTTATTTGCAGCTCGTTTAATTGATGAACATCAGGCTGCACAAGATGAAGAGAGTGCCATTTTACTCGATCTCATTATACCAGTGGTCAAGTCCTTCCCTTCTGCCTATGGTCCTAAAGCCAATGATCTAGCGATTCAGGTCTTGGGTGGTGCGGGCTATACGCGTGAATATCCGGTTGAGCAATGCTATCGGGATAACCGTCTTAATCCGATTCATGAAGGCACTTATGGGATTCAGTCTCTGGATCTATTAGGCCGTAAACTCTGGCAGTACAATGGCAAAGGCCTGACCCTGCTCATGCAACGCATCCAGAAAACCTTGTCTGAGATTCAGGATAGCAAGTTAACAGAACTGGCAGATGTCTATAAACAGCATCTTGTCACTGTGCAAAAAACCACACAGGTTTTAGGTCAGGCTCTGCATCAAGGCAAAGTTAGTGAAACTTTGGCCAATTCTGGCCTATATCTGGATATGATGGACAAAACTATTATTGCGTGGCTGTGGCTGGAAATGGCCAATCAGGCTCAACTTAAATTTGGCACATCTTCTCAACAGGAAGATCAAGCCTTTCTGGCGGGTAAAATTCAGGCAGCTCAATATTTTATTCATTGGGAACTGCCTGAAATTGAACATCAGGCTAAGTTACTGATGAACTTCGATGACACCTGTCTAAATATGCAAAGTGACTGGTTCTAAATAAAAATCAATAAAAAATGCGCCTCGAATGGCGCATTTTTTATTTGTTTACATCATCAAGCCGCAGTGTCTTTTAGACCAAATTTCTTAAGCAGCTTGGCACGTTTCGAAGGCAGAATATTCGCTTTAGCCAGATCGCCTTGATAATGTTGATACACACGTTGATCCATCATCTTGTACCACAATGGTGGAATCAGTGCCGGTATCAGCATGGTGGCATAACCACTTGGTAATTCTGGTGCTTCATCAAAATGTCGCAATGCCTGAAATGGTCGGCTTGGATAGGCATGATGATCCGAATGGCGTTGTAACTGGTACAGGAACAGGTTGGTCACGATGTTGTTATTGTTCCAGCTATGTTCGGGCAAGGTTCGCTCATAGGTACCATCTGCTTTTTGCCCGCGTTTTAATCCATAGTGTTCGATATAATTCACGATTTCAAACAGGCTGATGCCATAGAGGGCCTGGGTCAGCGTATAAGGAATAATTTTCTTGCCATACATTTTCAGCATCAAGGCATGATAGCCCGCACTCATCGCCCAGCCATGAAACAGCTCATTTTCCTGACTAAAGAATTTTAAGCCTTTACGTTCCAAGCGTCTTTTTTCAATCTGAATTGCTGATTTCAAGCCACCCAATACAGTACGTGGCCAGAAACGGTAGAAGGATTCCCCCATTTTCGAAGATGCCGGGTCTTCTGGCGTCGCCACTCGTTTATGATGTCCATAAGGATGCTCAATCCGGAAATGGTTATAAGCCAGTGGCATCAGACTGGCATGTGACCAGTAGTGATCTTTTTTCTGAGAACGATGGCTCAGCTCGTGCGCAGTATTCACGCCGATTCCATTGATCGCCCCCATAGATACGCCAAGTAGAACCTGATCGACCAGAGAAACATTTGGGCGGGATACGACATAGCCTGCAAAAGCATTGGCAGCCATTTGCAATGGGATAAACATCTTCACGATCCGATCATAATAAGGATCTTTGACCAATGCCTGAATCTGCTCATCATTTGGATTATTGGCATCATCACCAATTAAAGCATCTAATGTTGGGATAATCACATGTAATAATAAAGGCCCACCCATCGCAAAGACTTTTTTAGTGGCTTTGGGACCAAAATGATAGCCAGCCAGAATTCCCATACCGATCACAGGCAAACCGGGACTGAGCAGCCAGCCAAAACGTTTTTTATCCAGTTGTAAACCTTTCAGTGCTGACGCATCCTGCGTGAACTGAGCTTTGCTAATTTGTGCAGGGGCATTCATTGCGACCCTCCTTTTTATGTTACTCTGCACATATAGTTGAATATTTCAGCATTAGCGAACAGTATTAAACGTCCAGAAAAACTATGTCAGCGTCTTTGGCGCAATAGGCCAAGTCTTGGCCTTAAATCACAAGACTGGGCTATTTAAATTTAATTAAATGAATTAAAACAAAAGAATAGAGTCAAGCATGGATGCTTTAAGTAAAATTTTTGATGATATTCATCTGGAAAAATCCGAATATCTCTACCTCAATGTGTTTCATCCAGGCGGGTTTGATTATCAGTATGAACCTTCCATGCTGGCTTATGTATTATTACAGGGTCAAGCGCAATTAATATTCAAAGATGGCGATCTGCTTGAGCTGCAACAAGGCGATCTGGTGTTATTGCCTGCTGGTTCTGCCCATCAGATTTCTAGTCCCGGTAATGCGGATTTTTCTGAACATCATTCGATCAACTCTTATTTTCAGACTCATGCACAGCAATGTGTGGATCTCAATATCACCCATTCAGCAGAACGCAGTTTTATCCTGGCGATTCGTTCCAATCTGGATATCCAGATGGCGAAACCGCTACTGAGTGCTTTACCTAAATTTCTGCACATTCAGCATATTCTGGGAGATACAGCACCAGAGTGGTTACAGGTTGGTTTGCAATTTCTGGCGCTGGAAACCCAGCAACTTCGTCCGGGACGGGACAAGATTCTGGATCATCTGGTCAGTATTTTACTGATTGAATGCGTGCGAGATTATATTTTGAATCTGGAAAATGCTTCGAGCTGGCTGAATGCTCTTTCGCATCCTGAACTATCTAATGCCTTGGCAGCAATTCATGGCAAACCAGAACAGCCTTGGACCGTAGAAAGCCTGGCTGAACAATGCCATATGTCGCGTTCCAAATTTGCCCAGCTGTTTACCCAGATTGTTGGTGAGCCACCATTGGCTTATCTGCAACAGCATCGACTTCGCCTGGCAGCACAATATCTCAGAAATAGCGGATTTAGCATTCAGCAGATCGCCTATCTGGTGGGCTATTCTTCGGAAACGGCGTTTAGTCAAAGCTTTAAAAAACAGTTTGAACAAACCCCGACCCGATACCGTATTGCCTGTCAAAAAAGCAAGACGCCTTTATTGGACTAAGGCTAGTACCGCTTTGACAGGATCTTCACTGTTGCCGGAAAGCAGCTGCTTGTGCATGGTGAGATGCTGCATCACCTGAATTTGAGCTGCTTCAATATCCATCAATTTTTCAATTTCAGCAGCCAGGTTTTCAGGCGTTGCTTCTGACTGGATTAATTCTTGAATGACTTTTTTACCAGCAATGATATTTGGCAACGAGAAATAAGGAATTTTGACCAGCAATTTGGCAATCTGATAAGTCAGCCAGTGCAATTTATAAAAGGTCACCATCGGACGATGCAATAACATGGCTTCCAGTGTCGCAGTGCCTGAAGCTAACGCAATGATATTAGATGCATTCATCACCTGACGGCCAATTTTTGACTCACTACTGGTATTTTCCATCAGGCGGATATGTGCTTTTAAACTGCCCGGATATTGTGCCAGCAAGTTTTCAATCTGCTGTTTACGCATCTCATTAATGGCGGGAATCAGAAACGTATAATCCGGATATTTCTGATGCAGAATTTTGGCTGCATCCAGTACCAATGGTCCTAAGCGTTCAATTTCACCACGGCGGCTACCTGGCAGCAGTGCAATATATTTTTGTGCAGGATCTAAGCCCAGTTCTGCCTGCGCTTCAGCCAGATTATTGTCTAGGGGTAACTGACTTGCCAATGGATGACCGACAAAAGCTGCCGGAACATCCCATTTTTTGAAAAATGCTTTTTCAAATGGAAACAGGCACAGTACCAGATTAATGCTGGCCTTGATGCCATGCACACGTCCCTGACGCCATGCCCAGACCGAAGGGCTGACATATTGCACGGTCTTAATCGGTAACTGTTTTTGCTTCAGGGTCTTGGAAAGTCGCAAATTAAAATCAGGCGCATCAATTCCAATGAAAACATCGACGGGATCTTTCGTCCAGGTCTCGACCAGACCATCACGAACCGCGAACAGTTTTTTAATATCTTTCAGGACTTCAACAATGCCCATGACCGAGAGAATATCCATTGGATAGTAGCTCTTGAAGCCTTCAGCCAGCATTTGCGGCCCACCAATCCCTTCAAATTCTGCATCAATACCCTGCTCTCGAAAACTACGGATGAGCTTCGCACCAAGCGTATCTCCCGATACCTCTCCCACCACGATTCCGATTTTAAGTTTCCGATTCTGCAAGTGTATTCCCTCAAATGAGACAAATTAATTCCGTTCAGATTCTATCATAAAGCATGATTTGAGCATGCCTAAGTGTTGAACTCACAAATCTTGGCTACCTCAAATAATTAAACTACTGGAATCTGGACAATGCGCGCGCCTTAGCCCAGCTTAAAAATTAAAATAAATTTAAAGCGGCTGATCTTTAAACAAATAAATAAAAAGGCATTTTGCAGAAGCTTTATCAATTTTCATACTTAGCAATAGAAAGGTATGCTAGATGATTCAAATTAAAATATAAATCAGGATGAATTACTTTAAATTTTATAGTCTTTATCTCTTTTTAGAATAAGCAAATCAATAATCAAGACAACGACTTATATTTAAAAGTCATAAGATATGCTCGTTTTTTGATTTTGGCATATATGCATGTTTGGTCCGATTGAATTTATTTTAGCAGGTGTATTGGTTGGTTTCTGTGTTGGGATTACCGGTGTCGGTGGCGGTTCGTTGATGACCCCAATCCTGATTACACTGCTTCGGGTTGAACCGCATATCGCGATTGGTACAGACCTTCTTTATGCCGCAATTTCTAAATTCTGTGGTTCACTGGTTCATGCCAAGAAAATGAATATTGTCTGGCCTATTGTGATCTGGCTGGCGATCGGCAGTATCCCTGCCTCATTTGTGACCCACTGGGTACTAGAGAATTACCTCAGTCAATCGACACATTATAAAGCAACGCTGACCATGGTATTGGGCTTTATGCTGACCCTTACTGGTGCATCTATTGTATTCCGCAATTCTATTGAAAAGTTCTTTAATAAATACCGCAAACAAGAACTACCTGACATGACTCAGGATTTAGACAAAGTTGACTTTAAATCTGGCAATAAACGTGTCTTGATCGTGATCATGGGTATTGTACTGGGCGTGTTTGTGACCCTGTCATCTGTCGGTGCCGGTGCTTTCGGTATTATGGCCTTGATCCTGATGTTCCCGAATCTACCCATGATCCGTATTATCGGTTCGGATGTGGTACATGCCGTACTTCTAACTTTAGTCGCAGGTCTGGGCCATATGAGTGCAGGTAATGTAGACTTTACTTTATTAGGCTGGTTACTTTGCGGTTCTATTCCAGCGATTGTGATTGGTACGTTGATCAGTTCACGTATGCCAGAGAAAATTATCCGTAAAATTCTTGGGATTACCCTGTTCTGTCTTGGCGTGAATTTCATTGTGAATCCAGTCAAGTCAAAACCGGTGCAACCCGCCCAACCTGAATTGGTAACAGCAGTAGAAAAAACAGCTGCTGTTTAAACTAAATCATGGATTCATCACTTTTTTTTCAAAGAAGTATTCATCTTTTTTATAACAAAGTGACGCATCATTCATGTTATATTCAGGCTATTAAACAACCTTTTGTATGATCAAACCAGTGACGGCAATGAATACACTACAGTCAAAACCTATTTCAGCATCAGATATTGATGACGTGAATATCCAAAGCATGATTCCTTTGGTAACACCTGCTCAGTTGAAAGCAGAGTTACCTTTGACTGAAACTGCTTATCAAACCGTACTGCATGGTCGTGAAACGATTCGTAATATCCTAGATGGCAAGGATAAGCGTATTTTTGTAGTAATTGGTCCATGTTCAATTCATGATCCAGCGGCTGCGCATGAATATGCTGAACGTTTAAAAGCTTTAAGCGAAAAAGTAAAAGATAGCCTGTATATCGTAATGCGTGTTTATTTTGAAAAACCGCGTACAACTGTAGGCTGGAAAGGTCTGATCAATGACCCTGATATGAATGACTCTTTCAATATTGAGAAAGGTCTGCGTATCGGTCGTAAACTGTTACTGGAGCTGAATGAACTTGGCCTGCCATGTGCAACAGAAGCACTGGATCCAAACTCTCCACAGTACTATCAGGATTTAATTTCATGGTCAGCGATCGGTGCACGTACTACCGAGAGCCAAACTCACCGTGAAATGTCTTCTGGCCTGTCTTCACCAGTCGGCTTCAAAAATGGTACAGACGGCGGCTTAACTGTTGCGACCAATGCAATGCAATCTGTTAAACATGGTCACAGCTTCCTGGGTCTAAATGACCAAGGTCAGGTTGCGGTGATTCGTACTTCAGGGAATCCATATGCACACGTGGTTCTACGTGGCGGTAATGGCAAACCTAACTACGATGCAGGTTCAGTTGCAGATGCTGAGGCAGCGCTTGCGAAAGCCAAAGTCAGCGGCAAGATCATGATTGATGCCAGCCACGCAAACTCAAATAAAGACCCGTACTTACAACCGCTTGTCTTAAAAAATATTACTGAACAAATTCTTGATGGAAACAAGTCAATTGTTGGTATTATGGTAGAAAGTCACCTGAAAGGTGGCCGTCAGGATATTCCTGCCAATCTTTATGATCTGGAATATGGAAAATCAGTGACTGATGGCTGTATCGATTGGGAGACCACAGAAAAAGTGTTGCTTGACATGCATGAGGCATTGAAGGACGTTTTACCTAATCGTTAAACGAACTGACAAACGCCATCGACAAGATGGCGTTTTCATTTCTGAACAAGGAAAATTTTATCTGATGAATGAAATTGAAACTGCATTAAGTCAAATTGAAAATTTTCAGTTCATCCATGACCATCTGTTCAGCTCTGGTCAGCCGACAACTGAACAACTGAGGTTGATTAAAGAATACGGCGTATCCACCGTAATCAATGTGGCATTAACAGATAGCGATCATCATCTGTTACATGAAGATAAAATTTGTCTTGATCTTGGCCTGAACTATATCCAGTTGCCGATCTCCTGGGAAACCCCTTCGGATAGCCAATGCCTGCTGGTACTGGATCTGATTGATCATCTGGTCAAAGAACAAATGGTCTGGGTACATTGTACGCAGAATTATCATGTCAGCTGCCTGATGTATTTATATCGTCAATACTATATGGATATGGACATGCCGACTGCACAGGAATATCTGCATCAGCTCTGGGAACCGAATGAAACCTGGACCGGTTTAATTCATGCGGTTGCCCTACAGCTGCAAGGCCGTAAAGCAACACAGGAACTGGAATTATCCCTGATTCATCCTAATAACTTCGGTTGATGTTATTTGTAATGACTGATCAGAACAGTTGCCATAGACAGAATACCTTCCTGACGACCAGTAAATCCTAATTTTTCAGTGGTTGTGGCTTTAATACTGATTTGAGTCACATCCACATCCAGTACATCGGCAATGCTCTGACGCATTTCCAGGTTATGTTTAGCCAGCTTTGGACGTTCACAAGCTACAGTGATGTCAGCATTATTTAGGCGATAACCACGATCCAAAATTAGCTGATAGACATGCTTTAATAAAACCTTGCTGTCTGCACCTTTAAACTGCGGATCGGTATCTGGAAAATGCTGGCCAATATCGCCTAGCGCCAAGGCACCTAGCAAAGCATCACAAAGTGCATGTAAAACCACATCACCATCAGAGTGTGCTTTCAAGCCATGCGTATGTGGAATCTGAATACCTGCCAGAGTGACAAAATCACCTTCTTCAAATGCATGTACATCCAGTCCCTGACCAATACGAATTTGTGCAATCACTTTTATATCCTTTAGAAATAACTGATTGAAATCTTGTACACGACGTTTCTATTTCGCTATAGTTAGACCTAGCGTAACACAGTGAAAGTATAAGCGATCATGCTACTGAAAACTGATATAAATATGATGAAAATAATGGGACTTTTACTCGGGACAGGCCTTTTTGCTAGCAGCATTCATGCTGAATCGCTGGACTGTAACAGTCATCATAACAATAACGCAGCCATGAAAAAGATCTGCTCAGCCTCTCTTGATGAACCGCGTGAAAAACTGACAGATCAATATTTTACCGCTTTTCTGATTACAGATGCGCCTGTTCGCTTATTACAAGATACTCAGCAGCTATGGAGTACACGCTTACAGCAATGTAAGACGCTGGACTGCTTTAAACAGCAATTTGACCAGCGTCTGGATGACCTCAATATTTATATTTCCCTAAATCAGAGCCTGACTCAGCACTATCTGAAGTTTGAACAGGGACAAATGGCCAAGCAGCCGATTCATCTTAAGATTCATCAGCTGACGAAAGATCGCATCAAGATTGAAGGGATCGCCTACCGCAATCCGAATAATCGTGCAGAAACCCAGACCATTCCTTTTTTGGCCTATACCACGACGGAAACTAAAAGCCAGATTACGGATAATGAGCATGACTGCAAATATACCTTTAACTATAGCAAGGCAATCTTGACGGTCAGTACTGAACAAAAAGGCTGTGAACGTTTTAGTGGTATTTATCGTTTATATGATTAAACAGCCGACTTTTATTTTTATCTATCAATGTCCTAATTAATATTTAAAAATTTAAACTAGAAATTTCCTCTCCTTATAGGAGAGGTTTTTATAAAGATTCCCTTGACCCTAATTTTTTGCTCAGGTAGAAGGAGCTTAATGAATAAATAATTATTTTTTGATCTTTAAAAATAGCCCGTAAGCGGGCTATTTACTTAGGCCGGGTAATGCTGAGCTATTTCTTGGCTAATCATAGCTGCGGTTGCCGCTGATAATGTCCAGCCTAAATGTCCATGGCCGGTGTTATAAAAGACACGTTCCTGTCTACCACGACGCACCACTGGCATCATGTTCGGCATCATGGGACGCAGACCTGCCCATGGAACCACATGTTCAGTACATAGATCGAAATTGCGTTGTGTCCAGTCAATTAAAGGCTGAATTCGGTCAACACGAATATCCCGATTATAACCATTAAATTCCGCGGTTCCTGCAACACGTAAGCGGTCTTTACCTAAACGTGACAAGACGATCTTGGCGCTCTCATCTAGCAGACTGACCCAAGGAGCATTTTGCTGACTTTGCTCATCATTCAGCTGTACGGTAATTGAATAGCCTTTTACCGGATAGACATTCACTCGCTCACCCAACAGATCTGCCAACTGATAACTGCTGACGCCTGCACATACCACAATGGCATCCGCCTGAATCTCGAGCACATCTTCAGTATTGGCATGCACATTTTCAGGGCTTGGTCTGCATTTAACCGTAATATGCTGTGCTTGGTGATCGACCGCAAATACATCCTGACCAAATTCGAAGTTCACCCCTTTTTTCATACAGGCATTTGCCAGTCCAGTACTGAATTTATGAATATCTCCAGTCGCATCACTCTGGCAATAAAACCCGGCATAATAATCTCCAGTTAATGCAGGTTCAATCTGCTTGATTTCTTCATTGCTGATGGCATTACGTTCCAGACCACCACTACACAACAGATCATTGACCTTAATTGCGACATCATAATCAGCTTTATTATGGTAGAAATGTAGAATTCCGCGCTTTTCCAGATCAAAATCAATCTGCTCAATTTCGGCAATTTCAAACAGACGTTTTCTGGCCAGTAATGCGATTTTTACCGTTTCCCGGGTATTGGTTTCATAGTTTTTAATATGACCTAGAAATTCCATCAGCCAGCTATATTTATGCAGACTAAAAGAAGGATTAAGCAATAGCGGTGCGGTTTTTTGTGACATCCATTTTATGCCTTTCAACACAGTGGCTTTTTGATTCCAGACTTCTGCATTACAGGCAGAAAGTTGCCCGCCATTAGCAAAGGATGTTTCCATCGCGGGATAAAGATGACGGTCAACCACCGTGACCTGATAACCGAGTAAGGCGAGCTCATAAGCTGTTGTTACACCGGTAATGCCTGCCCCCACCACAATAACATGACGCATAGACACCTCTCCTCAATATGTGATGTCTTTCCCATCTGTCATGTGTACCTGAGAGCTTCGGTGACTGCATCATAGCTGTATGCAGCAACCTTCCCCCTTCGGTGAGTGATTCAACACTTCTCTCCAGAGTTTAATATATTATTGCAGTCCTTTTGCCTGAGAGTTTCCTGGGACCTTGCTCCTTCGGCGAATGCAGTAGCATTTCTCTCCTGCAATAATATTTTTATTATCCTGAGCAATTTATATACCATCTTATCGGAGACTACTGTTTTTTATTTATGTTAATTCACGTGATTTAAGTGGTAACGATACTTTCAATAAATTTAGAAGAAATAACACTATCTATTTCAAACGAATTTTAAGATTTTAATTTGGTTTTTTGCCTCATTTTCCTACGTCATGCTGCAATGCAAGGCATTTAAGAAAAGCAATAATGTTAATAATTGCTTAGGCTATTTATAGGATTGATTTAATATTAGACTTTAATATATGACCGACTTTCAGATCCTAAAATTAAATTAACCAGGAAAGAATCAACATGAGAGATCCTGCCGCGACTACCGTTTGCATACTGATAACACTGGCCATGAACTGGCTATCTCCCCCATAGACACGCGTCAGTACATAGGAAGCTGAAGCAGTAGGTAAAGCAAAAAACAACACCAGTACCTGGGTGGTTAAAGGATCAATATCAAATAATTGGCAGACAAAGAAAGCAGCAAGTGGCATTCCTAATAAACGTCCAAAAGTCGCCAGACCTAATGGGAAGATATCTCGCTGGAAGCCTTGGAACTGTAAGGCAGCCCCCACACACATCAAGCCAAGCGGCAAACTGCATAAGGCAATCTGTTTTAGGAATAATTCAAACCCAGCCCAGAGTGATAAGCCTGAAAGATTAAATAGGCCACCCACAAGAGAGCCTAAAATTAAAGGATTCTTTAACAGATCAATCAGGATTTTGAAGATCTGCATATCTGAACTACGAGTAAATGCAAGTACAGATAAAATATTGACCAGTGGAATACACAACACCATCACTACGGCGAAAATGGTCATGCCCTGCTGATGAAATAAGGCATTCACTGCTGCAAGTCCGATATAGGTGTTAAAGCGCAGAAGTGCCTGCACATAGACCCCAAAACGTGCATAGCCAATCTGATAAATCTTGCGCAGTACATATAGCGCAATACTGACCACCGCCATAAGGCTAAAGACCACCAGAACCACATCTTTAATGACTGCCATTTCAATCTTGGCTACGGCCAGATTTAAAAACAGCATAACTGGAAACAGGACAAAATAATTGAGTTTTTCTGCCCCACGCCAGAAACTATCTTCCAGCCATTTCCTTTGTTTTAATACATAGCCCAAAGTAATCAGGCCAATAAGCGGAAACAGTACAGTGAAGATAGTCTGAAACATTGAACAACTCATGATATGGGTTTTGCGGCAATCGCATCCAATTCAATTGCCTGTCAATGAGCAAGGATACAACAACCGACTCGTTTCAGGATAAAAATAGTGGAAAATTCAATGGATAATAAATAAAAAACACTCTCGCTGGCTTTAATTAAAATACGCTTTAAATCCAACTTTCATCTTTTGCAACATTTAGTGCATCATTTTTTAGTCTTTCAAGCTCCTCATAAACCTTTGCATCAAGCTTCGGACGGACTTTTTCAAACTTAACTTTTAACAAATCCAGGCTTCTTAAGAGCATCCTAAAAATGAGTCTCTCACGGCCTAAATCATCTGTTGCCTTAAAAGTTGTTGGATCAATCCTTAAACGGAAATCCATATTTCTACGTTTAAATGAATAAAAAATACGTTCATCAAAACTATCATTTCCCATTATAATTTCAATGCATTTCCATTTATCTATAGGAATATCATACGACTTATTTTGTAGTTGAGCATTTAAGGCATTTTCTACTGCGTTACGTGCTTTATTTTCGAGATCAAGATGATCTTCTGTTAACACTTCCCTACTTAATTCAGCACTTAACCATACTTCCATTCATATATCCTGTCATTATTCTTATTAAACACACTTAGAATCAAAAATAGATTCAAATAACTTAATAAATCTTTTCGAGACTCTTTTCTAAAATCACCAGATTTAAATCTACTAAAGGCTGTCCAACATCTGCATCCAGTGGGTAACTCTCTGTTTTGCCGGTTTGGTGATAACCACGACGCTCATAATACGCGATTAATTCAATGCGAACATTAAGAACAGACATTCTAAGTTTTTTGAAAGGTATTTTTTCTCTGGAGTATTATTCAGCGAAATCTAACAATATTCGACCATAACCTGAATTTTGCCGGACTGGGTCAATAGCAAAACTGCCGATTTCAAAACAATCTGGCAAGTGTGTCAGACCAATGCAACCCACCAGTTGATCATTATTTTCCAAGACATAAAGTTCAACATCAGGCCGTGCTAAAAGTTCACTTAACTGAGCCTCATTAATTCGATCACCTAAAAAAATGTCATGTTCATGCGTCCAGCCCAAATTAGATCGATAAGCTGTATTGATCAACTTAACAATGCTTTGAATGTCCGTAGCTTGGGCTAAACGAATATTGTTATTTTTCATTTTATAAATATAAAAAAGCCAGACCGAAGCCTGACTTTAATTTCATTTGCTTCTATAAAGCAAATTATTTAGGTTCAATTGGCTCAAACGGCGCAACGACATCGGCATTTTGTGCACGATGGCGCATGAAGTGATCCATCAAAACAATTGCTAGCATCGCTTCAGCAATTGGGGTTGCACGTACACCCACGCAAGGATCATGACGGCCTTTGGTCAGGACATCCGTATCTTCACGATTAATGGTAATGGTTTTACCCGGAGTTGTGATGGAAGCTGTTGGTTTCAACGCAATCGAAACACGAATATCCTGACCGCTAGAAATACCACCCAAGATACCGCCAGCATGGTTCGCCAGGAAGCCATCTGTTGTGAGTTCATCACGGGTTTCATGACCGAACTGCTCAGCGACACTAAACCCATCACCAATTTCCACGCCTTTCACGGCATTGATTGACATCATGGCATGGGCAATATCAGCATCTAAACGATCAAATACTGGTTCACCCCAACCCACTGGCACTTTAGAAGCAATGATCTCAAGGCGTGCGCCACAGCTTGTGCCTTGCTCACGTAATGAAGTTACCAATGCTTCAAAGCGCGGCACCGCATCAACATCACCACAGAAGAACGGGTTATTTGGCACTTCATTCCAGTCCAGTTTTTCTGCTTTTTCAGTACCGATTTGGGTCACATGACCACGGATTTCAATACCAAATTTCTCAAACAGGAATTTCTTGGCAATCGCACCTGCTGCTACACGCATCGCAGTTTCACGCGCACTCGAACGGCCACCACCGCGATAGTCACGAAAACCATACTTCTGGGTATAGGTATAGTCTGCATGACCCGGGCGGAAAGTTTGCGCGATATTGCCATAATCTTTCGATTTCTGGTCCGTATTGCGGATTAAAAGACCAATTGAAGTACCGGTAGTTTTACCCTCAAACACACCTGAAATAATTTCAACTTCATCTGGCTCTTTACGCTGTGTTGCAAATTTCGATGTGCCTGGCTTACGACGGTCCAGATCCTTTTGCAAATCCGCTTCAGACAGTTCAATCCCTGGTGGAACCCCATCAATAATGGCCATTAAGCCAACACCATGAGATTCACCACAAGTCGTTACACGGAAGAGTTGCCCTATACTATTACCTGCCATGTCAACGACTCCTTATGAATTAACAGATTGAATGAATAAATCACGATATTGACGGCATTGGGCTGCAGTCAATGCAAAGATACCTGAACCACCACGTTGGAAATGTAACCAGTGGAAATCAACGGTATTGAAGTTTTGCTTCATCGCCCATTCAGAGTTACCCACTTCAATCACGATCAGACCATCTTCAGTCAGGTAATCAGCCGCTTGAGCCAGCATCTTACGTACTAGATCCAGACCGTCTTGACCAGCAGCCAAGGCCAGCTCTGGCTCATGATGGAATTCATCAGGAAGATCAGCCATATCCTCTGCATCGACATATGGAGGATTAGATACGATTAGATCATATTGGTTTTCAGCTGGAATTTTAGCGAACAGATCAGATTCAAGTAACGCTACTTGGTACTGCTTACTGTGATGTTCACAGTTAATCTGCGCCACTTCCAAAGCTTCTTTAGAAATATCGGTTGCATCCACTTCTGAATCCGGGAAAGCATAGGCCAATGCAATCGCGATACAGCCAGAACCGGTACACATATCCAGAATGCGTTGTGGAGTTTTTGGATTCGGTTTTTTTGGTAGGTTATTTACTGCCGCGCCCATTTCACCATTTTCAGTCAGGCAATAAGGAGCAAAGCGGTTTTCAATCAGCTCAACGATTGGCGAACGTGGAATCAGAACACGCTCATCGACATAGAATGGCTTGCCGAAGAAATAGGCCAGATTCAATAAATAAGAGGTTGGAACACGTTCATTAATGCGGCGTTCCAGCAAGCTCAAGAACTCAGCCACTTCGCTTGGCAATAATTTAGAGTCTAGAATTTCAGGATCTGCATTCCAGTCCAGTGACAAGGTTTGTAGAACCAGCGCTGAACTTTCAGCAAAATAATCTTCTGTACCTTGACCTAAGTGCGCATCGTATTGACGTAATGCTGTAACCCCAAAACGAATAAAATCACGAATGGTAGTTAAATTTTCAGCGGCTTCCTGCAAATGTTCAGGGCTAATAGTCGGTCGATCCACTTAAGGCGTCTCCAAGGTCATTTTTTAAAACGCCTTATGATACCTTGTTTTGAGGTGTTTTATAATGCCAAAACCATGAAAAACCCGAATTCTCCATGGTTTATCAATGACAGATCTTCTGAATTTCAGGCAGATTAGAATCCTGCTTTTTAAGATTTATCGCTATTTCCGGAAGGATTTATTAACTTAAAATCAGTTTAAGTACCGGCACGATAAGAACGCAATTGATACAAATTCGCCTGATCTTTTACCATCTCCAGCGCACATTGACCCTGTTTAATCTGGGCATATTGGGTATTCATGGTCAGCTTGCATTGCTGTGACAGTTTGCGTTCCCACACTGTATGCTGATCACGAATATTATTACTATAACCCGCATTCAATTTCAGATAAGTCTTATAGTTTTTCTTTAGACGTTTATTCTGTGCTTTTAATTCTTTTTTCACACATTTCTGCAGTTTAGCTGTATTGCCATAACTAAAGTTCATGCACTGGGTATATTCCTGAGAATAACCTGTAGCCGCCTGAACCTGTAATGCCATCGTCCCCAAACAACCTGCCATTAATAAACATGCAAAACGCATAGTATCCCCTTCACCAAAACTGGCTTGTTTCCAATCAATATTGAATAATGAATCTTGTTTAAATTATTGCCTGATACTAACTGAGTCCTTGATAAAATCCTATATTTTTCTCGCTTAAAAAGATGTCACAGTTCTTTGGTTGAAACTTGATTTTATGGCCGCATATAATTCGGCAATGATGTCCAAACGAGCCCAGATCTTATGAGCTATAAGCACAACAATCTTATGGCCATGCGCCAGAACTACTGGAATGACCAGTTATCCAGTCAGGTGCAGCAGGAAAAAGTATTTTTACAGACCACGTTAATGCAGCAAGGTGTATTTAATAGTGCGACTTTGGAAGATGCCAAATACCTGTTTTTCAGTTTGCCAAGCATCATTATTGTGAAGGGTTATGCGCTGGGTTTTATGCATGAAACAGTCCAGAACCTAATTCATCAACATATTCAAACAAATAAACAACAGTTACAACAACGATCTGAATTAAAAATTCAATTTCAAATGTCGTAATATTCACCCTACACTGGTCAAAACGGCAAGCGATATGCTCTTGCCGAGATTTTCACCGTGAATTCAGCGGCTTAAACTTTTTTAATACGTGCAGACACGGTAATATCCACTACAATGATTTATTCCGCTTTATGCTGATAAAAGGATTGAGTTTACATGTCAGATCAGAACGATAAGCTTAAACAATTGAAAACTTCCTCAATGGATCGACGCTTATCGATCGCAAAGGCATCTTTGCTGGCAGGTACGCGCTGGGCAGCATCCAGTGCGGGTTCTATGTTCTCGAGTGAAGAAGAAAAAGAAAGAAGACGCAAAAAAGCCATGAAAGAACAGGCCGATTATCTGGTTGCAGAAATTGGCAAGCTTAAAGGTTCAATTGTCAAAATTGGCCAGATGATGGCCCTGTATGGCGAACATTTTCTGCCAGAAGAGGTCACTCAAGCCTTAAATACGTTAAATAATAAAACAGTTGCTTTGGCGTGGCCGGCGATCAAAGCCCAATTACAACAGCAATTAGGTTCCAAGCTAGATGATCTGACGGTTGATCATGAGCCCCTAGGTACCGCATCTTTGGCTCAGGTTCACCGTGCGGTGCGTAAGTCAGATGGCATGGAACTGGTGCTTAAAATCCAGTACCCGGGTGTAGCTGAGGCTATTGATTCTGATATGAGCCTGTTTAAGAACATGCTCAAATTGACTCGTATGGTGCCGCAAACCCGTGAATTTGATCAATGGTTCGATGAAGTTCGTGAGATGATGCATCGTGAGGTCAATTATAAAATTGAGGCGGATACGACCCGTCGTTTCTGTAAACGTCTGCAAAATGATCCACGATATATCGTACCGACCATCATCGATAACTATTGTACTGACCGTGTTCTGTGTATGACCTTTGAACGTGGTGTACCCATCAATAGTCCAGTAATGCTGTCTCTACCACAGGAACGTCGTAATAAACTGGGTGAGGCTTCCCTTGAAATCGCAGTACGTGAGATTTTTGAATGGGGTGAGATGCAGACTGACCCGAATTTCGGCAATTATTTGGTACGTCTAGGGGATGGCGAAAATATTCAGGACAAGATTGTGCTTCTCGACTTCGGTGCAATCCGTCAGTTTGACCAGCATCTACTCAATGTAGCGCGTAACCTGATCCAGGCCGGTTATCATCATGATTCAGACATGATGGTGAAAGCCATGACCGGTTATGAATTCTTTGATTCTATTCCGCCTAGCATCAAACCGGATATGGCGAAAGTCTTCCTGTTAGCCACAGAAGCCTTCAGCTCGCCAATGAACAATAAAGACCTGCCTCCAGGCGTGATGGATGAACATGACCGCTATAACTGGAAAAAAAGCCAGCTTCATAGCCGGGTAATGCAGCAAGCTTCTAAATCCATGGCTTCACGTTATTTCAGTGTACCGCCTAAAGAATTTATGTTTATCAGCCGTAAGTTCATTGGCGCTTATACCTTCATGACGGTGATTGATGCGAAAACTAATGTACGCGCAATGATTAAACGTCATCTCTAAACGACTAAGTTATTATTAGCCTTATATAAGACCCGGATGATTTTGTCATTCGGGTCAATTTTTGATAAAAACCAAATTTTTCTTATTTTATTTTTCTATTTAGTTTCAATATTTTAATTCTTCAAATCCCCTCTTTATTTTAATTATAAATTGACAATGATTCATGTCATTGATGACATGGTTTTTTCTAGAACTGCATGTCAACATCAGGCAAATAAGATAACACCCCGTAGGATAATTAGAATGAACAATATGGTGAACAAAGCACAAGGATTTGGCTTGTCCATCCTGACCAAAGTGGCTGGAAGTGATTTACTCGACCAATTAAAGCTGCGTAAATTTTTAGAAAAATCGCTTTATCAAAGCTCTAAAGCAGGTTTTAAAACACTCAGCCAGACTCAGAAAATCCTGAAATCTGGTCAGAAAATTCAAAGACAACGTTTACCACATCAGTCTAAATCCCTGTTCGATCTGAATCTGACTGAAGAACAGCAAATGACCTGTGAGGTGATGCAGCAGTTTGCCAGTGAAGTCCTTTATCCTTTGGCACATGATGCAGATCATCATGAAATCTTCCCAAAGGAACTCTGGCAATATTCAACTGATCTGGGTCTTAATTTTTATGCGCTGCCTGAAGCTTTAGGTGGTGTAGCTGCAGAACAGAATATCGTCAGCAATGTCCTGATGGCTCAACAGTTGGCTCAAGGTGATTTCAGTCTGACTGCTGGTCTGCTTTCTACCTTTAGTGTGATTAATGCGATTACCCGTTGGGGTTCAGAACAGGTTCAGACTGAGTATTTGACTGCATTTGCCGATGATCCGCATCTTAAAGCCACCTTCGCAGTACAGGAAGCAACAGCTGCCTTTAATCCTTATCAGTTAAAAACTAAAGCAACCTCGAATGGAGATCACTATTTAATTAATGGTGAAAAAACCTTGGTGATGCTCGGAGAAACTGCTGATATCTATCTGGTCAGTGCAGATCTGAATGGCAAAACCGAAGTATTTATTGTGCAACGCAATAATACCATTACTGCACAAAAATCTCCGGCTATGGGCTTGAAAGCCACTCAAACTGTGAATCTCAAATTTAATAACACACCGGCACAACGCTTGGGAGATGACGATTTTGATTACACCGCTTTTCTTGATCTAGGCAATTTAATGTGGTGTGCCATGGCGGTCGGTACCTGTGAAGCGGTTAAAAAATACTGTGTGCAATATGCCAATGAACGGACAGCCTTTGGTGAACCAATTTCCCATCGGCAAAGTGTAGCTTTTATGATTGCAGATATGGCGATTGAAATTGATGCCATGCAAATGCTGATCCTGAATTCCGCCAGTCTTGCAGAATCTGGTCAAGACTTTCATCGAGAAGCTTATCTGGCCCGTCTGCTCTGTGCAGAAAAATCCATGAAAATTGGCACAGATGGCGTACAGATTCTCGGCGGACATGGCTTCACCAAAGAACATCCGGTAGAACGCTGGTATCGGGACTTAAGAGCAACAGCAATCGTACATTCTGGCCTTCATGCCTGAGCAAAGAATAAGGAAAAAAATAAATGAACTTGCAAAATCCTAAAAAATTCAAATTGCTGATTGATCAGGCACATGAAGTTGCCCTGAATGTACTCCGCCCTATTTCACGCAAGTATGACAAAGCTGAACATGCTTATCCGAAAGAGTTGGATATGCTTGCCTCTGTCGTCGATGGTATGAACCAAGGCAGCGAAGGCATGAATGCAGGAGCTGCGGTCAATAAACGCGGTGATAGCGATGAAAGCAATAAAAATGGCGTCAATATGTCGACAGCACTTAGTATTGTCGAAATGTGTTATGGTGATACCGGACTGCTTTTATCCATGCCGCGTCAAGGGTTAGGAAATTCAGCCATTGCTGCCGTTGCTAATGACGAACAGTTGCAACGCTTTCATGGTATATGGGCAGCGATGGCGATTACTGAACCAGGCTGTGGTTCGGATTCAGCTGCCATTCGTACCACTGCCATTAAAGAGGGTGATGACTATATCCTCAATGGTGAAAAAATTTTTGTCACCTCTGGCGAACGTGCAGATGCGATTGTGGTCTGGGCGACTTTAGATAAAAAACTTGGTCGTGCTGCAATCAAATCCTTTGTCGTACCTAAAGGCACACCCGGCATGAAAATCGAGCGTCTGGAACATAAGCTAGGCATTAAAGCCTCGGATACGGCTGCAATTAGTTTTATTGATTGTCGTATACCTGCTGCTAATTTGCTTGGACATGCTGAAATTGATGTGGCCAAGGGTTTTGCTGGGGTCATGGAAACTTTTGATAATACCCGTCCACTTGTAGCAGCGATGGCCATTGGTTGCTCTAAAGCTTCTTTAGAGAGAACCAAGGAAATTTTTAAGGATCAGCTAGATTCTGAGTACCATACACCTTACTTACAAACATCGAATATTGCAGCGCAGATTTATCGTATGGAAGCCGAATGGGAATCTGCCCGTTTATTAATGTTAAAAGCTGCGTGGATGGCGGATAATCGTAAGCCTAATTCCCGTGAAGCTTCTATTGCTAAAGCCAAGGCGGGTCGTATCGCGAATGAAATCACTTTGAAGTGCGTCGAATTAGCAGCATCTATAGGCTATAACGAGACTGAACTTTTAGAAAAATGGGCACGTGATTCCAAGATTCTGGATATTTTTGAAGGAACTCAACAGATTCAGCAACTCATTATTGCTCGACGTGAACTGGGTAAATCTTCAAGTGAATTAAAATAATCAAAAACTGGAAATACTGCTTTATTAAAGAACGAATCATCAAAAAGGATGGATTTTTTATGGTTTTCGGACTATAAAATTTCCATCCTTTTTCATGTCATGACCTATGTATTCTATTCGTCCTATACAACCTCAAGATAATGCTCAAATTGCCAAGATTATTCGTGAAGTTTCCGTAGAATTCGGACTTGCAGCAGAATCCGGTTTTGCTGTCGGTGATTCAATCCTGGATAACCTGTATGAAGTATATCAGCAGCCAAATGCAGCTTATTGGGTCATTATCGATGAGCAGGATCAAGTCTTTGGTGGCGGAGGTATTGCGCCATTACAGGGTGATCAGAGTATTCTAGAAATACAGAAAATGTATTTCTTACCCATTATTCGTCGTTATGGATTTGCAAAAAAGATTTTAAATCTGACCTTTGACTTTGCTCATGAGCAGAACTTTAAACGAATCTATCTTGAGACTACTGCAAGTCTTTGGCAGGCAGTGAAGCTTTACGAAAAATTAGGTTTTGAACATCTCGATCATCCCGAAGGCAATACAGGTCATAGTGCAGCTTGTGAAATCTGGATGCTAAAAACTTTAGACTAAGCTTTCTTGTGCATCTAAACACATACACTTTAAAGAAAAGCCTGAGATACAAATTCGGCTACTAACTGGCTTTTCTTTAAACAATTCTTCATAAAAAATTCATTATTCAACAAAATCTAAGTTGTCTTTGTAAACAAATCATCTAATTTCTTGACGATTTTAATACATCTTCCTAAGATCAATCTAATTTTAAAAATACAGGGAAGCTGAAAGTTGTTGGGCAAATTTTCTGGCAAAAACTATTCATTATTAAAGGTCTTAAATCCTACTACTTTAAAAATTGGGATGCTTGGCTTAAGTACAATATTAATAAGTGCTTGCTCCTCACTAGGAGGTAACTCCTTAGAAAAACGCTCTGCTAAGCTGTCTCAAGGAATTCAGACTGCATATGCTGTGCCTGCGACAACTGCTACTCGCGTTTCACCTTTAATTATTCAGAATGCCGAAAGACATAGTCTAGATCCCTTGCTAGTAGCAGCCGTGATTCGACAGGAATCCACCTATCGCAGTCAGGTCGCTTCACCTGCAGGTGCTGTGGGCCTTATGCAAATTGTTCCGCGTTATTGGCAATCTACATGTGGACCTGATTTATTTAATGAAGCAGTTAATATTGGATGTGGGAGTTATATTCTGTCACGTTATCAGGAATCTAGTGGCAGCCTAGAAAAAGCGCTGGGCTATTATAATGTAGGCCCTACTGCCTATGAGAAAGATCGGAAAATGCGTAAACAAGGCAAAAAATATGCAAAAGAAGTTTTAACGCACCAGAAGCAACTTAAAAAATCGATGTAATTAGAACGTACTAATGATTAATTAAATGCATTCCAGAAATATTAATCCATAAATAAAAAGGCTTAAATTTATTTAAGCCTTTTTCTATTTCATCTTTATTTTTTCTATAAAAAAAGCCCCCTGCGTGAGCAGAGGGCTTTTGGAATAATGAGCTGGCGATGACTTACTCTCACATGGGAGACCCCACACTACCATCAGCGCTAAGAGGTTTCACTTCTGAGTTCGGGAAGGGA
>NZ_VPAW01000012.1:0-107585 GCF_013419055.1 Acinetobacter sp. YH12108 | reverse complement strand
CATATTTTGTAGCGATTCAATTCAGTTAATGATCATTACTCGTTTTACTCAATATCACCCATTAAAAGATAAAACTTATATAAGGTGGTTAATAAGAATATTGATAGAAAGAATTAAACAAGATATATATCTATAATCAAATATGAATAGCCAATAATTATAATTTTTACATATATTTAAACTTTATTTAGCAGATATCACTCTTTATCTTATTTAATGGGTTTAAGTACCTATATAGATCTAGTTTTTTCTCAATTTTCCTCGCTAAGAAACCCAAGAATAGAACGGCAATGACCATCAAGTTTTAGTATATAAAATGAGCAAAAGACCAAATATTTTTTTATTACGCAATTCGAATTGGTAAATTTTTGTACAAAAGAACTGATGTAGAAAAAATATTTATAGGTAGTATTATTTTTATTAATATTATATTTATTTTCTCTTAAATTATTGAATTTAAAATTTAAAATTTTCTTAAATTAAAATTAACAAAAGAATTAGATTAGCTAAACTTCATAACATTATTAATACTTTTCCTTCATTATTTGAAACTAAAAAATTAAATCAGTGTACTATATTTAGTAAAAACGTGATTAAGGTGAAGCATTTAATGTCTATTTCTCCCTTATTTAAGGCTGTCTATACATCCTTAGTTGGATTGCTATTGGCAAATACAACTACTCAGGCCGCTGATGCATTTAGTGCAGAAAGTCCGTGGATGTTGGGCGACTGGAATGGTCAACGTATCCAGCTTCAAGAGCAGGGCTATGATTTTAGCTTTGGATATACAGGTGAAATGGCAACTTTGCTTGACGCGAAACGCTCAAATAGCCATGGCACAGAATATACAGGTCAGTTAAACCTGGGTACTCATCTGGATCTGGAAAAAATTGCTGGCTGGCAAGACACTGAAGCACAAATTACAGTAACTCATCGTGATGGTCGCAACCTTTCGAATACTTCTGATGCGCTTACAGGACATTTAAGTTCAGTTCAGGAAGTATGGGGTCGCGGTCAAACTTGGCGTCTAACAGATTTCTGGATCAAGAAACAATTCCTGGATCAAAAACTGGATGTAAAAGTCGGACGTTTTGGTGAAGGTGAAGACTTTAACAGTTTTGATTGTGACTTCCAGAATCTGGCATTGTGCGGTTCACAAGTGGGTAACTGGGTAGGGGATCAATGGTATAACTGGCCAGTTTCTCAATGGGCTGCGCGGGTTAAATATAACGTTACCCCGGAAGTTTATACCCAGGTCGGTGTCTATGAATATAACCCTGAGAATCTGGAACGCGGCAAAGGCTTTAACCTGAGCACAGACGGATCTAAAGGCGCGATCATTCCTGCAGAAGTGGTCTGGACACCGAAACTGGGTGAGCAAAAACTGCCAGGTGAATATCGTGCCGGGTATTACTACAGTACCGCTGATGCCAGAATATTTGATGGCGTGACTCCACAAGATGAACAAATCCAAACTGGTCATCATCACGGGGGGTGGATTGTAGCTAAGCAACAGCTGACTTCACATCAAGGGGATACATCACGAGGTTTAAGCGGTTTCGTGAACGTCACTGTTCATGACTCTAAAACCAACCAAGTTAGTGATATGCAAAATGTCGGTCTTGTCTACAAAGGTGCGATGAATGCCCGCCCACAGGATGAAATCGCTTTGGGTGTTGCCCGTATCAATATGAACAATGATGTATTGGGTAACCGTAGTGAAGAAGTCGATGCGGAAATCTATTACGGCATTCATGCAACTAACTGGCTAACCATCCGTCCAAACCTGCAATATGTCCATCATGTCGGCGCATATAAAGACGGTGAAAATGTCTGGGTAGGCGGAATCAAGTTTAATACGTCGTTCTAATCGGAGTTTTTAGTTGCAAATACACAATTGATTCTTCCATTACTTTGGGGCATTGATGAACTGATACTCCAAGTATTCATGTATTTATAACTAAGAACTTAACAATATGGTGTCTATGCCGCTTAAGTGCTTAGACGTTCAAGAAATCAAAAAAAAGGTGTTCAATATGAATACTTCGTCTTCAGGTTCAGTACTGAAAACGATTCTGGCAGCTATTGCTGCCATTTTCGGTTTGGTTCTGCTATTTGGAGGAATATATCTGGCAACACTTGGTGGGTCTTGGTACTACATCATTGCCGGTCTGTTCTTCCTGGCGACAGCCGTGTTATTACAAAAACGTAAAAACACCGCCCTTATTGTTTATGCAGTATTGGTCCTTGGTACAGTGGTATGGGGTCTTTGGGAAGTGGGTTCAGACTTCTTTGCACTGGCACCACGTCTGGATATTTTAGGCCTATTCGGTCTGGCCCTGCTGATTCCTGCAGTGACTCGTGGTTTTGGTGACAGCAAAGCTGCAAAAATGGCGCTGACTGGCTCGCTGGCAATTACGATTGCTGTCATGATTTATTCTGTATTTAATGACCCACAGGAAATCCGTGGCGAATTAACATCACAGCAACCTGCAGTCCATCAATCTATTCCAGGTATTGCCGATGAAGACTGGCCTGCTTATGGTCGTACTCAGTCAGGTTTACGTTATTCTCCATTAAAACAGATCAATTCTGAAAACGTAAAAGATCTTGAACTGGCTTGGGAATTCCGTACTGGCGATACTAAAACAGATAAAGACTCTGGTGAAACCACCAATCAGGTGACTCCAATTAAAGTGGGGAACAACCTGTTCATGTGTTCAACTCACCAATATCTGATTGCACTTGATCCTGCGACTGGTAAGGAAAAATGGCGCTTCGATCCTAAACTGAAAGCGGACAATACCTTCCAGCATTTAACTTGTCGTGGCGTATCTTATTATGATGCGAACAATACTGCAGGTTTTGAAAGCAGCCTGGCTGCACGTTCAACAACTTCTGCTGAATGTCCTCAGAAAGTGATCTTACCAGTCAATGATGGACGTCTGGTCGCAGTGAATGCGACTACTGGTAAAGTATGTTCTGACTTTGGTAACAATGGTGAAGTTGATCTGCAAAAAGACATGCCATTTCCATATCCAGGCGGTTATAACCCGACTTCACCTCCAGTGATCACAGGTACAACCATCATTATCGCGGGTTCAACCACAGATAACTATTCAACTGAAGAACCTTCAGGTGTGATTCGTGGTTATGATGTAAATACTGGTGAATTGCTCTGGGTATTTGATACGGGTGCGGAAGATCCAAATGCGATTCCTGCTCCAGGGCAAAAATTCGTAAATAACTCTCCAAACGCATGGGCGCCATTGGCTTATGATGCACAGCTGGATATCGTCTATGTACCAACAGGTGTAGGTACACCGGATATCTACGGTGGTCACCGTACTGAGCTAGACGAGCGTTATGCGAACTCTATGCTGGCGATTAATGCATCTACCGGTAAATTGATCTGGAACTTCCAGACTACTCACCACGACTTGTGGGATATGGATGTACCCGCTCAACCGACATTGACTGATATCAAAGACAAAAACGGGAAAATGGTTCCAGCGATCTATGTGCTGACCAAAACCGGTAATGCCTTTGTATTAGACCGTCGTACAGGTGAAGCGATTGTTCCGATTACTGAAAAACCAGTACCTCAGTCAGTAAAACGCGGTCCGCAAACCAAAGGCGAGTGGTATTCAAAAACTCAACCATTCTCTGACTTTAACCTGGCACCTAAAGATAAATTGACTGATAAAGACATGTGGGGTGCCACTATGTTTGACCAGTTGATGTGTCGTGTATCGTTCAAGAAATTAAACTATGACGGTATTTATACGCCACCATCTGAAAATGGTACGTTGGTGTTCCCGGGTAACCTCGGTGTATTCGAATGGGGCGGTATGTCAGTCAACCCAGACCGTCAAATCGCATTAACCAATCCAATTGGTTTGCCATTTGTATCTCGTCTGATTCCGCAAGATCCGAACCGTAAGCAGACTGCCAAAGGTGCAGGTACTGAAGCGGGGGTACAGCCAATGTATGGCGTGCCTTATGGTGTTGAAATCAGTGCCTTCCTGTCTCCATTCGGCTTACCATGTAAGCAACCTGCATGGGGTTATGTGGCTGGTGTTGATCTGACCAATCATGAAATCGCTTGGAAACGTCGTATCGGTACGATTCGTGACAGTATGCCGGGCATTCCATTGCCTCCATTTAAAATGGGTGTACCAATGTTAGGTGGTCCAATCTCGACTGCAGGTAATGTGATGTTTGTCGGTGCAACTCAAGACAATTACATCCGTGCGATCAACGTGACTAATGGTGATGAGCTGTGGAAAGGTCGTCTGCCTGCAGGTGGTCAAGCGACGCCAATGACTTATGAAGCCAATGGTAAGCAGTATGTTGTGATTATGGCGGGTGGTCACGGTTCCTTCGGTACCAAAATGGGTGATTCTTTGGTTGCCTATGCACTACCTGACAATAAATAATGAAGTTTTATAGTTAAGTAAAAAAGCCTGATTCGTCAGGCTTTTTTATGCAAAATACAGGCTGTTATGACAATAAAGCTTGATTAGAAAATCATGAACCTTTAGCTCGGCTTTCCTGCAAGTATTCAGTTTGATCTTATGCAGATGCTGAGTCTTTAAAATTAATAAGACACTTTTAAAACGTTTGAACTCCCATGGCATGAGTGAATGCCAGATATCAGGAATATTAGCTATGCACCTTCATACCACGCGGTTGCCGATGAAATCGACTTTATCCTGTCTGATTGCTTGTATCAGTCAAGGAATTTATGCGGAAGAACCGGTTACAGAGGTACAGCGACTGGCTCCCATTGTGGTTGAAGCAACCCGTACAGATCGTGCCATTCTGGAAACACCGGCATCTACCTATTATCTGAATCAGGAACAACAGAATAGCCTGAATGTGAATCTGTCTGAAACCTTAAAAGGTGTACCAGGTTTACAACTGAATAACCGCGAAAATTATGCTCAGGATTTACAGATATCAATGCGGGGCTTCGGTGCACGTTCGACTTTCGGTGTGCGAGGAGTACGTTTATATGTAGACGGTATTCCTGCCACTATGCCGGATGGGCAGGGGCAAACCTCGAATATTGACCTGAATAGTCTGGATCATATTGAAGTGCTGAGTGGTCCATTTTCCTCGTTATATGGTAATTCTTCTGGCGGAACCATCCTGACACAAAGCCGTGAAGGGCAGGGACCTGATTCAGTCACTTTGGGATATTCGGGCGGCAGTCAGAACAAAGGCCAAACGAACCTGGTGCTACAAGGTGGTTCAGAAAATGCTTCTGAACCAAGCTATATCATCAGTTCATCTTATTTTGATACGGATGGTTTCCGTGATCATAGTGGTGCACATAAAGTACTGAACAATGCCAAGCTGACTTGGGATCTGGACGATGGCTCTAAAATTAACTGGGTCAATAACTATGTCAAAATTGCAGCAGATGATCCAGGTGGTTTAACTCGAAATCAATTGCGAGAAAATCCTAAACAGGTCGCAGCGAATGTGTTGCTATATAATGCACGTAAAGAAATTGAGCAATTCCAGACAGGACTGACCTGGAACAAGCCGATCAATGATCAGCATGAATTGTACGGTATGGCATATTGGGGACAGCGTGAAGTCACTCAATATCAATCTATTCCAAGTACAGCACAAGGTGGTCCAAATCATGCGGGTAGTGTCATTGATTTTGACCGTCAGTTTTATGGAGCAGATCTTCGCTGGACCGGAACAGATATTTTACAAAACACTAAATTGATTGCTGGTGTGGCTGTAGATGGTATGACCGAAGACCGTAAAGGCTATCAAAACTTTGTCGGTAATACTTTAGGCGTTAAAGGTGAACTCCGTCGTAATGAAGACAATACGCTTTGGAATGCAGATCCTTATATTCAAGCATCTTATAACTTTGCGCCAGATTGGACGCTAGATGCTGGTTTGCGTTATAGCAATGTGCATTTTAAATCTGAAGATCGATACCTAAGCAATGGCGATAATTCAGGTAAAACGACTTATGAGAAATTACTGCCTTCAGTTGCATTAAGTTGGAAAATTTTTCCTGATTTAATGACTTATGCAAGCTATGCACAAGGTTTTGAAACACCAACATTTACCGAAATGGCTTATCCGGCTGATGGTAGCAACGATGTACTAAGCTTAAAAGCGGCTGAAAGTGAAACTTATGAGCTAGGATTAAAATCTGCGAATCGCTTTGGTGATATGACCTTAGCAGCATTTCAGACTCAAACCAAAAATGACATTGTTTCTGCGGGAAGTGATGGCGGGCGCTCAACGTTTCGTAATGCAGATAAAACTCTAAGAAAAGGATTAGAGCTATCTTGGAATAAAGATCTTTGGCGTGATCTAACAGCTCAAGCCAGCTATAGCTATATTGATGCAACATTTGATGCCGATATTCCAGCAATTGGTACAGTAGCTGCAGTTTCGTCAGGTAATTATATTCCTGGAATTGCTAAAAATCAGGCTTTTGTCAGTCTAGGCTGGAAACCTGAAAATGGCTTTAATGCAGGTCTTGATGTGCGTTATTCAGACCGAATTTTTGTGAATGATATTAATTCTGAAGTTGCACCAAGTTATACAGTGGCTGGGGCTAATGTAGGCTATAACTGGAATGTCAAAGATTTATCTATAAAAACGTTTGCACGCGTAGATAATCTGTTTGATAAGGATTATTCAGGTTCAGTCATTGTCAATGAAAGCAATGGTCGTTTCTATGAACCTGCAGAAGGTCGTAACTGGAGTGCTGGGTTAAGCGTGACAAAACAGTTTTAATTTAAATCTGATTTAAGCTTTCTCAATTTATTCAAGATTCATGTTCACATGTGAATGTCCGCCAAGATCAGCAATAAGTGCGAATCTATGGTGGACATTTCTATTTGAGGCTAATATATATTTTATTTCGTATAATGTATATTATGTTAAATAGGATATTATGCATATGGCCTATTTCTGTATGTAGCACTCACCAATTAGTTAATATGTCTTTTTCATCCTAGTCGTGTTAAACGTAGATATTAAGATTAGTTTGAAGGTTTTCTTTATATAAATTACCTAAATATTTACCTCATAACCTAGATGAAGCTCATCCGCAATTTTTCCTCGAATACCCCAGTTTTCTTTAGGAGTTTCAAATATAGTTATTTCAATATCATTGGATTTAATCCCACATAAATGACTTATATTTTTAAATAAAGCCTAAATAAATACTCTCTTGGTCTCTTTGTTCTTCCTTCAAACATTCAAATCTCGATAATGATCTAAGATCTGGATCGATCCTTTGAGTAAATAAAATTTTCAGACTCTATAAGGTATAAATCGTTGAAAAATCTTTTCTCGGGACAATTTAGCTCTTTGACTAAAGCTTGATGAATAGCTTTACTCAGTTCTATTCTATGTAGTTCGATTGTTTTATTTAAAGCATAAATTTTTATTTGAGACATTGTTTTCTACGCTCTTATAGTTACAGTTTTAATTATAGTGTGTGCTTTAATCTGGCTAGCGTTGTTGTTCAGCATCATTCATAAAAAGTTCAATTATTTATACAAAACAACTAAATGCTGCCCTGTCTAAATTGATAAAATTCTGGTCCTCTATAAAAAAACTTGAAGATTGATAAGGACTAAAGTGAACAGACAACATGATTTACCTGAACTAAGTAAATATAGTGAGCTAAGTAGCGATGAACAAGTAGCTATTCATCAAATGCTTATCTCTTACGTACGCTCAGATCACTTTTATAATATTATCTTGACTCACAATGTTGAACCCTATGACTTGGTTAAGCTTGTAAGTATTAGTTTTGAGAATAGAGATGCAGCTATCTGGGTTCATTTCGAAACAATAACGGCTGAAAGACTAACTATGCCTCTCGATTTTATTTCAAGAATAGAAATATGTAATCAGGAAATATTTTAAATACTGAGACTTGAAGTGTTGAAATTTATTTAAGTTGCCTCGGAATTTTAAATCTATTAAAAAATAGAGACGGTTAACCCTCTCTATTTTTTAAAACTAAAAATTTAATTATTTTATAAATTTCAATAACTTAAAATTATAAATATAACATGTAATATAGCAATTTCTTTAAATTAACATATCACATGTTACATCTTAAGCTGACTAGGCCATCACCTGGGCTTTGTATAAATCATCTTCGTGCTGTCTGAGTAATTCTATAAAAGCAGGAATAGTGTCTGGTTCCAGGAGATAAGGATTAAATCCATCATGGTGATTCTTGATAAAGAACTCAATGAGATCATTATGGACATTGGCATACTTCATGTGCCAACTAGAAAAAAGATATGAGTCGATTATTTCATAAGAGAGAATTTCACAGTTCTTATGGCGTGGATCTTTGACTATTCGATTATAGAAAAGGTCTTTTACACTTTCTTCAGTGCCTTCCAAACACTGGACAAAATAATTATTTCCGAAATAGAGTGCGCCAAAGATTTTGTGTAACTCATTAAATTTTAAGGCTTCTGTTAAAATATTATAAAGTTCAGAAGTAGAGTATTTCTCATCTTTGAACTTACTTACATATAAAAGCCTTACATCATTCATAATAAAAATTTCCTCCTGCTTAAAAAAGGTCCATATGAAAATATAAAAATTTGAACGAATGGTCAATAAAAATGTAATGACAAGGTAATTTAATGGTCAAATTACATACTTCTTATTATTACCTTTTTTATATAGCTGTTTGATCTTTTTAAATCAGGATTCATGACAAGGTTCTCTTTTCGTAAAGAACCTTGTGTTATTGAATTACAGGTCAGTTTTTTCCTTGCTTTTCTATATGCACTGTTGCTGTTCGCCCTGCAACGAAGGCAAGTTCATTCTTTGGTAATTCATCCAGAATAATCTTAACAGGGACACGTTGGGCTAAACGCACCCAACTAAAGGTTGGATTTACATTCGCTAAAAGACCTGAACCAGCAGTACGTTCGCGATCTTCAATCCCCGAGGCAATACCTTGCACATGGCCCTTAAGTTTTTGCGAATCACCCATCAGCTGAATGATGGCAGGTGCTCCCACGTAAATTTTATCTAGTTTAGTTTCTTCAAAATAACCCACTACATAGAGCTGCTTGCGATCTAGTAATGCTGCAACCGCTTGGCCAACTTTGACATAGTTCCCTTCTTTTAATTCAAAATTTGATAATGTGCCATTTGCCGGAGCAACAACTTCTGAACGATGTAAATTAAGTTGCGCGAGATTGAGGTTATTCATGGCGACTTGTGTTAATGCTTCTTGCTGTTCGATATTCGCTTTGGTCTGTTCGATTGCAGCTAAGGACTGCTCATGCTCGGCATGTGATTCATCTCGTGCAGCAAAAATCTGATCCTGTTCCTGTTTTGAAATAGCACCATCCATTAAACTTGAATAACGGCTCGCATTCTTGTCTGCCAGATGAATACTTGCTTGGGATTTCACGACATTGGCTTTAGCATTCGCCAGTTCAGCCTCAGCTTGCGCTAAACCTGCTTTCGCTTTCGCAAGATCCGCACGAGCTTCTTCAACATCTAGTTCTTGACGTTCAACATCAATTTTAAATAATGGCTGCCCTTTCTTGATGGTCTGGTTATCTTGCACCAGTACTTCTGTGACCAGGCCTGAAATATCTGATGACACCTGAATAACATCACCACGTACACGCCCGTCCCTCGTCCATGGCTCAGAATTATAATAATTCCAGATATGTCGAATCACTAAAATGGCGAGAACAGCCACTACCGTCAAAAGTACAGGTCGCAAATATTTGCGTAAATTGACAGATGTCATATACGGTTTTCCTCAATCATTTTAATATCAGGCCTCATAGTAATAAGCCTGCCCAATGGACGGCGCCCAGCAAAAGTACGTAAATGCATAAGTAGAAGATATTTGGCATGATAATCCAGTCATTCGCGACTAGTTTGTCCAGCCATTTCCTCAAGATTCTAAGCAGAACATAGGCAATCACAGCTTGAATCAATAAAATTGGCACATACACACCATAGATATTCAGCTCTCCCATGTATTAATCTCCTGCGCCTGCATATCTTGGCGGTGTCTTGATATGACATAAACTGCTACGAATATTGTTGAGTGAAATATGCAGCCGTTCTACAACATCTGTATGTTCCTGCATGATGAGATCTGCTTCTAGAGCCTGTATTTTGTTGATTAACTGTGTGAAGGCAGCATCATAATTTTGTCCAATTTCTTTGGCACGGAAATACTCATCCAGCTGTATTTGAAGATCTTCGAGTTGCTGGGTCAAAAGCTGCTGTTCAGGTAACTTGAGTATGAGTTCCTGTAACCGTGCCAGATCCACTACGGCGCTGGATTCAATGAGTGCCTGATTGATTTTATTTTTCAGATCTTCAGATTCTACTGCTTTAGTATTTAATACCCCGATGCGGTCAATCATTGTACGTAAATGAATACGGAACCGTACCCCATAAGGAATATACAGTGCTTGTCGAATTGCTCGATTATGAATAGCCAAAATGCGCTGTACGGTTATATCTGGCGACATTGCACGGATCATATGGATAATAAATACAGCAATGATTGGTCCAATCACTGTACCAATCGCTGCATCGAAGAAAGAAATTTGATTCAGGGTATAACGGTTCTGAAAATTCAGCCCCATGATCGTACCCATCAACAAAGGCAAACCAATTCCAACCAAGGGTGGATGCAAAAAAAGCATCAGGCAATATATGCAGAATGGTGCAAGTACAAGTGCTAACTGCCAAAATTCTATAATGTTTGGAAAAATTCCATAGGCATATATGAAGATCACGATCGAAGCATATAAGCTACTGCGAATAAACAGCTTCAATGCAGGCACCGGATTATCCAGCGCCGTTAATATACATGCACTGATTGCAGCCATTTCAGCCAGCATAAATCCTGCTTTCCAGCCGCTTAAGATCCAAAAGGCAGTAGCAATAAAAACAGTGAGGCATGCAGAAACCCCGCCCCGCACCGCTACGCCATGATCACGATGCAGAGCTGGATAGTTTGTAGTAAGTGGAACAATCATTTCAGGCAGTGAAGTATCCCCTTGTTGGATTCGCTGCCAGATCAACTTAATTGCATGGATATTCTGAATAAAATGACGAATATTCATTTTCAAACTTTTCAATATTACAATTTGCTCATCTTTTGAATGTTCAAAAATTTTTAGGAAATCTATTTCAAAATCAGTAGGAAGCTGATTCAATTCAGACTCTTTCAATAGATGTTCATCTGTTAGATATGTATTAATTTTGGAATGTAAATCTGCCAATGACTGGCGATATTCTGTATCAATGAAGTCTAACTGTTGCATGCGTTCAGACATTGCCACCAAATTACTCACCAGCATTGTGATCTGGTTCAGCATTTCCTGCAGTGGTTTGGTCATTCCCTGTAGAGCTGATTTTTCATAGCTTAAATGCACAGCCATGACATGAATATCTGCAATATCTCCAGCCAACTTGCTTAAAGCTTTTGTATAGTTCTGATCTTGACGTGGTTCCAATAGAATTTTATTAAAAATCTGCTGAGTATCCGCTAAGGTTTTACTGACACGACTTTTCACTGCGGGGCCAATATGCATTGGAAATATGGTCGTCGTCACAATCGCGCTGCAAACGACGCCAATAGTAATTTCCAGAAAGCGTCCTACCGCCATATCAAATAATGAAGCAGTATCAATAAAGTAAATGATATTGAAGCAGATAATGACAGTCGTATATCCAGCCAGCATCAGTATATAACTGCGCGGTGTACGATCAAGCAGAGAGAAATATAAGCAAAGACCAACCCAACAGGATAAAAACAGCGTAAACAACCACGGGGTATTGATTAGCCAAGGAGTAACTGCAACTGCCACAATTGCGCCTAATAAAGTACCTAGTACACGATAGATACTTTTTGAAGCGGTCATCCCCGTATAAGGATTGGCAATAACGAAAACTGTGCCAATTGCCCAAATCGGATAAGCAAGATCCAAACTCAACGCAACGTAGAGCGCCAAAATACCAGCCACAAACGTTTTAGTCGCAAAAATCCAGTCCATTTTATTTGGACGAAATGCGAGTAAAGATTTTATAAGCAGCATCGTTTCTCTCTAAGAGCTTATTTTATTTTCTAAAGCAAATAACCTGCTCACCAAGCCCAAAGAACTCAGTGACAAAATTTTTACTTATTGAAAGTCTATAAAATTAGAATATTCAGTTGATTGAACTGAAACTGGTTGATGAAAATATAAAAAGCAAAAGATAGCAATTTGCTTAATTATTCATCATTGGATATTTACGTAATTAATTTTTTCAAATAAACGCATTATTGTCAATAAAAATATCTCTATATGAGAATAAGTATGATTTTTTTATCATTGCATAGGCCGTTAAGCTGAATATTTATCTCTTTTCTTCCTATATCCTCATTATTCGAGAATTTCAGGTAAATAGTTGCCTCTACTGCCCTCTTTTAAGCTAAAGTGAGTCATCACCTTTTTCAATGGTCAGCACTTCAGGTTTTTTTATGGCGCAAGCAAGTTTTGGAAAAATTCTTACGGTTCTCGATCTATTTTCGTTATCACGTTCAGTGATTAATGTAGATATCATCAGTGAAGAATTAAACCTCTCCAAACCCACCAGTTATCGCTATTTAAAAGAATTGGTATCGGCTGAACTTTTACAGCGAATAAGTGGCACATCCGGTGACTATACATTGGGTTCAAAAATTGCTGTTCTGGATTATATTTCAAGAAAAACTGATCCTTTGGTACAGATCAGCATTCCCTTTATGCAGGAAATCGTCGAACGGACTGAGTTCTCTTGTATATTGACTCATCTCAATTATGATTCGTGTATCGACTTACATGACGAAGTCTTTAAAAATGCACATCTGCTTTCATTTGGACGCGGTTGTCCACGTCCGGTCTATGTAGGTTCATCTTCAAAAGTCATCATGGCACATTTATCGAAACAAGCGTTGCTTGATTATTACCAACGTTATGCAGATGCATTTGCAGAAGTAGGATTTGTGCAGAATGAAACCGCTTTTCTGGAACAAATGAGAAAGATCAAAAAACAGGGGTATTATTATTCTAGTGGTGAACTTGATCCTCAAGTTGCAGGTTTGTCTGTCCCAGTTAAATTCTCTCTTAAAGAACCGCCCTTAGCGCTTACTTTATTAGCCTCAAAAAATAGATTTGATTTTGTAAATCTGGAAAAATTAGTACAAATTCTTCAGGAGAAAGCACAGATTATTGAAAATAAGTTCCTCCACCATCCTGAAAGCACCAGTGATATTCGTAATAATTTAATCAAATAAAATTTAAATTATGTTTGAAAAACTATTCATATTCTCATAATATGATTATCAGTCTTTAAGCTATAGTATTCTTACTGAATTAAATGGCGAGAAGATTCCTCAGAGGTAAAAAAGCCTATTTCGAATGAGATAGGCTTTTTTATTTTAATTTTGGATTTATAGCAATAATGCAGATACATTTAAGGAAATTTAAGAATTTTACAATTGCGATGTGTAGATAAAATCTAAAGTTAGAAATTTGAAATCATATAAGTTCTTCCATTTTATGCTTTTCATCTTAGCTCTTCCTTAGAATCCTTCTTGATCAAAAAAGATAACTAAGAAACCAATTAAGCTTTTTATAATTGGATCATAAAAATTTTAAAACTTAAGAATATTATCCCAGTACGGCGGATCTCCAATTTCTTTTAAAATGAAATCAAGCACAGTTCTAACCTTTTGCGAACGAATTCTGTTTTCAGGAGAAACCAGATGAATCCCTATAGAATAAGGCTCTACTGTACTGATCCAGTCAGGAAGGAGTTGAACCAGTTTATGTGTTTTGAAATAGTCTTCCGTAAAAATCCAGGTTGGAAATAATACAATCCCCCGTCCTTCCAATGCCGCATCTACCAGGACTTCTGCATTATTACTTCTTAAAGGCCCTTGTGGCTCAATTAAAACTGGAGTGTCATGCTCTTGCTGACGGAAATACCAGCGTTGGCTGCCTGAAACGCCCTTATACACCAGACATTGATGATTCTGAATCTCGTGTGGAGAATGTGGAGTTCCATATTTTTCAAGATATGCAGGACTCGCACACAGCACATATTGTTGATCACAGACCTTGCGTGCAATTAATGCTGAATCCTGTAATGAGCCAATCCTTATCGCAATGTCTACGCCTTCTTGTACAGGATCAATAAAAGTATCCGTCAAGATTAGCTCGACTGAAAGATCTGGAAAGCTATCATGCAATTTATTTACGATACGCGATATATGTAGCCTTCCCAACGCAACCGCTGTATTGATACGAATTAACCCTCTGATCGCATTTTTACCAGAAATTTCTTCATTGGCTAGATCTAGCGTATCAAGCACTTCCTTAATTTGCACAAAGTACTTTTCTCCTATGTCAGTCAGCCGGACAGAGCGTGTATTACGATAAAAAAGTTGTTGCCCAATTTCCTGTTCAAGTTTGGAAATAAAACGAGATACTGAGGAAGATGGAACCTGAAAATGCTTTGCTGTAGCTGAAAAACTGCCGGTCGTTGCCACCATCACAAAATAGCGTAATGCATTGAGTTGCATAATTGATCTGTCCCTGAATTTAATTCAATCATTTTATTATTGTCATAATAGCAATTATGTTTTGAAAAATTGTGGAATTGTAGCTTTTAAATAAGAGAATATAATTCGGTGCTTTCTTCCTTTGGAAAGCATATATGAAACAGTTGTGGATTTTCCCATTAGTCGTTCTTGCAGGTATGGGGTTATCTGTTGAAGCGGGTTTACTGGGTCCACTCGGGGAAGAAATTGGCCATTTCTGGGCAACATTGGGAATTTTCGCGATCGGATCACTGCTCTTAACCTTCGGACTGATCTTTAGCCGTCCAAAACTTTCTCTCATGTTTAATCAGCCACGGTGGCAACTGACTGGCGGTATATTAGGCCCTATATATGTGGTGGCTTTAACTGTAGCGACACCTCATATCGGCGTTGGCCTGACCATGGTGGGCATCCTGTTTGGCCAGGTTGCAACCAGTCTTATTATTGATCACTGGGGTTTGTTAGGTAGCCATAAACGGGCTGTAGACAAATATCGTATTGGCGCGCTGGTAGCTATTTTAGCTGCATTATGGCTTATTCAATAAGGAAGCTTCTCCATGATTTATATAATGTTATTAGTCGTTATTTTTGGCGGAGCAGTTTTATGTGCTCAATCTTCAATTAATGGTCGTTTGGGTGCTAAAGTAGGTGTATTAGAAAGTTCTTGGCTGACATTTGTCTTAGGTGCTCTAGTCAGTTTTCTAATCGCTTTCTTTCTTGAACCCAACCATGCATTGAATTTATTCACCGCACCAAGATGGCAATTAACAGGTGCATTTTTTGGCGTGGCCTATATGCTTACGATTGTATTTGCTATGCCTAGACTGGGCGCTGCTGCCACCACTGTCGCCGTCATTAGTGGCCAGTTATTAATGAGTCTGCTCATCGATCATTTTGGATGGTTGAATAATCCGGTGATTCATTTAGATGGATCCAGACTAGCAGCAATTGCCCTATTAGCTGTTGCACTATTTTTTATCTATAAAAGTAATATTGCAGCCAAAGCACAAGCTGAAAATTAAGATACTGTGAAAGGAAAGAGATTTTAGGTTTTAAAATCTCTTTTTTTATGAGCTCATAAAGTTATTTTGAGGAATCTAAGGGTAATATTAGGCATAGTTCATAAGTCATTTCACTTAAGCATGCATAATCAATTTTCAGGCAATAAACAAATTCGTGTAGTCTCAAACTTTTCAGAACTCGTTAATTCGGATTTTAAGGGTGCGATGAATGCGATTTGCTGGTCTAGAAATTTAGCGGGTGATTTTGCCGAGATCGTGAATAAGCTTCATTTACAGGAAAATATGACTGAAGTTTCAATTGATGATCTTATGAAACTCCAGCTGTCAGAAAGCGGTCATCTGGCAAGAAAGATTATCTTAGAAGATATACAGCTACTGACTGACTACGGCGCTTCCCCTTCACTCAATCTGCTCAAATGCTATGAACGGGATAATGAGCTCGATTTCATTACTACAGATGTCTATTCATTCCATGTCGATCGCTCTCCGATTGAAACAGATACTTTCTTATGTACCTATCATGGTGCTGCAAGCGATATCTTGCCTAATGATCAGGTGGAACAAAAGATTCTGATTCCAGAAATCAGGGCAAAGCTGAAAGAATTATATGATGGCCCAGAAGCCGGATTTGAAGGTTTTCTGGAAGAGTATTTCTTTGATCTGCATTATCAACCTAAGCCTAATGCAAAACCTGTAAATTTAGGTCAGGGACATCTTTGGCGATTGGCAGTCGATCATCCAGCCCAAAGAGCCCTACCTTGTGTACATCGGGCTCCGGTTGAAAATGAGGGTGAATATCGATTGCTTTTGATTTGTTAAATTCGATACAAATCTTAAAAATAAGAAAATCCACATTATCTTATTGTCATTTTTCTCATTTTCATTCAAGCAAATTCTAACTGTCCAACCGAATGGTAAGTACGATTAAAATACACCAGGCTCTGATCTTGTTCGCTCCGTTGAATCGCAACCACTCGACACATAAAGATACTATGTGTCCCTACTTGCTGGATATTCTCGATTTCACAGTCAAAACTCACTAATGCATCGCCTAGTACAGGTGAGCCTGTTTTTAGTATTGTCCAAGAACCTAATTGAAATCTTCGTTCAGAACTGAATTTGCTGGATGCGAATGCATTAGAAATCTGTTCGTGCTGTGGACCTAAGACGTTCACTGACAAAATTTTGTTCTCAATAAAATGCACATGTGAACGAGATGACTGATTCATACAGACCAGCAATGTCGGTGGTGTATCAGTCACGCTGCATACTGCAGATGCCGTAAAACCATGCATTCCTGTCTCACCCGAGGTTGTAATGACATTCACTGCTGTGGTGAGTAAGGACATGGCATTTCTAAAGTCAGTCGCTTCAATCATCTCTTAAATCCCTAATTGACTATCGCTTTGATGAAGAGCGGTAAAAGTACATGTATTCCTTATACAGCTCTTAAGACAAATGCATACTCAGGCTGTCAGTTCTTGACGAACAATAGCTACGCCAGCACTTAAAGCATTCAGTTTGCCTTGTGCGACTTGACGCGATAAAGGTGCCATACCACAGTTAGTTGAAGGATACAGCTTGTCAGCATCCACGAACTGAAGCGCCTTTCGTAAAGTATCTGCAACCTGTTCTGGTGTTTCAATTTGATTGGTTGCGACATCTATGGCGCCGACCATGACTTTTTTGCCACGAATCAATTCAATCAGATCCATTGGTACATGAGAGTTTTGGCATTCAAGTGAAACAATGTCGATCTTAGACTTTTGCAGTTTCGGAAAAATTGCTTCGTATTGGCGCCACTCTGAACCTAGACTCTTTTTCCAGTCCGTATTGGCTTTGATACCGTAACCATAGCAGATGTGTACTGCTGTTTCACATTTCAGACCTTCAAGCGCTCGTTCTAATGTGGCAATGCCCCAGTCATTTACTTCATCAAAAAATACATTAAATGCAGGCTCATCAAACTGGATGATATCTACACCTGCTGCTTCGAGTTCAAGTGCTTCCTGATTCAGGATTTTTGCAAATTCCCAAGCCAGTTTTTCACGGCTCTTATAATGAGCATCATAAAGCGTATCGATCATGGTCATTGGACCCGGCAACGCCCATTTGATTGGCTGCTTAGTTTGACTACGCAAGAACTTGGCATCATCTACAAATACAGGTTTCTTGCGCGCGACAGCACCCACGACGGATGGCACACTCGCATCATAGCGATTTCGAATACGCACCATCTCACGCTTTTCGAAATCCACACCTTCCAGATGTTCAATAAAGGTGGTCACGAAGTGCTGACGGGTTTGTTCGCCATCACTGACGATATCAATGCCTGCCTGTAGTTGCTCATGTAGGGACAAGCTCAAAGCATCTCGCTTGGCTTCAAGGAGCTGCTCGCCTTCCAGTTTCCAGGGTGACCAAAGTTGCTCAGGTTCGGCAAGCCAAGACGGTTTCGGCAAGCTGCCAGCTGTAGATGTTGGGAGTAAAATGCTCATGTCTAATCTTCTCTCTATATTCGTTAATTTATTTCTTCATTCAGGCAGTATGCTCTTGATGAGCATTATCTACAGTAAAATTTGCGGCCCACTTTTCAAGAATGTCTTTATACGGCTTAATAAAATTTTCTTCTGTCCATTTGCCCTGCTTAACTGCTAATTGACTACGCTCCACACGGTCGTAAACGATTTGTGTCAACGAATAATCCTGATAATTCAGGCTTGGTTGATAGATCAAACCTGCAGGCGAATTGGTGTTGTAAATTTCAGGACGATAAATCTTCTGGAAACTTTCCATGGTACTGATCGCACTGATAAGTTCGAAGTCCGTGTAATCACGCAATAAGTCACCGGCAAAATAGAATGCCAACGGTGCATTACCATGTTCAGGTTTGAAATAGCGAACGCTTAAGCCCATCTTTCTGAAGTATGCATCTGTACGTGAATAATCATCATTTTTATATTCCACACCGAGTACAGGATGCACATGTGCAGTACGGTAATAGGTTTTCGTGGTAGATACACTCAGGCAAATCACCGGCTGTTTCTTAAACTCGGCTTTAAACACATCTGAATGAATTAAATGCTGATAAAGTTTGCCGTGCAAATCACCAAAGTCGTCAAGCTTTGCATCAGCTTTATCACTGAAAGTTGGCAATACAACGCTAAAATCATAATCACGTACATAAGATGAAAAGCTGTTGCCAGTCATGCCTTCAATGCGTTCATTGGTTTGATGATCAATGACGGTACTTTTCAGCATCTCGATAAAAGGGAAAGTTTGACCATGGCCTTCGACATCAAGTTCCGCAGAGATAATGTCAATTTCAAGGGAATAACGGTCGCCTTTAGGATTATCACTTGTCGCTAATGAATTAAAACGCTGATTAATCATGGCCAGAGTTCTGTGCAGATTTTCCTGTCGACTTTCACCACGTGCCAGATTGGCAAAGTTTGTGGTTAAACGTGTGTTGTCTGCTGGTTGATAATTTTCATCAAAACGGATGTGCTTGATTGAGCATGTAAATTGATTACCCATGGAGATTCACTATCCTAAATTTTTAAATAAAGCCAAATTTCTGTATGACTTTATTTAAACGTAAATCTAAAGATGAGTAAAACGATATAAATTCAGTAAAACATGAGAGAAATTCACTATAGCTGAATTAATTGTATGAATACTTACTCAAAATTAAATAGAACGAAATACAGTTTCTCATTCAAAAATAAATATAGATCGCCTTTTATAAAAATGAGCTATCAATTTAATTTTAAAGGTAAAAATTATTGATGTGTCTTTCAATTGGCTCTTGCTGTAGCACCTAGTTTGCATCATTTATTTTAACAACACACAACTTCTGCGTATAAGCAGAACCGACATCGATATAGTGGCAATTATCAATTTGAGTATGGTTTTTTACAATCGTATGACCCAGATAGATCTCATCGATATTTTTAACGGTTCCATAGCGATAAGAATGATTGCGAATTCTCCCTCTACCCCAAAGAGCATTGGTATATGCTGAAGTTAAGCCTGGAATTCTATTTTCACCTTTTGCAATTTTCTTTTTAAATACATTCCAGTCATTAAGCGCAATATCTGCGTGTAAAATGCCAATCTTTTTATGTTTTAGGTTTAGTTCAATGGTCAAAGGAAGTGCAGAAAAAATTTCACTGAGTTCATCCTGTTTTTCGGTTGATAAAAGATAGAACCACTCACCACCATTCTGCGCATGCATATCTTGAATCCATGCATCGTCACGGCCCTTGATACACATTTCCTCATGATTGCCGCGAACACAATAAAACCAGGGCTGACTTAGCAATGAAACGCATTCCAGGTTTTCATTACCACGATCGACCAGATCTCCGGTACAAATCAGTAGATCTTTCTCAAAATTAAAATGAACTTTCTCTAATTCTTGCATGAGCAAGCTATAACAACCATGCAGATCCCCAACCACATATATGGCAGAGAAATCAGATCCATCAATTACCTTAGTTAAAGTGTTCATAAGTATCTTCTATAACATGGAACCCTGTCTGCCAAACCTGAAGCAAAAGATGATTCTTAAATCATATCTTTTAATTTTAATGCTGTTTAAAACCTTAAAGATGATTTTTTAACATTATTTATCTACTACAATTAAATTATTTTTAGTCATAAAGCCCTTTGTAAAATATAGGAAAGTTCACATAATGTTAACTTTTGTATAAATATATTATTTTTTTGTAAGTTTAAGCTTACATCGATTGGAGCAAATACTCTATATCCTGTTTCCTCAATTTTTGACATTATGTTTCACATAAAGAGTCAGCAAGGAAAGCTGATAATAATCGCATTACAATGATAATAAAGTCGAAAGACAGCGAACTTACTGGGATGGTAAGTGATAAAAGTAGAGACTACAGCCGCTAAGCCTTATAGTTTTGGGAGAGACTATAAGGCTTTTATTTTATTAGCATCTACTTATTTATTGATTCGGTGATACTCGCCAAATCACGTTCCCTACATCATCAGCAACTAATATTGCGCCTTGAGCATCTGTAGCTACACCCACAGGCCGACCAAATGCATCTCCATTTTTGCTTAAAAATCCGGTCAGAACCTCTTGAGGCTGACCAGAAGGCTGACCATTTTGAAATGGCACAAAAATAACTTTATAACCACTATGAGGTTTCCTATTCCAGGAACCATGCTGGCCAATGAGTGCACCATCACGATATTGGGATATTAAATTAGCCTTATAAAATGTCAGACCCAGTGATGCAGTATGATTTCCCAAGGCATAATCTGGCTTAATTGCTTTCGCGACCAGTTCAGGCTTTTGCGGTTTTACCCGGGTATCCACATGCTGGCCATAATAACTATAAGGCCAGCCATAAAAAGCGCCATCTTTTACTGAGGTCATATAATCAGGAACCAGATCATTGCCCAGCTCATCACGCTCATTCACTACAGTCCATAAGGCTCCACTCTGAGGCTGCCAGTCCATGCCATTGGGATTACGCAGGCCTGTAGCAAACGGCCGGGCTTGACCTGTAGAAAGGTCCAATTCCATGATCAGGGCGCGTCCTTCTTCCTGAGCTATGCCATTTTCAGCCACATTACTATTGGAGCCTACCGTAATGTAGAGCTTCGTGCCTGCAGGATTGGCAATAACATTTTTCGTCCAGTGATGATTTAAAGGGCCTGCAGGCAAGTCTAATACATTAGTTCCTTTTTCTTTGATCTGGGTCATACCTGGCTGATAAGAGAATCGCACTAAAGCATCTGTATTTGCGACATAAAGCATATTACCCACTAAGGTCATTCCAAACGGCGAGTTTAAATTTTGCAGAAATACCGTTTTCTGGTCAGCAATGCCGTCTTGATTACTGTCACGCAGCAGGCTAATACGGTTGGCGCTTGGATAGGATGATCCTGCTCTTCTCATCACCATTTTCATGATTTTACCTTTAATCCCTTTACTGTCTTCAGGCTTAGGTGGAGCATCAGTTTCAGCTACCAGTACATCTCCATTCGGTAATACATATAACCAGCGCGGATGTTGAAGGCCTTGTGCGAATGCTTGCACTTTTAAACCCGGTGCTGGCGTCGGCATGACGCCTTCAGGCCAACCTTTTGCAGGCGCAATGTTGACGACCGGAAACAGTCTTGATTTTGGTTCAGGTAAAGACGGCTGAGCGCCATAACTATCTGTTACAGGTGTTTTGGATGAAACTGTACAGCCGGTAAATGCCAATATGATTACGGTACTTAAGGCTGATAGGAGAAATTGAGCCGCCATGGTATTTCCTTGCTTTTTGTTTTTATCTCTCCCATTTTAAAAGGTGGTTGAAATCGTAATGATATAGTTCTTGTAGTTTCTGGTTGTGGATTGATTGCCGTAAATATACTAGTGACGCAAGTTGCCTAAAGCATAGAACGCTGTCTAATTTTTTTACTTATATTCACTCCAACCTTCTTAAATAAATGGCCATGCAATACTTAATAAAAGTAAAAGTCCTAAAACCGCACAACTGATTTGCCAGAAACGTAAAGGATCACGTTCAATGATGGTAGGGGCTTTGGATTTTAATAATTCCTTGGATGGGTGTTCCAGATCATGGATCAATTCAGTCAATGCCTCATAACGATACATTGGCTCGATACTCAAAGCCTTTTTTAGAATCTGGTCTAACCAGAGTGGTAAATCTGGCCGATATTTTTGAATGGAATGATATTGAACTTTTTTCATCTGTTTCAATGACTTACATCGAGCCAAATCTGTACCATAAGGAAGCTGTTTAGTCAGTAAATAATAAGCCATGGCTGCCAAAGAAAATTGATCGGACTGAATCGATGGTGAATGTTCAATGAAATATTCAGGCGCCATAAATGCCAAGGTACCAAGTGGCCGATTCACATGTTTAGGATTAATTTCGACTAAACCTCGTACAGCAGTTGAACCATAATCAATCAGTTTGACTTTAAGTGTATTATCAACGTTTAAGACCATAACATTTTCAGGACGTACATCTTGATGCAACATTTCCAGTCGGTGCATTGCATTTAAGGCCAATGCTGTTTGCTGCAAAATAGGGAGAATATCTTCCATCTGCAAAGGCTTTTTCTGTTGATGCAGCCAGCGATCTAAGGTTTCTCCCTGCAAATATTCATAACTCTGGAATAAATATTTTTTCTCTGATTGATGCGGATAACATTGCAGCAGATTTTCGTGCTTAAGACGCTTTGAAACCCAGTCTTCAAGTTGAAACTGTTCAACAGCCTGTTCATCTTGTTGTAAATCTACTGCCAGAGTTTTAATCACTAGCGGTTGCCGATCATGATCGTGTGCCAAATACAGGCAACTGCGGTGATTTTGGTGCAGGATTTTGTCAATGGCATAGCCTTCAAATGCTTCACCTTTGCTGAGCTGGGGTGGAAAGACATAATCCTGGTGCATATAAAACTGATCTGGTTCAGGCAACTGCTCAATACGGAGCACTTGAAGACTTAAATTATCATCACTGCCCTGTTTTAAAGCCTGTTCAACCAGGAATTTGGCAAGCTGATTTAAGTGATCTGCTGCTAAGGTGAAATCTAATAATTGTTGGTCTGTAACAAACTCATAAACCCCATCAGTCATGAGTAGAAAGACATCTTTTTCTTTTAGTTCAAGGCTTTGATAATCAATTTCAATACGATAATCCACCCCTAAGGCACGACTGAGATAATGTTCTGTCGAAGACAGACAGACGCGATGATCATGGGTTAATAATTCAATTTCACCATCTCGGATTCGATAAATACGACTATCACCGACGTGAAAAATATGCGCCTGATGCTGCTTTAAAATCAGTGCGGATAAGGTACAGACATAGCCCCGATCTTTATCGAAACGTCCCTGACTTTGTTGAGTTTGTGCATATAACCATGAATTAGTGGCACGAATCACCCGTGCTGCTGAAGTCTGAGTGCTCCAGGCATCCGAAGTCGAATAATAATCAGAGAGAAAACTGCTAACGGCTGTTTCTGCGGCAATGTGACTGACATTGCTACTGCCGATCCCGTCGGCAATCGCACAGCCTATACCTTTTTGCTTCAGTACATGACCTTCTGGCAAATAGATGCCATAAAAATCCTGATTCTGATCTTTAATACCAGCCGTAGAATACTGTCCAATAGCGACTTTTAATGTTTTTTTCATATTGAAAACTCAAAAAGGGATCATATTGATCCCTTTAAAAATGATTCATTATTAGAATTCTTTTTTCGCGCCAGTACGTACGTGTGTGGTATAAAGTGCCAGACCTGTTAAGGCTAAACCACCGACCAGATTACCTAAAGCAACCGGTAATTCATTCCACAGGAAATAATCTGCAATCGAGAAGTCACCACCCATCATCATGGCAAATGGGAACAGGAACATGTTTACCACTGAATGTTCAAAGCCCATGGCAAAGAACAGCATCACTGGCATCCACATTGCGATGAACTTGCCACTCACTGTAGTTGACATCATCGCACCAATCACCCCTAAAGACACCATCCAGTTACACAGCATGCCGCGAATAAAAATAGTTATCCAGCCTGAGAAACCATAAGCCGCATAACCTAAGGTACGGTCTTCACCAATATGAGAAATCTTTTCACCGACTGGATTCGGATCAGTCGCAAAGCCCATGGTATAAACAGCAGCCATCAGTACTGCAACGACTAAACACCCAGTAAAGTTACCTAAAAATACCAGTCCCCAGTTTTTTAAAATGCGTGCCCAGGTTACGCCAGGACGTTTATCCAGCCATGCCAGCGGTGTCAATACAAATACCCCAGTCAGCAAGTCATAGCCCAATAAATACAACATGCAGAAGCCAACAGGAAACAGTAATGCGCCAATCAGTGGCACACCAGTTTGCACTGCAATCGTAATTGCAAATACGGCTGCCAAGGCCAAAATCGCACCTGCCATAAAGGCACGAATCAAAACATCACGGGTTGCCATATGAAGCTTGGATTCACCCGCATCTACTACTTTTTTTGCAAACTCCGCAGGAGCAAGATATGCCATGTTGTCGTCCTCTTTTTCAATATACGGACCTGTTTTTCGAAAAAAAGACGCCTAAGATCACTGAAGACCTTAGGCGCCGTTGCCTTGAATATTAGAACAGGTAATGGTGAATGGCGTCGTTGCCATGTATATCGAAATAGAAGCAAAAGCTATGCCACAAATAATTAACAATCGCTTAAATATTCATTTTCTATTTAGCATGAACTCTAGAATGCTGTTGGCATGATATCTGCATTATCCGTTCTGCATACATTCATTTGAGAATAATATGGAGAGGATTATGATTACCCATCGTCAACAAGTAACTGATATGATCATTTCAGCGAAAGTTTTAAAGTCAATTAAGTGGTCAGATGTTGCCAAAGAGATTGGTCTTTCTAAAGAATGGGTAACCGCTGCATGTTTAGGTCAGATGGCGTTTAATAAAGAGCAAGCAGAAAAGATTGGTCAGATTTTTGGCTTAAGTGATGAAGCCGTTGCATGGCTACAGATCGTGCCATATAAAGGTTCCCTGCCAACCAGCGTACCGACCGATCCTTTAATTTATCGTTGGTATGAAGTGGTGAATGTATATGGTTCTACCATTAAAGAACTGATTCATGAAGAATTTGGTGACGGTATTATGAGCGCGATTGATTTTAGTATGGATATTCAACGCGAAGAAAATCCGAATGGCGACCGTGTCAATGTCGTATTGTCTGGCAAGTTCTTACCTTATAAAACTTATTGATCAATATCATTTATAAAAAGCCATCAATGTGATGGCTTTTTTTTATTTCATTTTTCTTTTTATATTTGAGCATTAATCTCATTCTCTACATGAAAAAAATTTAGCGAATATACTTTATAAATTTAAAAAATTAATATGAAGTCAATAATTTACATATTATTTTACTAAAATAAATCGTTTTTATTTTAAGCAAAATCTTAACCCCTTCTTCTTTTAATCTGCTTTAACTGCAAAGTATTCCTCTATCAATGAGTAATTTTTAATTTAAATTTCCTATTGTATTTAGATTGATTTAAAAATATCTAATCAATAACATTAGCGATAATTATTATCATTTACATTCATTAAAATGTTTTATACCAATCATCCAACTTTCAAGCTATCTTTGCTCAGTTTTGCCATATTGATGACACAGCAAAGTTTTGCAGAAAATAGTCAGCAACTTCCTACCATCACGATAGTCACTGATGCAGCACAAACAACAGAAAGCTCTGAACAGACTAAAAGCTATATTATTCAAAATTCTGCAACAGCTTCTAAACTAAATATTCCTCTTAAGGAAACGCCACAAACAGTGAATGTAGTGACGCGTCAACAATTAGATGACTTTGCACTGGATAATACCCGTGATGTACTCCGCAACTCACCGGGGATCATTGTAAGTAACCAGGAGACCGAACGAACTTCCTATCTATCACGTGGTTTTGAAATCTCAAACGTATTGGTAGACGGCGTTGGGATTCCGCTTGAAGGCTATAACTACAATAATGACAATCCAGACAGCTTTTTATTTGACCGTATAGAGATCGTTAAAGGTGCAAATGCCTTAAATAATGGTATTGGCGATCCGGGCGCTACCATTAATATGATTAGAAAACGCCCTACTCAGGAACTTCAGGCCGCGTTTAATACCAGTTATGGTTCATGGAATACCCAACGTTATGAAGCAGATGTTTCCTCTCCCCTGACACAGGATGGAAAAATCAGAGGCCGAGTATTTGGCTATCAGCAGACAGGTGATAGTTATCTGGATCACTATGAACTCGAAAAAAATGGCATTGGTGCAGTGGTTGAGGCTGACCTGACTGATTCGACCTTAATAACTGCTGGCTATACTGAAACCAATCACAAGCCGAATGGTGTCAATTGGGGTTCTAATCCACTGATCAATACTGAAGGCGAGCAGCTCAGTTACTCACGGAATTATAATTACAGTCCAAGCTGGGCCTACTGGGACAGTAATATTAAAAACTATTTTGCCGAGATCGAACAACAACTTGGCGCTGATTGGAAAGCTAAACTGAGTTATGAGGAAAAACGGACTGACCGGGATTCAAAACTTTTATTCCTGTCCGGTAAACCTGGTGCTGACGGTACTTCAGGTATTTTCTTATATCCAGGTATGTATATTGATGACAACAAGGAACAGCAGGCCAGTCTGAGTTTTAGTGGCACCTATCCACTTTGGGGACAACAACATGAGGCATCTTTTGGCTATATCTGGGCTGAAAACAATCTGAATGAGTTAGGTTATGCAGGCAGCTTTACCAACCCACTTACCACAGATTTATCCAGTTTTACGCCGCCCGAACCAGTTTGGGATATGTCAAAAACCAGTGGTGAGATGCACATCCGGCAAAAAAACCAAAGCCTATATGCCGCCACCCGTTTACATATGACTGACGATCTGAAACTGCTTTTAGGTGCCAACTATGTTCAGGCTGAAAGTACAGGCAGCAGTTATGGAACAGACACGATTTATGATGAGAATAAGCTATTACCTTATGCAGGCCTGACTTATGAATTTAGTCCTGAATATACAGGTTATCTAAGCTATACCTCAATTTTCCGTCCACAAACAACTAAAGCGCTGGATGGCAGTATTAATAAACCGGTTGAAGGTGAAAGTTATGAAGCCGGGATTAAAAGTTCCTGGCTAGATGATAAGCTCACCGCCAACATGGCCGTGTTCAGAACGGAGCAAAGTAATTATCCGCTTCGTGATTCTGATGGTATACCGACTTTACGCACAACTCAGGTCAGTGACCTGCGTTCCCAAGGCTACGAGTTTGGCCTCGCTGGACAGCTGACCGACCATTTAAACCTAAGCTTTGGCTATACTCAGTTTAGTCTTAAAGATCTGATCAACGGTGGTGATGCCCGTACCTTTAATCCTAATCAGTCTTTTAATCTTCTGACCACCTATCAGGTGCCACAGATTCCAAAACTGAAACTGGGCCTTGGTGTGCAATGGCAGGATAAAACTTATCTAGAAGTTCCTGAAGCTGCTACAGAGGGTGTTGTTACCCAACAAGCAGGCATTATCAAACAGGATGCATATGCGCTTGTGAATCTGATGGCCAGTTATGAACTCAATGATCACATTACTTTGCAGGCCAACGGGAACAATCTGACCAATGAAAAATACTTATTTAATTTCCCGAATCAGCAAGGCTTCTATGGTGCACCGGCAAATTACAGTGTGGCCGTAAAATTCAAATATTAATTTTTCGCTTGAGCTTTGAAAGAATATTCGGAGCTCATTTTCTTATATGTAAACAATAATCAGGTAGAATTCATGAAAAAAATCATTACTTTGACATTTGGACTGTCAATGACCCTTTCTACTCAGGCCCATATGCTTTGGCTAGAACGTGCTTCAGATGCAAAAACACATGCATTCTTTGGGGAATATAGTGAACAGCTTAAAGAAACTCAAGAAGGTGCCTTAAAATCATTCAGCCAAGCAAAAGCGATTCAGACTAAAAAACAATTTAGTCCCCAACTACACCAGGATCATCTGGTCTACTCTACAAAAGATCAAGCAGATGTAGAGCTCCATCATGAACTGATCTATGGGGAATCCTTACTCAGCTATCACGCGAAATCCGGCAGACAAAACCTGAAAGCAGACTCAGAGCTGGATATCGTACCGGTTCAGCCGAACAGTAATACTTTTACAGTCATGTATCAGGGTAAACCCGCTGCGGATGTCAAAGTGACTGTCTATTCCCCACAGCACTGGCTTAAAAATTATACGACCAACAACAAGGGCCAAATTAATATTGCTACGCCATGGAAGGGTCAATATGTACTAGAGGTGAGTCAAGAAATAGACAAGACAGGAAAATTAAATCAGCAAGTGTATAAGAAACAGTACCTGGTTACGACCTTAAGCTTCGTGCATTAAGTTGCCTCAATATTTATTTATACAGATTCATATAAAGGCCTTTCCATGATTTCTACCCTTCAGCCACTTGCTATCCTGTATCGATTAGGCATGAGCTTTGGTATTGGTTATTTATGTAGTTATCTGATTGCTCTCGATCTGGCCTATTTTTTACAGGCGAGTTTACCCAAAGCTGAATCGGTTTATCTGGCTGCCTTTATTGCCCTCATTTTTTATGTCTGTTTTGTGATTGGAATCTTCTGTATCCAAAGTCTTAAAACACTTTCAGTCTATAGCCTGATTCCTCTCATTGTTTTATTTGTCATTTCCCGTTTCATAGGTTAAACCATGCATAAATCTGTCCGTCAATCTATGGCATGGCTACATTCATGGCTAGGTTTAAGTTTTGGCTGGCTCCTCTTCGCGATCTTTTTAACAGGTGCGGTTACCTATTATCGCCATGAAATTACAATGTGGATGCAGCCACAATTTGTCATGATGCAGGTGAACCAGGAAACAGCTTTAAAAACTGCTTATAGCTATTTACAGCAACATGCACCTGATGCACAGAGCTGGTATATCGGGGTAGCAAATCATGATTTACCGGTTAATAAAATTTATTGGCAAACTGCAGAGGGTGCTTATCAACTTAAAACCTTGGATGCTATGACAGGTAAGGAATTAACGCTTTCGGCTACACAGGGCGGAGATTTTTTCTATAACTTTCATTTTCAGCTATATGGCGTACCTTATACCATTGGCCGTCTGATTGTCACCATTGCTGCATTCATCATGTTGATGACCCTGATTTCCGGAATCATTACCCATAAAAAAATTCTGACCGACTTCTTTACTCTGAGAGCTTTTAAAGGACAACGTTCCTATCTGGATTTTCATAATGTCAGTTCCGTCATTGCGCTACCGTTCTTTTTAACTATGACTTTTACTGGACTGGCTATTTTCTTTTATATTGTTTTGCCTTCTGGCATGAAGCAGCTATATCCAGAAAATCCATTTCAATATTTTGAAGAAATCCGAACCAAAAATGTGCTTGCTCCCTCTGCTGTGCCCATTAAAACGGAGATGTTGCCGATTCAACATTTTATCACTACGGCGCAGCAGCACTGGGGAAAATCAGAATTTGACAATATTACCGTGAAGCAGCCGAATACCCAGCTGGCACAGATTACCTTAACCGAATTGAAAGATCATTCTATTACCCGCAATCAGGCACAACTCGTATTCAATGCGACGACAGGCAAATTGCTTGAAAACACCCGTAATGACAGTGCAATTGCTACCCTGAATGCTGGAGTATATGGTTTGCATATGGCACGTTTTGCCGAACCTGTTTTACGTTTCGCCCTATTTTTCTCAGGCATATTAGGCTGTGCCATGATCGCTTCCGGATTATTGCTCTGGAGCCTGAAACGACAGATGCAGAAAAAATCGGATCGTTTTCACTTTGGATATTATCTGGTGAATCGTCTGAATATCACCATTATAATTGGTTTACCTATTGCCATGCTGGCTTATCTTTATGCAAACCGTTTGATTCACATTCCTGTGGGCACCACAAATTATGAAATCTATATCTTCTTTAGTATTTGGCTGAGTAGTTTTATCTTGGCCTGTTTAACGCCACAACAGCATTTATGGAAAACGCAGCTTAAAATTCTCATCTGTGCCGCTTTTATGCTTCCACTCATCGACCTGTATTATTTGTGGTCCCAGCATTATCTGGATTCTTTTGCGAACTATTGGCTGTTTTTGCGTATCGATCTGATGCTCTGGATCTTGGCACTTCTCGCTTACTTCCTACATCAGAAAATTACACCTATCCAGCAAAAAGCTGTTCATAAAATTCAGGCCAAGCTTAAAACTGCACAGCAGGAGTCTTCTTCATGATATGGATGGCAATAGTAGGACTGATCTGGATGGCCTGTTTTGGTTTTTATGCAGTGAGTGAAAAACAGATTTTAAAAACCAGACAGTCTCGATATTCTTTTCTTGTGAGTTATCCGGTCATCGTTAAATTGATCTCAGGCAGTCTTTTACTGTTGGTATTGTTCCTTTTACGAACTCAATTCAGTAGTAGTATTAGCTTTATGGCACTTTGGGTTGTTATAAGTCCAATCGTATTTATATTTATTCTGAAAATGAATAATTTAAAACAAAGAAAAATATAAAAGTTTATAGAGGCCTTAAGAATAAGATATAGCTGAGTATATGAGGCGAGAAAATGATTTTCCCGCCTCATAAATATTAGCTTACATACATATCTGTTTAGAACATCATTCTTAAACCGATTCCATAACGCCAGCCCTGTTCAGAATCAGATGCGTCCTGCCATGCAGTTTTCTCGTTGCCCTTGGAATATTCATAAGCAATATCAAGGTAAGGCATGATCTTTTTATTGATCTCATAACGAGTTTCCAGACCGAATGCCGCATGACTTATTCCAGTCTTTTTAGCATTGGCTGCTTTATCCTTCAAAATGAGGTCAACTTCAACATAAGGCTGCAAAATCAGTTTTTGTGTGAGTAGCAGATCACGTTCTGTTTCTAGCTCAAGTCCGATAAAATCATCTTCACCAAGATACAGATGTGTATTGGTTTCAAAGAAATACGGCGCCAGTCCATGGAATCCAAATACTGCATCTACATGTTCAATATCTTGCCCAGTATTAGGCTGCCCCAAATTTTCCTGACGGTAGCGAAGACCCGCCTGAGCATCCCAGAAATCTGAAATATTCCGGCTATACAGAGCTTGGACTGCATATTCTGTTGCTCTGGATTCTTGTTTGTCAGCTTTGAGTTTAATGAACAGTTTATTTTCATCCGTGCCAATCCGAAGCTCATTCTCAGACTGTAAGCCTCCCTCACCTTCTGAGTTTTTGATCCATTTATTGTCCAGTTTGACCCGCGTATAAATTTGCCCTCCATGTTCCTTGCGATGATCATGTTCGCTGGAATAGGTTGAAGCTGAATCTGGAATTAAATTTTCAGTAATTTCCGGTGCTACTGAAGTTAAATGATGCTCTGACGATTGGAGTGATTGTTGATGATGCATCGAATGATCAGCATGCTGTTGAGATATATCTTCGGCAAAAACAGTCATATTTCCCAACGCCAATACACTAGCCAAAACAGGCTTCAAACAAAGATTAATGGTGTGCATGAGCATCTCCTTGTTTTTCTACTGGTTTTGTCATGTGATGATGGGAATGCTCTTCCCGCACAGTATTCTGAGTCGAAACGTCATTTTCCTGAACATTTGCTACAATCAGTTTATTCATCATTCCGGCAGTCATGTGATACAACAGATGACAATGAATCGCCCATTCACCTAGTTCATCTGCAGTCAGCAAAGTCGTAACGGTTTTTCCAGGTGGGACAATCACTGTATGTTTATTCGGCATATCTATTGCAAACTGGCCATTTTCGAGCTGCATGAACATGCCATGTAAATGCATCGGATGTGCCATCATACTGTCATTGATAAATTTCAGCCTGATCCGTTCCCCAAATTTCACTTTGAGCGGCTCTGCTTCATTAAATTTCTTGCCGTTCATGGTCCAGATATACCGTTCCATGGTGCCGCCTAAACGAATCACCAATTCGCTTTCTGCGTCGCGAATATCTTTTTGCGGAGTTAAAGATTTGAGGTCGCTATATTGCAAAGCTTTATGCCCTACCGGTGTAGAAGCATTGGCCCAGCCGTAAACTGGTTGCTGCGTAAAAGTTTTGGCATCTTTTTCATGTTGCATATCCCCGGTCATATTTGAGTGATTCACATGATCTATAGCGGATGAAGTATCTGAATGCTCGGTATGATTGTCCTCTCCTTGTTCGATAATTTTGGCTGATGCATGCTGCTTATGTCCCATCATCGAATGTTCAGTATCTTTTTTAACATTTATGTCATGGCTAGCATGATTCTGATGATTCATCTGCTCGTGTGCTTCACCCTGCATATTGCCATGTCCCATATCTTCCATGGTCAATAAGGCACGAGGACGGGATATAGGTTTGTGTATGGCATGATGAGCTGGCTTTAATTCATTCTGTAAGCTGCCAATCGCAAAACCGGAACGGTCAATCGATTCAGCTTCAATCTGATAATGTTCCGCAGTGGGCTCCACAATCACATCATAGGTTTCTGCGGCACCAATGCGGAATTCATCGACAACTACAGGTTTGACAGGCTGTCCGTCTGCACTGACCACCGTCATTTTCAACTGTGGAATACGCACATCAAAAAATGACATGGCAGAGGCATTGATAAAACGCAATCGCACTTTTTCATTCAGTTTAAACTGTCCTATCCAGTTCTGTTCAGGCGTTTTTCCATTCACCAAAAAGGTATAGCCGGTTACATCAGACAGATCAGTTTTCAGCATGCGCATCTGGTTCCACATTTTGCGATCATTCCAGGTGGCCTTAAGTCCATCCCGTTTGATTTGCTGAAAAACATCGCTCAGAGTTTCACGCTGATTTTGATAATACTCGGCAGATTTTTTTAAATTATTCATGATCTGCTGGCCGGACTGCTCATGAAATTCTGAAAGCATGACCACATAATCACGCTCGGTCTGCTCATGTGCAGGAACTTCCGCCTGGTTTTTGGGATAGATTACAAAGGCGCCGTAAAGGCCGTCCTGTTCCTGCCCCTTGGAATGGGCATGATACCAGTAGGTTCCACTCTGACGAATTTTAAAGCGATAGACAAATTCCTGATTAGGTGCAATGCCCTGAAACCCGTTAAAACCGGGGACACCATCCATCAGGCCGGGTAGCAATAAACCATGCCAATGCAGAGAGCTTTCTTTATTCTTTAGCTTGTTTTTAACGCGAATAATCGCCTCATCACCTTCCTCAAATTCCAGTAAAGGTGCAGGAAATTTTCCATTCACTGTAATACGTTGTACGGTTTTACCGGTGATATTGACTGGACCTTCATCAATAACCAGCTGATATTCTTTTACAGCAGCCAATAATGAAGACGAGATCACTAAACTTAAGCCCAATAACAGGCTTTGACTAATTTTAATCGACATAACTTAATCCTTGATTTTTGAAATATTAATAACGAGGATTAAGCTTTAGGTGGGCGCAGAATTTCCTGCCAATACCCGGCAAGGTGCTTGGCTTGATAATTAGAAATAAAAGTAGTTTCTAAAACATGGATCTCAGGGAGAGATAACTTCGAGATTTCCACATCGATCCAGCTACTCAGGTTATGGCAAGAGCTATAAATACAATCCAGACAGTCATCTTTGTGTTCATTTAAATCGGAGTGGCAATCCATGTCCTGACTCATATCATGAGCAGAACCATGCATAGCTTGATGCTGGCTATGTAACTTCTCTATTTTTGCCATTTCCTGACAATGGGAACTCATCTGCTTGGCTGACGTTTCCAGATGCATTGTTTTTGCTGAAGCAATCGACATGCCGCTCCAGCTTACGGCGAATACCATAAGCATCACAAACCAGATCTGTTTAAAGAACTGTCTGAGCACGATGCACCCTGAAAATATAAAAATGAGTTAACCCAAATAGCATAGGGTGGAATATTAAAATTCGCAAACTTTATAAGCGCTTAATTTAAAGATTAATATTTTGTTCCTGATAAATTGATCACTTCTTAAAATAATTTAGCGGCAGCTTCAAATAAGACACGCCATTGGCTTCTGGCATTGGGAACTGTCCGCCATTCATATTAATCTGGATCGCAGGCAAAATCAGCTTTGGCATACTTAGACCCGCATCACGCTGCCGACGCATCTGCACAAATTCAGATTTGCTAATCCCTTCACGGATATGAATATTTTGCTGTTTTTGCTGCTGAATCGTGGTTTCACATTGATATTCATGACGTGACTCTGGCAAATAGTCATGACACAAAAATACACGGGTGCTTTCCGGGAGCTGAAACAGCTTGTGAACAGAATCATATAAAACCGAGGCACTGCCATTTGGAAAATCACAACGAGCCGTGCCATAGTCCGGCATAAACAGTGTATCCCCTACAAAGACGGCATCACCAATCACATAGCTTAAACAGGCAGGTGTATGGCCTGGCGTAGGAATATTATAAACTTCCAGTTCTCCAATCTTGAAATGCTCACCATCCTCAAACAGATAGTCAAAAGGCTGATGCGCATTGATCTGTTTCATGTCCAGATGATATATCTCGGCAAAAGTTTCCTGCACCAGCGCAATTTTCTTACTGATTGCAATCTTGCCACCTAATTGCTGCTTCAGATAATGGGCAGCTGTCAGATGATCAGCATGCACATGGGTTTCCAGAATCCATTCCACGGTCAAACCTTTTGATTTTACATAGGCAATCATCTGATCGGCATGCTCGGTCGATGTAGTGGCAGACGCAGCATCGTAATCCAGCACGCTATCAATAATGGCACATTGGGCAGTTTGAGGATCGCTCACCACATAACTAAAAGTATTGGTATTTTTATCAAAAAACGCTTTGACGTTTGGCTGCTGTGTCATATTTATACTCCTGCCCATTTACGGTGAATCCAGACCCCAAGCAGCATAGCTGCAATAAAATACAAGGCTTGATAATGTCCCAAACCAATCAGGGTAAAACTGGGTGCCGGACAAATGCCTGCAATTCCCCAACCGATACCAAATAATAAACTACCCGACAGCAGTTTAGGATCAATCTTTTGATTCTTTGGTAAATCAATGGGTTCATTAAATAAAGTGGTCGGATGTGGATTATGTTTAGCTTTCTGGAAAGGAATAAAAGCCACCAGAATTGCCCCCATCATGACAAAGGCAAGACTGGCATCCCAATCCCCAAACAGATCCAGAAAATCCAGAACTTTTTCAGGATTAGACATACCTGAGAGCATTAAGCCGACTGAAAACAGGCCACCAAATAGAAAAGCGAATAGATTTTTCATTTAGATAGCTCCAACCAGATGACGAACAACATAAACCGTGATAAATCCCGCCAGCATAAAAGACCCGGTCGCAACAAAGGAGCGATTTGACAGACGGCTAATCCCACAGATGCCATGTCCACTGGTACAACCTGAACCTAAACGTGTACCAAAACCAACCAGCAAACCGGCAATGACCATCATCCATGGGCTGGCATTCAGCTCAATTTCTGGCTGAAACAATACGCCGTAGATAAATGGAACTATAAATAGTCCTGCTAAAAACCAGACCGCAGGAGTTTTGAAAATTGTCTTTCGATTAAGTACCTGCCCAACCAACCCACTCACGCCCGCAATACGGCCATTCACATACAGATAGCCGACCACTGAAAGACCAAGCAGTAATCCACCGAGAAACGCTGCCAAAAAGTCATGCATGAGCATATTCCACTTAAAATATATAATTTTATATTATATAATTATAAATATTAATCAAGACGGTTTTTAAATATTGTGTGACTAATACAGGTTTTTTATATGACAGCAGATGAAACTCAGACACGTATTGATTTTTCTCAGGCTCATGTGGTAAGCGAACGCTTAAAAGTGTTGTCGAATTCTGACCGACTGAAAATTCTATGTGTACTGGTCGATAGTGAAATGAATGTGCAACAGATTGAGCTACAAACAGATATTAACCAACCCACTCTCTCACAACAACTTACGGTGCTCCGAAAAGCCGAAATGGTCAGCACGCGTCGTGAAGGAAAGCAGATTTTCTATCAGCTTTCCGACCCCAAAGTACTTACCCTGATGCAAACCTTGTATCAGCTTTATTGCAAGGCTTAAGTGATAAGAAAAATCTTTATTTATCCATAATTGGAGAATACAAATTCTTAAAATATTTAAAAATTAAGTATTTTCAGGAATATCTGCTGGAGCTGTTCTGGTATCACTTTGAATCAGGCCGTCAACTAACTTGATGGTGCGATCACAACTAACAGACAAGCGCGGATCATGAGTCACCAGCAAAATGGCACAGCCCTGTTCCTTATTTACTTTACGAAACAGTTCAAAAACTTCAGACGCGGTCTGGGTATCCAGGTTCCCGGTCGGTTCATCGGCCAGCAACAAGGCAGGTTCTGTAATGAGTGCTCGAGCGATTGCAACACGTTGCTGTTGCCCGCCGGAAAGCTCATTCGGTTTTCGATGTGCATACTTTTCCAGCCCGACTGCAGCCAGAAGTTCATAGGCTCGGTCTAGAGCTTTTTGATCAGGCTTTCCATGCGCCATCATTAACGGCATAAGGACATTGTCTAATGCATTAAAAGCTTGAATCAGATGATGAAACTGAAATACAAATCCAATACTGCTGCCGCGTAATGCGGTACGTGCAGCGTCATCCATACGGCTGGTGGGTTGACCAAGCAGATATAGTTCACCGCTAGTTGGCTGGTCCAATAGACCCAGAATATTCAATAAAGTACTTTTCCCCGAGCCTGAAGGACCAATTAGTGCTGCAAAGTCATTACGTTCAATACACAAATCAATGCCATGCAGAACATCGACTTCATTAGGCTGACCAATATTATAAGATTTACGTAGTGCTTCCAGCCGCAAGACTTCATTCGATGAATCAGACATGACGAATTGCCTCCACAGGATCAAGTGCCGCAGCACGACGGGATGGTATAGCCGCTGCCACTACACCAGTCAATGTGGCCAGCAATAAAGCCAGCAATAGCAGATTGATTGAAATTGGGATATAGAACAGGCCTGGGCCAAATTCATTAAAGATCCAGACCAGCAAATAACTGACTGCACTGCCGATAATAGACCCCAACAAGCCAAAAATTGCGCCCTGAAACAGGAAAACGCGCAGGATTTGTCTTTGTGTGGCCCCTGTTGCCCTTAAGATGCCAATTTCACGAGTCCGTTGTACGACACTGACTGACAAGACGCTAGCAATACCAAAAGCGACGGAGATGGCCACAAAAATAATAATCATATTGGTGGAAAGGCTCTGCGCTGAGATGGCATTCATTAACTGACCATTGGTTTTAATCCAGCTTTCTGCCTGTAAGGAAGTCAAACGCCCGACCTGCGTTGCAATATTTTCTGCTTCAAAAATATTTTCTACCGTCAGGTCTATTACAGTGATCCCGCCTGGCAGGCTGAGTAAGGACTGTGCCTGTTTTAAATCCATATAGACATAGCGCGAATCCAGCTCACGTACTCCAAGTTCAAAAATTCCGGAAATATTTACGACAGTACTGTTGTCCTGACCGGTGTCTAATCGTAATTTGCTACCCACCTGTACACCCAGATCTTTAGCCAGCTGACTGCCAATCATTACATCATCTGCACCGACACGTAACTGCCCACTGATCATATATTCTTTGAGTGGAATTATTTTCTGATAACGTTCTGGATCCATGCCCACCAGCGCAACCGATTCCTGAGCTTCACCACGCTGTGCGAATGCAGGTCCAGAAACTACTGGAGAAACAGCTGTCAATAAAGGCACCTGATCCAAGGTCGTCACGACCTCTTGCCAATTATTGATAGAGCGTAGTCTTTGGGCCCGTTTATCTTCTAGAACCAGCTGCACAGTGCCTGCGGGTGCGGGTATAACTTGGTTCACTTCATCGGGAGACAATAAACGGATATGTGCCTGTGTCCCTAAAGTCCTTTCGATGATATTAGACTGCAAGCCCTGTATCAGTGCCGAGATAAAAACAATCACAGACACCCCTACAGCAACACCCACTGTAATCATCAGAGACTGCATCCGGCCTTCTCGCAAAAAACTGATTGCGATCTTCCATTCGATCCAGAGACGCCCTAGTAATTTTTTCACTCGAATTTCACCGGTAATTCGTTTTTATTGCTGACATCATTGTTCTGTTCAGCATAGTTGATTTCTTTGGGCTTAAATCGAACTCGTGTGCCATCTTTTAAAGTTGAATTTGCATCTGACAGTACCTGATCACCCGCTTTTAAACCGGAAATCACTTCAGACATGGCAAGTCCGCGCAGACCCAGTTGCACTTTTTGTCGCTGGATTTTGCTATCACGTACCAGTAATACGGTGGCCTGATCGCCCTGTACTTTCCCTAGCGCATCATTCGGAATCGCTAAGGTACGATCACGGCGACCTGTCTCGACATTAACCGATACCGTCATATCCTGACGCAGGAAATCAGGTACCGGATCAACCGATAGACGCACTTCTACCGTGCCGCGTTGAGGATCGATACTCGGTGCAATAAAATTAATTCGTGCCGGAAAAGGTTTATCCGGATAAGCATCGGCAATTGCAGTGGCTTTCTGGGACAACGCCAGTCGTGACAGATTACGTTCATCCAGTGGTACACGGATTTCGGTATTACCATCCATTGCAATGGTAAATAAGGTACGTCCTGGCTGAACCAGATCGCCAGGCTCAACATCACGGGTCAGCACCGTTCCAGCAACAGTTGCCCGGATTTTAGTTTTAGCCAGTTGAGCCTGTGCTACCGAAAGCTGCTCACGCAATGAAGCCTCCTCTACCTGACCAGGTGCCAGTGCAGCTGCTTTTAAACGCACAGTTTCATAATTATTGCGTGCTACCCTTTCTGCCTCTACAGCCTGTTCAATTTCTTCTGCCGAAAGGATGCCTGCTTCGGCATTGCGACGACGCGTCGCTTCACGGCTGGCCTGTTCCAGCTGAGCTTTTGCTGAAGCTAACTCTGCTGAGGCTTGTGGACGGCGATTGGTTGCCAGTTCATTCAATGCGACTTCTGCCTGACGAACTTGGGCTGCCAGTTCATCCGATTTAAGTACAACTAGCAAATCGCCCGGTTTGACCCGATCGCCTTCCTTGACCCGACGTTCTAGTACCACGCCGGTTACTTCACTACCGACTTGAGCACGTGAAACGGTGATGACCTGCCCGGTGGCAACCACTGATTGCACCAGCGGCATCGGCTCTAAGGTATAACCTGTGACTTGTGGCCCTTGCCACCAGCGAAATACACCAAATGCAACGAGCAAAATTAAAAGGATCAGGACAATATATTTATAGCGGATAGCGCGCAATGTGCTTCTCCATTCTGGTTAAAAGCGCAGTTGTAAAGAAATACTTGTAGCTTATCTAGCTGTATATTTTAGATTTATTTGGTTGTAAATAAGTTATTGGTTTTATTTTGCAGATTGGTTCCTAAATCGACTTAACTCTTCTGTAATCCGCTGAAGGTATATTTCTGCTTATCGCTCTTTTCCCTAAAAATAAACCCGATATTTCATTCTAGAAGTGAAATTTGAATAACCAAAACAGGCAGTTCTAAAGTGTCAATTTAAGCTAAATGTATAAATGCTAAATCTTGCACAGGTTCTGTTATGAAATGTTGAGTCTAATTCAATCCCAACTAAAAGCTCCTAATATATTTTTTCATCAAGAGCAATCATGGAAAAAATATGAATAACTATCCTGAAACTCCAGCTTCAACTGAAACCCAAGCCCATCAACCGGGTGACCAGACTAAAATGGATCCTACCCCGGAAGTCATTAAAGAGAATTATAAAGGTAGCGATAAATTAAAAGGCAAAGTAGCACTCATTACAGGTGGTGACAGCGGGATTGGTCGCTCTGTATCAGTATTGTTTGCCCGCGAAGGCGCCGATATTGCCATTTGCTATCTGGATGAAGATCAGGATGCGCTTGATACCAAAAAAATGGTTGAAGCAGAAGGACGACGTTGTCTGCTGATTCAATGCGATTTACAGCATCCTGATGAAATCAAGAAAATGGTTGAGCAGACCCTTCAGGAATTTAAAACCATTAATATTCTGGTAAATAATGCAGGTGTGCAGTATCCGCAGGACAGTATTACCGATATTTCTCCAGACCAGTTATTCAAGACCTTCAATGTCAATATCCTGTCCATGTTCCATCTGACTCAGGCGGTACTTCCACATATGCAGGCAGGTGACAGTATTATCAATACCACCAGTATCACCAGCTATCATGGACATGACACACTGATAGACTATTCAAGCACCAAAGGTGCGATTACTTCTTTTACCCGCAGCTTATCTACCAATCTGGCGAAAAATAAAACCGGAATTCGTGTGAATGGTGTTGCACCAGGCCCAATCTGGACACCACTCATTCCAAGTAGCTTTGATGAAGAACAACTGGAAGATTTTGGTAAACAGACACCAATGGGACGTATGGGACAACCGAGTGAAGTCGCTCCTGCCTATTTATTTCTGGCCAGTGAAGAAGCCAGCTATATTTCAGGTCAGGTCATTCATGTAAATGGCGGCAGTATTATTAACGGCTAATCAAAGTTTGAAAGTAGATAACAGCCTTTCTAGCTGTTATCTACTTTTTTCTGAAATATTTAATACGTTTTAGTTTTAGAATCTTTGAAAAACAGAATTTGATGGATATCTATAAAATTCATCTTAAAGCTATAAAACAATTCAAACAAATCCTGACAGATGATTACCCGCGCCAAAATAATCCCTTGTTATAGTGATTTCAGACCCTACCTGATGAGGATAGTAAAATGTCTAGAGGTGATAAATCAGCTTATACCGAAAAGCAAAAACGACAGGCTAAGCATATTGAAGACAGTGAAAAAGATCGTGGTCGTCCTGAAGACGAAGCAGAGCGTATTGCCTGGTCGACTGTGAATAAGCAGGACGGCGGTGGCAAGAAAAAGAAAAACTGAGCTATCCAAAGTTCAAGGAAAGTGATGCTATTGATTTAGCATCAATTCAACTATCTAGATTTTATTCCTTTTATTTTTTAAGCAATCGAAAAAGTCTGATGGCCTTAGGTATTCAGATTCTTTCCTCTGTTTTGTTATTCCATCAAATCATTCAAGATAATTTTAAGGAAAAATATGAAAATTCTGATTATATTAACCTCCCATGATCAACTTGGCGAAACGGGTAAAAAAACCGGATTCTGGCTCGAAGAACTGGCTGCTCCTTATTACACTTTTATTGATGCAGGCGCAGACGTAACGTTGGCCTCTCCAGCCGGTGGCCAGCCACCACTTGATCCAAAAAGCAATGAACCTGATGCGCAAACCGAAACAACCAAACGTTTTGAAGCAGATGAAGTGGCCATGCAGGCTCTTGCCAATACGCATAAATTAAGTGATGTGCTGAATCAGGATTTTGATGCGATCTTTTATCCGGGTGGTCACGGACCGTTATGGGATCTGGCCAATGACCAGAATTCTATTTCCTTAATTGAACAGACTCTACAGGCCAATAAACCTGTGGCACTTGTCTGTCATGCACCGGGTGTGCTTCGCGATGTTAAAAATGCAGAAGGCCGACCTATCGTCGAAGGTAAATCAGTGACTGGCTTTAGTAACACTGAAGAAGATGGTGTTGGCCTGACTGATATCGTGCCATTTTTAGTTGAAGATACGCTGAAAGAAAAAGGCGGACAGTATTCCAAGGCTGAGGACTGGCAAGTGCATGTACAGCAAGATGGCCTGTTAATTACCGGACAGAATCCGGCATCTTCTGCTGCAACGGCTGAGGCGCTGTTAAAGTTATTAAAATAATTTCATCCAGATATAAGTCATTGGAGACCAGTTACTTATTTGCTGGTAAAAAACCCTGATGTGATGTCACATCAGGGTTTATTCGTTTTATGTTGAGATTCTAATTCGCTACTGCTGCTGTTGATGCAATGTGCTGGGCCAGTAATTCTCTGAGTTTAAATTTCTGGATTTTCCCAGATGGCGTCATTGGAATCTCATCCCAGATTTCCAAACGTTCTGGAATATATTGCACTGCCAGATTATGGGTTTTCAGGAAATCCACCAGCTCATTAAAACTTAAAGACTGTGCCGGATCTTTCAACTTGATAATCGCACAGGCACGCTCACCTAGCCGTTCATCTGCATAAGCCACTAAAGCGACCACCGCCACATTGGGATGTTTATATAAAAGTGATTCAATTTCTGCGACCGGAATATTTTCACCGCCACGAATGATTACATCCTTTTTACGGCCACAAATCCGGATATAACCTTTTTCATCCTGATAGGCGATATCGCCCGTATCAAACCAGCCATCTGCATCGGTATCATTTAAATGAGCACGTTTGAGGTAGCCACCGAATCCAGAACAAGCGCGAATCATCAAGCGACCAGACTCATTCACCGGCTTGGCCTTCCCTGTTTTATCGACAATTTTGACGTCTACACCCGGCAAGGCGATGCCATCAGTATTAAAAGAACGTTCATCGTCATCTTCTGGACAGGTAGTAGTGACCGCGCCACATTCAGTCATTCCCCAGGCTGAAATCACTTTTACGCCTAAAATCTCCCGGGCTTTTTGCACTAATGGTCCCGGAATTGGCGCACCAGCACAAAGGAAAATTTTCAGTGAGTCGACTTTGTCATGCTGTTCAGCCACAGTATTGGATAGGTCATTCAGGAATGGTGTTGAAGCCATGGTGAAATTCACCTGATGCTGATGAATCAGATCCACGGCTTTGGAGACATCCCAAACATCCTGTAATACCACTTTGGTATTGAGCTGAATTGGCATCATCAGACCATACATAAAACCGGTCTGGTGCGCCATCGGTGATGCCATGAGCACCACATCATTTTCAGCTAAATGCAGTCGCTCTGCATAAGGCACAATATTGGAAAATAAGGTATTGACCGTATGCATCACGCCTTTCGGTTCACCTGTGGTGCCCGAAGTAAAGATCAGTTGGGTAATATCATCTGGGCCAGATTCAAGCCCATCTAGCTCAGCAATGGCTGCAGCATTCTGTTCCAGACTATGATTAAGCAACAGGCGATCAAAATTATTCTCGCCATCCCCATTCACTACAACTACGTGTTTTAGGGTGTCCAGCTTGTTGTGTAGCTGATTGGCCAACTGTTCATGGCCAAAATTACGAAAGATTTTAGGCACAACAAATACTTTAGATTCACCATGTTTAAGCATGAATTCCAATTCACGTTCACGGAATATCGGCATGAGTGGATTCAATACGGCGCCAATACGGCTACAAGCCAGATACAGCAAGGTAAATTCCCACCAGTTCGGCAACTGGCAAGACACCACATCATTTTTCTCAATACCCAACTGTTTCAAGCCCAGCGCAATTTTGTTGGTCATGTCCCAAATCTGCTGGTAGCTGAAAGTCTGTTCAGTTTGATTCTCGACCTTAAAACTCACTAAAGCGGTTTTGTCCGGATTTTTTTCTACCGCACTGCGTAAAAAATCGAGAATTGTTTGATTGAGCCAGTGTCCTTGTTTGAGCATGGCCTCTTTTCTTGTCGGGATCAGAACCGCATCGAAATCCATTCGCTTACTCCTTATCTTTTATAATAGTCTTATTCAGGCTGGGGCGTATTTTCCTTAAGCTGGTACAGCCTTACGTCCTGCCTTATGCCGAGCGATAATTGTTTTCATGATCTGTGCTGTGCCATCGCCAATCTGGAATCCTAGTACATCACGCATGCGTTGTTCCATCACACCACGGTCATAACCGGCATGACCATAAGTCAGCAGGCATTGATGAATCACATCATAGGCCAGTTTCGGCCCCCACCATTTACACATGCCTGCTTCAGAGGTATGTGGCAGATGGTTGTCTTTCAACCATAATGTTTGCAGACAAAGTAAGCGCGCAGCTTCAACCTGCGTTTCATATTCTGCTAACGGATGGGAAACACCCTGGAAAGCAGTCAATGGCTGACCAAAAGCTTCACGTTGCGCAGCATATTCCCAAGCCTCATCCAGACTGACGCGTGCAACCGCCAAAACTTGCAGACCAATCAGGGCACGCGAGAAATCAAAGCCCTGCATAACCTGAACGAAACCTTTATTTTCATTGCCCAGACGATGATTTACTGGTACACGGACATTGTCAAAGAAGATCGAACCGCGGCCAATCGCACGCTGACCATGGCAGTCAAATCGTGTGGTGCTGATGCCTGGTAAATTCATCGGAACCAAGAGCGCTGTCACGCCATGTGCACCATCTTCATGAGTGCCAGTGCGACCGAAAACCACCGAAGCATCTGCCTGATCGGCCGCAGAAATTGAGGTCTTTTCGCCGTTAATCACATATTCGTCGCCATCACGTTCAATCTTTAAACGTAAGTTGGCAGCATCTGAACCACCACGCGGCTCGGTCAACGCAATTGAAAAAATCGCTTCACCAGCTGTCAGTTTTTTTAACCACGGCTCCACCACTTCAGGTTGGCCATGTTCTGCCAGAATCTGGCCATTTAACGATGCAAGCAGATTGATATAGGAAAAACTTAAATCAGCCTTGGCAATGGCTTCATGGATAATCCCTGCTGCCAGTCGGCCCATACCCTGACCACCGTATTGTTCAGGGAGTTCGGGGGCTATAAAGCCCATTTCCCCCATTTTTTTCACCAGATCACGATCAAAGACTCGGCTTTGGTCGCGCTCCAGAAATCCCGGAGCCACATATTTCTGGGCAAACTTTTCTGCCGTTTCAGCTAAAAATTCTAGATCTTCGGTGATATAAGGATTCTTTTTCATTGATCAGTCTCCTTATTTGGCATATTTACGGAATTCAGGCTGACGTTTTTCTTTCAGTGCATTGACGCCTTCACGAGACTCTTCGGTATCGTAATAAAGTTTTAGCGCATACATGCCCATGCCAGCGATCCCTGCCTGATGTGCGGTATCCATATTGAAACTGCGTTTGGCAATCGCGATTGCGGTCGGACTACGCTGACAGATTTCTTCGCCCCATGCCTGAACTTCTGCATCAAGTTGATCTGCCGGCACACATTTATTGGCCAAGCCAATTTCAACCGCTTCCTGACCAGAATAACGACGGCACATATACCAAATTTCACGGGCTTTCTTCTCACCCACGACGCGCGCTAAAAATGCCGTGCCATAACCAGGATCAACAGATCCCATCTTTGGTCCGACCTGACCGAAAATGGCTTTATCTGAGCAGATCGTCAGATCACAAATGGTTGCCAGTACATTACCACCACCAATTGCATAACCTTGTACACGCGCAATCACCGGTTTTGGGACATCACGAATGGCGGTATGCAATTCTTCCATCGGTAAACCAATGGTGCCACGACCGTCATAATTGCCATCATGTGCAGACTGGTCGCCACCGGTACAGAAGGCTTTTTCACCGGCACCCGCCAATACAATCGCACCAATATTACGGTCATAACCAGCCTTGTTTAAGGCCTTAATCAGTTCGTCACAGGTTGTACCACGAAAAGCATTCATTTTTTCTGGGCGGTTAATTGTGATCCAGGCCACACCGTTTTTTACTTCATATAAGATATCTTCAAAATTCATATTCATTACGTCCTGTACTGTTTTTATCTATCTAATTTATTGTCGATTAATTTGATGCTTTAACCGTTCATGGTCAGGCCACCAGAGACACTAAGCACCTGTCCGGTAATAAAGCTGGCATCTTTGCTCAAGAAAAAGGCAATCGCAGAGGCTAAATCATCCGGTTGACCCAAACGGCCCAGTGGAATGGCACGAACAAAGGCTTCACGTAATTTTTCGGGATTCGATGCACCCTCAGTCACGCCTGCAAGTAAAGCGGTGTCTGTTGGGCCTGGGCAAATCACATTAATTTTGATGTTGTGGCGTGAATGTTCGCGTGCCAGAGTTTTGGAGAAAGATAGCAAACCTCCCTTACAGGCGGCATAGACAGCTTCGCCCGAAGAACCGACACGGGCTGCATCTGAGGCAATATTAACAATGCTGCCGGAATTACGTTCGACCATGCCTTTCAGCACAGCAAAGTGCATATTCAGCATACCAACCAGATTGATCTGGATGAGTTTTTGCCATTCATCAGGCGTACTTTTGATGAAAGGTTTGAAAATGTCCCAACCGGCATTATTCACCAGTCCATCGATCGGGCCCAGTTCGGCTTCCGTTTTTTGGACTGCCTGTTCAACGACGTCACTTTGGGTAATATCACACTGAATTGCTAACGCCTGACCGTATTGATTAATTTCATTTGCCAGCTTCTCGGCAGCTTCCAGATTCATATCAAAAATGGCAACTTTTGCACCTTCTTCAGCCAGACGTCGGCAGGTTGCAGAACCAATTCCGCCAGCACCGCCTGTTACAATCACGACCTTATCTTTTAATCCTTTCATTGTTTTATCCCTACGCTATTCGTTGTCGAATTTAATCGGCTGTTGTTCTAATTCGGTATGTTTTATCTAAAATAGAAACAGATTGAATTTATGTCAATATATTTACATAAAATAATATTTATATTTTTATAAATATATAAATAACAATTACTTAATAATTTTATTTATTCAATGTATTGACCTATATTGACATTTATCTTTAGAGTAACCCATATCTAGTCCCAGCTTATTACTAAGCTGTTTCTGTTTCATGAAGGATGTTTTATTTCTTTAGTTTGCTAGATGACTGCCTTGATATTCAGCTAGAGAACAAACTGAAACTGTGAATATCAAGAAAGATATTTTTAAATGATTTAATCGCTTAGTACAGGATTTAAAGATGCAGATTTCTACTAAAAAACTATGATTTTTAAAACAAATTATAAAAGAAACTGATTTATGCGAAAAAGCGATAGGTTATACTTTGCACCGTTTGGCTATTTCAGTATTGAGGATGTTGCATATAGTGAGTGATACTTTGTCAAAAAAATATGATCAATCCTTATATTCCGCTCATAACCGGCTGTTTTTCCGGCTGTTTCAGGTGGGAAACAGTCTAGATCGAAAATGCTTAAATGAGCTAAAAATATCTCCCGTGCATTGGGCGGTGCTCGGTGCCCTGTCTCGTCCTAAAGTTAAGTCTGGTATGTCTTTTTCAGATCTGACCGAATATCTGGGTGTAAGCCGACAAAATCTGGATGCCGTCTTAAAACGACTGGAACGTGATGGACTGGTAGAGCGTGTTATCAATGAACAGGATCGACGTGCCAAAATTGTTGCGCTTACCACGGAAGGTTTTCAGACCTGGGATAGCCTGCAGGATGATTTTTTTGAGTTTTATGGACAAGCCTTAAATAAACTGGCTTTTGATGATGTGATTACCCTGATTCATTTACTCAATAAAGTAAATGATGGTCTGAAAAGTATTCATCTGCAAAAAGAGTCGGACCAATAAAAAATAGAAATCTTATTTTTAAATTAAATAGATAAAAAATGAGCCCTTATGAGGCTCATTTTTAACATCATTGTTTAAAATGATCATTATGCTTTTTGTGGGTCATATTGACGATCTTTGATAAAGATCCCAGACACTGCACCACACAAGAAATAGGCACCGCCCATAATCAGGAAGCCCAAGCCAATTGAACCACCACTCGCTGCTGCGCCAATAATCGCAGGCGCAAACATGGCCCCAATACGCCCTGCATTATAAGCACCACCGACTGCTGTACCGCGGATTGACGTCGCAAAGCTTTCAGTCATATAAGTTGCGTTAATTGCATATGGAATACCATATAGGAAACCAAAGAAAATTAGCAGATAGGCAATATTATCGGGGGTGTTGAACAGCACAATTACGGGTAGAAAAATCGCCGTACCAATCGCGCCAAAAGAGAAAACGGCGCGTCGACCTAAACGGTCTGCAGCAAAACCGGCCAGAACTTTACCAAAAATCATGGCGACATAAGTCCCGATCATATAGCCCGCCATTGATTTAAAGTTCATGTGTAATTCAGATTCTAGATACGCCGGCATCCAGTTATTTACACCGTAATAGCCAAACTGCAGGAACCCAGCCGTAAAAATCCATAAAATAAACATTTTACGATTCGCAGGATCTGCAAAGATTTCTTTAATGGTACTTTTCTTAACAGGTTGTTTGGTGGTTTCTTCAGCGGGTGCATATAAACGCAGTAATCTTGCACGCTGCCACGATTCTGGTTCAGGAACCAGTTTCTGGATAAAAATCGCCATGACGGATGGGATAATCGCGACAAAAAACAGTGTACGCCAGCCATATTCAGGAATAATCCAACCTGCCAATACAGTAGCTACGATATAGCCGACCGTCCAACCTGCCTGTAAGGTACCTAAAATTGTAGTCCGGTATTTGGTTGGTACATATTCAGCCATCAGGGTACTGGCTGCAATATATAAAGACCCGATCCCAAACGCAGACAGGAAACGTAGTACCGCGAACTGTTCATAGTTTTGGGTAAAGCCCAAGGCTGCAGTTAATACTGAAAAGATCAGAATTGAAATAACGACTGTACGTACCCGGCCTAAACGGTCGCAAGCCCAGCCACCAATAAAACCGCCAATCGCCATACCCGCGAGTGTAAAACTACCCAAGGTGCCGGCTTGTAAATTACTTAAACCAAATTCTGCTTTCAGGCTATTTAAGCTGAAGGACAGCAGTAGCATATCCGCGCCATCGACCAGGAGTGCCAAAAAGGCAAAGACAAAGGCGATCTGCTGGGTTCGCTTGGTGGTGGGTTTTATCTTTGCGAGTTCTCTTTCTAAAAGTTGTTCTCTTACTAATTCCGTCATATTTAAATCTCTATTCCTATCCTTAGGTTTTTTCATTCTGATCTTGTGTATGCACACTTCTGTATGCATGCGCTTTAAGCGCGATCCGTTTTCAAAGCACAGTACTTACTCCTGTTCTTATAGTCTCATTCCCGAGACTTTTCCCTTTCCTGTTATTTTTGAATCGTATTTATTCTCGTCATCAGGCTAAAGAAGTTAGGATGATTTTTCAATCATTTTAGATGTTTTATTTTGTTAGACGAAATTAAGTATCGTAAAGTTGATTGTTTTTCCATTTTCATATAGCTTTAAAGCGATTATTAAAATGACATGTAATCTAAATAACATCGAACAAGGAGCGTAACGATGGGTGCTTTAACAGGCTTTCGTGTACTGGATTTAAGCCGGATTTTGGCTGGTCCTTGGTGTAGCCAGATTCTGGCGGACTTAGGTGCGGAAGTGATTAAAATTGAAAAGCCTGATCATGGAGATGACACACGCATCTGGGGACCACCTTGGCTTAAAAATAATCAGCAGGAAGATACCCATGAATCGGCTTACTATCTTTCAGCCAATCGCGGTAAACATTCAGTTGCCGTAGATTTATCTACTCCGGAAGGTCAACGCATTATCAAGAAACTCGCAGAACAGAGTGATGTAGTGATTGAGAACTATAAAGCGGGTTCGTTGAAAAGATATGGTCTGGATTATGAAAGTCTGAGCCAGATAAATCCGCGTCTGGTGTACTGTTCAATTACCGGCTTTGGCCAGAATGGCCCGCGTGCGCAAGAACCAGGCTATGACTTCATTGTTCAGGGTATGGGCGGTATGATGAGTGTTACGGGTGAACGTGATGACCTTCCAGGGGGTGGTCCGCAAAAAGCAGGTCTAGCCTTTGCTGATCTGACCACTGGCTTATATGCTGCAATTGCGATTCAAGCTGCTTTATTGTCCCGTGAAAAAACTGGTGAAGGTCAGCATATTGATATGGCACTGCTGGATACCCAGGTCGCTTCCCTCTCTGTTCTAGCCATGAATTATCTGACCTCAGGTAAAGTCCCTGGCCGCTTCGGAAATGCCCATGCCAATATTGTGCCTTATCAGGTGTTTAAAGCACAGGAAGGTGAATTCATTATTGCTTGTGGGAATGACCTGCAATTTCAAGCGCTGTGTCAGGCCGTGGGTTTGACCAAAGTGGCAGAAGATCCGCGTTTCTTGAAAAATTCAGGCCGGGTTACACATCGTGAAGAACTCACCACTCTCTTACAGGCTCATTTCTACTCTCAACCGGCAAAACACTGGGTAGATCTGATTCATGCAGTCAAAGTCCCAGTGGGCATGATCAATAACCTGAAACAGGCTTTGGAAGAAGAACAGGTTCTGGCGCGTGAAATGGTCATTCATATGCCGCATACTCTACGTGACGATTACACCTCGATTGGTTCGCCGATTAAACTTTCCAAGACCCCGGTAGAATATAAAAAAGCCCCACCTTGTCTGGGTGAAGATACAGATGCCATTTTGAGTCAGTATTTAAGCCCTGATGAAATGCAAGAATTAAAAAATAAAAAAGTCATCCAGCAGCGCTAAACTGCTCAGCAACAAAAAAAGGAATCGAAAGATTCCTTTTTTATTTTGACTATGTCATTTCTCAGCAGGCTTTGGCATCCGGCTGCACGGTTTTAGGCAACTCACGGCGTAGAATTTTACCGACTGCAGACTTTGGCAATCCAGACACAAACTCAATATATTTTGGCAGCTTATAACTGGTCAATTGTAGTCTCAGATAAGTCATGACTTCATTCTCGGTCAGACTGGTATCCTGTTTTACAATAAAAGCTTTCGGAACTTGTCCAGATTTTTCATCATCCACTCCAATGACGGCACATTCCAGTACTTTAGGATGTTTGGATAAAACGCCTTCCAGCTCATTTGGATAGACATTAAAGCCGGAGACCAGAATCATGTCCTTTTTACGGTCCAGAATGGTGATATAACCCTGCTCGTCCATACAACCGATATCACCTGTCAGGAAGAAACCATCTTTGGTAAATACCTGTGCTGTTGCTTCCGGTTGCTTCCAGTAACCTTTCATCACCTGAGGGCCGCGAATAGCAATTTCTCCAGCCTGATGAAGTGCTACAGGTTTTCCTTCATCATCCAGAATCTGAATTTCTGTGCCTGCCAATGGCAAGCCAATACTACCGCTAAAGCGCTTGCTTAAAGGTGGGTTAAATGTTGCCGTTGGTGAGGTCTCAGAAAGACCGTAGCCTTCATAGATATGACAGCCTGTGACTTCGTACCATAATTCTGCTGTATTTTTTAAAACAGATGCACCACCGCCTGTCGTGGTTTTTAGGCGTGAGTGATCCAGCTCGCGGAAACGTGGATGATGAGCCAATGCATTAAACATGGTATTCACGCCCGGAAACACCGTCGGTGGATGCTTATGATATTGATCTACCAATGCATCCAGATCTCTTGGATTTGGAATCAGGACATTGGCAAAACCGCGACTTAGTCCATAACTGAACAGGCAGATGGTAAAACCATAAATGTGATACAGCGGCAAGGCACAAAACACATATTCTTCTTCAGTGGCATAGCGGTCACCAAAATGGCTGATAAACACCGTACTGTTCTGGGCAATATTAAATAAGATATTGCGATGACTGAGTTCAGCCCCTTTGGAAACACCTGTAGTCCCACCGGTATATTGCAGAATGACAGTATCTTCCTGCTGCTGTACAGGCGCTACAAAATCAATCACCTGTACCTGATCAATGGCCTGCTTAAAGTCAGAAAAATGTTTATCAGGATATTGCGCTGTTTGGCTATAAATTGAAACTGACTGATCCTGAATGAAATCGAGCGGATGGGTAGAAATCACATGTTTTAGCGCAGAACATTCATCCAGATTATTTAACTGTTCTAAGGTTGAGCCCAGAATAATCAAGGCTTCTGCTCCTGAATCCTGAACTTGATGATACAACTCACGCTGGGTGTACATCGGGTTTACATTAACCAGAATATAACCCGCACGAATAATCGCGAAAGTCGCAATCGGATATTGAATAATATTCGGCAACATCACCGCGATGCGGCTACCGGCTGCTAGGCCTAGATTCTGTAGGTAAGTAGCCAGTTTCTGGCTATAAACATCAATCTCCTGATAGCTGAACTTTCGATCCAGATAAAAGAATGCAGTCTTATCCTTAAACTTAAGCAGATTCTCAGCAATCGTCGTACTCAAAGTTTTGTCAGGATCGGGCCGGGTAAATTCCGGATTGACGTTCCATTTTTTATATTCTTCCATCCATGGCTGACTTGTCATTACAGCACTCCTATCCTTGATTTTAAATTTATTTTGTATCGTGAAACTTTATTTTGATTAAAAAATAATAACGTTATCTTTCCTCCCAAATCAATGCAATATTTGGCTAATTTCAAATTTTTACAAATAAAATCACGAATTTTATGGCTAATTATTTGGATATATTTTATCAATTAATAATATGACATTTCTTATAGCGAAATAATAAATCAGTAAAAGCAACAAAAGAATGTGGATTCATTCTTATAAAACAACAACGTAACAAGAAAAGGATGTCGATGATGACGTATGAAACTTCAGTGCTAGAAGCTGAACGGGTCACAGTTCAGCCTAAAAAAATATGGATGACCGCATTTATTCTATGTTTTCTTATTTTACTTGCAGACGGTGTTGATCTGGCTTTTTTGGCCTATAGCCTCACCAGTATCAAAGCTGAATTTAATTTAACCACCGTTCAGGCAGGGGCCTTAGGGAGCTGGAGTCTGGTCGGTGGAGTGATTGGCGGATTAATTGGCGGTTGGGCCTGTGACCGTTTTGGCCGGGTGAAAGTTATTGTATTTTATATGATTCTTGCTTCCAGCTTATCCTGCACCTTGGGCTTTGTAGAATCTTACCATCAGTTTTTAATTATCCGCAGTATTGCAGCTATTGGACTGGGTTCCCTGTACATTGCCTGTAATACATTAATGTCAGAATATGTTCCGACAAAATACCGGACGACTGTTCTGGCGGCACTTATGACCGGTTTTACCTTAGGTTCATTATGTGCAACTTTACTGGCGGGCTGGATTATTCCTGAATATGGCTGGCGTATGCTGTACTGGATTACCATTTGCCCGATCGTTCTGGCTTTTCTGCTTTATTTCCTTGTTCCTGAGCCAGATTCATGGCTACGTTCACGTGAATTAAAACGTCAGGAAGCAGCTAGCAAAGTTAAGGTGAAAAAAGAGAATCCTTATAAAGTCATTCTCAAAGATAAAAATCACCGCTGGATATTTTTACTATGGATTTTAAGTGCAGGTGCCCTGCAATTTGGCTATGCCGGTTTAAGTAACTGGTTACCTGCCTATCTCGAATCGGATCTAGGCATCAGCTTTAAGGCCATGACTGGCTATATGGTTGGCACGTTTATGATCATGATTTTTGCCAAGATCGTCGCCGGGATTCTGGCAGATCGTTTCGGACGACGTGCCCTATTCGCTTTTGGAACCATGGGCACAGCTCTGTTTCTTCCGATTGTAATTTATTTCAATACACCGACCAATATCTTGTACCTGATGCTCATGTTCGGCTTCTTATATGGTATGCCATTTGCCATTAATGCCACGTATATGACTGAAAGCTTCCCTACTTCGATTCGTGGTACAGCTGTAGGTGGTGCATTCAATATAGGCCGTATCGGAGCAGTATTTGCACCACTCACTATTGGTTATTTTGCCCATGGAGGCTCAATTGGAACGGGACTACTAGTTATGGCAGGTGCCTATTTTATTTGCGGCCTGATTCCTGCACTGTTTATACGTGACCGCTTATATGATCCGCAAAAAGCAGATTAATCTCCATCATCTTTTGATAAAAAAACCAGTCAAATAGACTGGTTTTTTAATGAGTAAAATTTAAAAATCAGACAACTTTTCTTTGAGCATTTTCCATGTATTCATAATGGTAACCACTCCGAATAAAATGCTGGTTTTTGTCTCTGAATGAATGCGCATAATCTGGCCAGACTAAAGTCAGCTTGCGACTCACCGGGTCCAGATACCAGCTTTTACAGCTTTCTGATAACCAGACACTGCCTTGGGAAAGCTGCTGTAACTCCTGCATATAGGCATTTTCAGCATCTTGATCAGCTTCAAAGACCTGAATCTGTTCCTGTTCAAAAAACTGCAAGGCATCCAGTACCAGATCAAATTGGGTTTCCAGGAAATAAAGCGCTGAGTTATGCCCACTTCCGGTATTTGGACCGTTTAAGATAAACAGATTCGGAAAGTTATGGACTGTCGTAGATTGATAACCCTGCATACCACTAGACCATTGCTGCTCAAGGCTTAAGCCATGTTTACCTACCACCTTTGCCGCATAAGGTGGACGTGCTGCTTCAAATCCAGTAGCAAAGACGATGATATCTGCAGAAAACTCATTGCCGGACTTACTGATCACACCATCTTTCGTAATTTCAGCCAAAGCTGAATCTTCAAGCGTGACATTCGGTTTTAGAAAAGTTGGATAATAATCATTGGACAGCAATAAACGCTTGCAGCCTGGTTCATAATTCGGTGTGAGTTTTCGCTGTAATTCGGGATCTGGTATCTGGTGTTTCAAGAATTGCAGGCAGTTTTTCTTGACCCGCTCGATCTGGCTTTTCAGATTACGGCGCTGGGCAAAATTATATTCATTGCCCCAGAACAAGGAATGTCTTAACTCTGCCATGCTGTCCGGATCTTTGCGGAAAAGCTGTTTTTCTGACTCAGAATAAGGTCGGTCTGGTCGCGGCAAGATATACGGTGCACTGCGCTGCAATACGGTCAGGCTTTTGGCTGTTTTGGCAATTTCTGGTACAAGCTGTATGGCAGAAGCCCCTGAACCCACTACAACTACGCGCTGGTTTTCCAGATTTACTTCGTGATTCCAGCGTGCAGAATGCATCACCTGACCTTGGAATTCATCCAGTCCTAGAATTTGAGGTAAATGTTCATCTGCCAGATGTCCAGTAGCGGTGATTAGAAATTCTGCTTCATAAGAACCTTTAGATGTCTGAATATTCCAGATACGTTTTTCGGCATTCCAGCTGGCTTTTTCCAGTTGAGTCTGAAAATCGATATGTGGCCGGATATTTTCCTGATCACAGCATTGAATCAAATAGCGCTGAATTTCTGCCCCTTGCGGAAAGACACGTGACCAGTTGGGATTTTTAATAAACGAGAAAGAATATAAATGTGAGGGTACATCACAGGCGACACCGGGATAGGTATTATCACGCCATGTTCCGCCCACTTCTGCGGCACGTTCAATGATTTTAAAATCGTGAATGCCCTGCTGTTTAAGACGGATCGCCATGCCTAATCCACCAAAACCGCTGCCTACAATTAAAATCTTGCTGCGCTGTCCTTGAGCTTGCATTATTTTTCTCCTTTTTTTAAGGCATCATGGGCTGGATTTTCTGATTCGCCGGATACTGTTCTGGATGCTGGCTAAACTGGTTGATCAGTTGCACCACTTCCGCTGGCGCTTCAATATGGATTGCATGTCCTGAAGCTATTTCGATATAGCGGCTGTTCTGAATCGAAGCAAACAGTAATTTTGCTTGCGCTAAAGGCACCATCCGGTCTTCACGGCAAGCCACGATCAAAGTCTCCGCAGAGATGTTCGGCAAAATGGCGGTGATGTCAATGCGATAATTCAGTTCACGCTGTTTGGCTGCATCTTGAGAAGGCTTAACGAAGCGTGCCAGATCCAACACCTGCTGTTCACTACGTGCAGACAAATAATCATCGCTATACAGGCAATAATTCACAAAATGCGGTAAAGCTGCGGATTGATCGTTAAATAGCTGTTGCCAGATCGTGGTCCGTAGTTGTTGCACCGAGCTGGTTTTTGCCCAACCTGCTAACAGAATCAAACGTGCCACGCGCTGTTTAAGACTCGCAGCTACTTGTGTAGCAATCACAGCACCAAGTGAATAACCCACCACAGTAATTGCTTCATCTTCTGCAACTGCATGCTGGATCAGTGCTTCAACTTGTTGACTAAAATCAGTCACTGCCAGATCGGCTTTATCTGGAGTATGCAAATCAAGCGATAAAACCCGCTGATGGATACCGAGCATGGGGAAAATATAGCTGAAATGTTTGTCCGTATTTCCACCCGTACCATGGATCAGAATGATGGTGGGATATGAGGATTTCTGTCCGACTTCATGATAAGTCAGTTGCAGATCACCATAAGGACATTGTCGCGTAATCGTGTCTAAATCCATATAGACTCCTGATCTTGTTGTTTTATGGCCGATGTAATACTGAAAAGTACCTATCGATATTGAGTTTTGTGCAGGATAAAAAAAGTAGTAACAAAAAAAGACCCACGATCGAGAGATTGATCGTGGGCAAAAGGATTAATCGAATTTAAACTCTTCAGGAGTCAGCAGGAACAGGCTCTCACCACCCGCCTGAATATTGGCAATGTGGGTTGAAGTTCTTGGCAGAATACGTGCAAAGAAGAATTGCGCGGTTTTAATCTTCGCTGCATAGAACGGATCAGTATTGCCTTCCTCAATTTTTTGCTGCGCCGTAATCGCCATTTTCAGCCATAAATACGAAGACACCACATAACCAGAGAAATATAGGTAATCCACAGATGCCGCACCGATTTCATTGGCAGACTGTTGTGCCTGAGCCTGAATCGTTTTGGTTAATTCTAGCCATTGCTCAGTCAGCTGGCTCACTTGTGCAACCTGCTGGTTAAACTGGGCATGTTGCTGATGCTCTTTCACAAAACCTTGGATTTCATCGGTTAAGGCAGTCAACAAACCTAGTTTTGAACCCAGCACTTTACGCGCCAGCAAGTCGATTGATTGAATTTCAGTAGTACCTTCATACAGACTGGCAATACGTGCATCACGGGCAATCTGTTCCATGCCATGTTCAGCAATATAACCGTGACCACCAAAGACCTGCATACCATGTTTGGCCGCTTCTACACCTGTTTCGGTCATTAATGCTTTAGCAATTGGGGTCAATAATGCCAGACGGTCTTCTGCGGCTTTCTTCTCTTCAGGATTGTCCGTTGCTTCCGCAATATCAGCATAAGTCGCCAGATAGTAAGCCAAGGCACGTGAACCTTCTGCAAATACTTTTTGAGTCAGTAGCATATTACGCACCGCTGGATGAACGATGATTGGATCCGCAGGTAGGTTTGGCTCTTTGGCACCTTCAAGTGAACGCATCGCCAGACGGTCTTTGGCATAAGCCAACGCGCCTTGATAAGAAGATTCAGCTGCAGCCAAACCTTGAATCGCTGTACCAATACGCGCAGAGTTCATAAAAGTAAACATGCAGTTCAAGCCGCGGTTTTCAGGCCCGATCAGGAAACCTTTGGCATTATCAAAATTCAGTACACAGGTCGCATTGCCATGAATACCCATCTTGTGTTCAATCGCGCTACACACCACACCATTGCGTGAAGCCACATTTCCAGCTTCATCCAGATTGTATTTAGGCACGATAAACAGCGAAATACCTTTAGTACCTGCAGGCGCATCCGGTAAACGCGCCAATACAATGTGTACGATATTTTCAGCCAGGTCATGCTCACCTGCAGAAATAAAGATTTTCTCACCGCTGATGCTATAACTGCCATCTTTATTTGGCACTGCCTTAGTACGGATCAGACCTAAATCAGAACCTGCATGTGATTCAGTTAAACACATAGTTCCGGTCCAGCGACCTGCAATTAAAGGCACCAGGAATTTCTGTTTCTGTTCGTCGCTACCGTGATGCTCTAAGGTACGCATCGCACCATGTGACAGGCCTGGGTACATACCCCAAGACCAGTTAGTCGCCGTAATAATTTCTGAAATGGCAATACGGTATAAGGTCGGGAAGCCTTGGCCACCATATTTTTCATCACCAGTTAATGAGGTAAAACCAAGTTCTACATATTTGTCATAAGCCGCTTTAAAACCATCCGGTGTAGTCACGACGCCATCTTGCAGACGGCAGCCCTGCTGGTCGCCTGTCGCATTAATTGGTAGAAGTTCGTTTTGGCAAAAATCAGCAGCGACTTCCAGATATTGTTCCATAATATCCATAGAAACTTTGTCTGCGAACTTTGCATAGCCTTCGTATTTCTGTTCAACATTGAGCAGATCTTTCAGGACAAACTTCATGTCTTTTAATGGCGCAATATAATTTCTCATCGTAATTCCCTTGTATGAGTTCTAATTTGTATATTTATGACAATTAATTTCATAATACGAAATTATGTTTTAGGTCGAATATAATATAAGTGCATGGATAAAATCTAGTCATGACATAAAAAATCACATTTAAAAAATTAAAACTTTGGTATAAAAAAGCCATTCGGTAATGAATGGCTTTTTATTAAATGATCAAAATAAATCGATCTAGCGCGGGAAAAACTGAGCCAAACGTTGCTGAACAATCTGTTCTGCTTCTTGCATGATATTGTCAATCAGCGTTTGACAGGTTGGAATGTCATGGATTAACCCCATCACTTGACCTGCTGTCAGTACGCCTGCATCTACATCGCCATTTTCCAAAGCCAGCTTGCCTTTTAAGCCACTGACATAAGGGCGAATCTGTTCAAATTCCAGATTTGGATCTTCCCCCATTTTAACGACGAGGTCAGATACCGCATTTTTCGCAACACGCGCAGTATTTCTGAACTGGCGGTAAAGCAGATGCGTTGCCCTTTCATCATTGTCGACATAAAACTGCTTGATGTTGGGATGGATTGGCGCTTCTTGTGTGGCACAGAAACGTGTCCCCATATTGATGCCTTCAGCACCTAAAGCGAGTGCTGCTACCAGACCACGACCATCCGCAAAACCACCACTCGCTACAATCGGTATAGTGAGCTGATCAGCGGCTGCTGGAATCAGGATCAGCCCGGGAATATCATCTTCACCCGGATGGCCGGCACATTCAAAACCGTCAATCGAGATCACATCCGCACCGATTCGTTGTGCTGAAAGTGCATGTCTGACCGAGGTACATTTATGAATCACAATGATGCCGTGCTGTTTAAAGGCCTCAATATGTTCATGTGGCTTGTTACCTGCCGTTTCTACAATCTTGATTCCACTTTCAATAATGGCCTGACGATATTCGGCATACGGCGGTGGGTTTACAGCGGGTAATAAAGTTAAATTGACCGCAAAAGGCTGATCCGTCATTTCACGGCAACGTGCAATTTCCTTGGTCAGCGCTTCAGGTGTGGGTTGTGTCAATGCCGTCAGCGTTCCCAAACCACCCGCATTGGAGACTGCACTGGCCATTTCTGCGGTACCGACCCACATCATGCCGCCCTGAATAATCGGATAGCGAATGCCTAAAAGCTCGGTGATACGCGTTTGAATTTTCATGAATGCTCTCCTTAGCGTCCGGTAAATTGTGCAGGGCGTTTTTCGACAAAGGCCTGCACACCCTCTTTGTAGTCCTGGCTACTTAAGGCCAAGTATTGCAGGTTTTGTTCCAGCTCCAGTTGCTGATCCATGCTATTTTCAGCACTGCGTTGCAAAGCCTGTTTGGTTAAGGCCAGTGCATAGGTCGGCTGTCGTGCCAGTCGCTGTGCAAGCTCATCGATATAAGCATCAAATTCTGCATCAGGGATCATTTTCCAGACCATACCCATTTCAGCCGCTTCTTTGGCATGTACAGGCTCACCAAGTAAAGTCAGTGCCATGGCACGTGCATAGCCGATCAAACGCGGCAACATCCAGGTGCCGCCGGCATCAGGAATTAAGCCAATTTTAGAAAAGGCTTGAATAAATTTGGCACTTTCCTTGGCAATAACCAGATCGCAAGCCAGCGCGATATTGGCCCCTGCACCGGCAGCCACACCATTTACTGCCGCAAGCACCGGTTTGGGACTTTTACGAATCAGGTTGATCAAAGGATTATAATATTTGGCTAGAGAGCCTTCGGGAGGCAACGGCACACTACCGAGCTGCCCGGCACGTTCTTTTAAATCCTGTCCCGCTGAAAATGCCCGACCATTACCACGAATCACAATCACCCGAATATCCGAGTCTGTATTCCAACTTTTCAACACCTGCTGCACTTCCTCATGCATTTGCCGGTTAAAACTGTTGAGTGAATCTGGTCGGTTAAAACTTAAAGTCGCGACGCCTAGTTGAACCTGGGTCTGAATCATTTCCCACATCATCAATTTCCTTATTTTTTTGTCTGTATCTCTACAATTAATAGCCTTTATTGACATTCACCTGATGACACAAATCCAGCCCTTGATTTAAACGACGGTCATTTTCCAGAATCTGCTCTACCACCACAGACATCGGCGCATGTGAGGCGACATGTGGCGTTACCACAATTTTTTCGTGCTGCCAGAATGGATGGTCCGCAGGTAACGGCTCCTGCTCAAAGACATCGACAATTGCACCACGCAGATGACCTGAATCCAGTACATCCAATAAATCCTGCTCGATTAAATGCTGGCCACGCCCGACATGAATCAAAGCTGACTGTTCAGGCAGTTGCTGAAATAATTCAGCAGAAAGAATACCGGTATTTTCTTCAGTAAGTGGTAGCAGGTTAATCAGAATCTGACTTTGCGCCAGGAACTCGGAAAGCTGTTCTTGACCCACATAACTTTTAACTTGATTAATATCTTTTGGGGAATTCGACCAACCAGAAACTTGATAGCCCATGTCTGCGAAACGTTCTGCTACGTATCCGCCCATATGCCCCAGTCCCATAATCCCGATCTGGATATGATGGCTATAGCTCTGGCGATACTGCTTCCACAGCTGCTGCTTTTGCTGTTGGATCATACGGTCAAAATAACGCTGAAAATACAGCACGCCCCAAAGCAGATAATCAAACATGCCCTTTTGGTGATGTGGATCCAGTACCCGGCAAACGGCTTGATCTGGGCGTACAGCATTTAAGTTTAAATGTTCTACCCCAGCAGCAATCGAATGAATCAGGCCAAGCTTTGGTAGCTGCTGCACTTTTTCCAGATCTGGAAACCAGGCAGCAACCGTGGTTGCCTGTTCAGCTTCAGGGCTGTCAACTGTACAGAAACTACCAGCTGGCGCATATTTTTGAAAAGACTTGACCAGAATGGCTTCAATATTTGGTACAGAACTGGAAATAACAATCATGATGCATACTCCGTATATTGATGCTCAATCAGGGACAAAGCGGCCTGCCAGGCACGCTGTAAAATCGGTTCAATGAGAGGACTGGCGAACTGTTTGGCTGTTTTAATTCGGACTTCTTCAGCTGGATAATGCAACTCGGCACCGCCGCTTAAGGCCTTCACCTGTGCCTGACAGGCGCGTTCCAGGAAATAGATTTCATGAAAAGCCCGCGCAATGGTTTCCCCAGCTGTTAATAGCCCGTGATTGCGTAAAATCATGGCACGATGGTCGCCCAAGTCCTGAATCAAGCGTTCTTGTTCGTCAGTTGAAAGCGCAACGCCTTCATATTCGTGATAGGCCACATGCTGATAAAATTTCATGGCATGCTGGGAAATTGGGAGAAGGCCGTGTTTCTGCGCAGAAACAGCAATTCCATCCGCGGTATGCGTATGAATGACACAGTTCAGATGAGGATGCGCGTCATGAATTGCAGAGTGGATCACAAAGCCTGCCATATTCACCGGCTTGTCTTGTTCATAGCTTTCTACCACCTGCCCTTCATGATTAATCTTCACCAGCGTTGAGGCACGCATTTTTTCAAATGCGACACCATATTGATTAATCAGAAAGCAGTCTGGTTGATCTGGGACTCTTAGGCTGATGTGGGTATCAATCAGGTCAGTCATCCGATAATGCGCAATAATGCGATAAAGCGCTGCCAGTTCACAGCGTGCCTGCCATTCAGCAGCTGTAACGAGATTTTTTATTGTCATCATTCCATCCTGGAAAAATATAGCATTTCGATCACTATCTGTTATATCATAATTTTAGAAAAACAGAATATTATTTCATAAAGCGAAATATTTTATTAAAGGGAAGCTATATGACTACAGCTCAAATGAATGGACTTGAATATCTAACTGCAATTAAAAATGGCGAATTACCTGGCTCAGCGATGGGACAACTCATTCCCATGAAACTCAGTGTAGTCCGTGAAAACTATGTGGAATATGAAGTTTATCCAGATGAACGTCATTTCAACCTGCAAGGCGGCATTCATGGTGGATTCTGCGCCACGGTTCTAGACAGCGTAACCGGTGCAGCAGTTCATACTACAGTTGATGCGGGCGTGAGTTTTTCCACTATTGACCTGAATGTCAAAATGCTCAAAGCCATGAAAAATAGCGAAACTTATACTGCGATTGGCGAAGTGATCCGGATTGGACGCAATGTGTTGACTTCAGAAGGCCGAATTGTAGATAAAGACGGTAAAATTTATGCCTTTGGTTCAGCAACTTTATTGGTTACTGGCCGTAAATAATCCTTACGCTGATTTAAGCAATCCCTGCATTTGCAGGGATTTGTATTTCTATATAAATAGCCCAATAAAAAATGCCATGCATATCATCTATACATGGCATTAATACGATAACTAAAGCTGTTATGCAGCTTCAGGGTTTTCAATCACCATCGCCAGGCCTTGACCCAGACCGATACACAGGCTGATCACGGCATATTTTTTACCAGTACGCTGTAATTGACGCGCAACAGTTAAAGCCAAACGCGCACCTGAACAGCCTAGTGGATGGCCAATCGCAATGCCACCACCATTTGGGTTGACACGCGGATCATCAAAAGCCACATCCAGACCTTTCAGGCAAGATAACACCTGGCTGGCAAATGCTTCATTGATCTCGATAATGTCCATATCATCTAGCGTCAAACCTGCACGTTTTACAGCTTTTTTGATTGCTTCAATTGGGCCCGCACCCATGATGCGTGGCTCAATGCCAGCGGCTGCAGAAGACAGAATACGAGCTAAAGGTTTTAAGCCATACTGTTCCTGAACTTTTTCACTGCCGATAATCAGTGCTGCAGCGCCGTCATTGATACCTGATGCATTACCTGCAGTCACAACACCACCTTCGAAAAGCGGTTTTAACTTGGATAATGCTTCAAATGTCGAAGATGGACGTGGATGTTCATCTTCAGTCACTAATTTAGGCGGCAATTTACGCCCTTGTGAAACTTCAATCGGGGTAATTTCACCTTCAAAGAAACCTGCTTCTTTTGCAGCTTGATATTTCGCTTGTGATGCAGCAGCAAAAGTATCTGCCTGTTCACGCGTAATGCCAAACTCTTCAGCAACGTTATCACCTGTTTCTGGCATACTGTGCGCGCCAAATTGATCGGTGAATTTACGATTTGGGAAACGTGTACCAATGGTGGTGTCATAGATTTTGGCATCACGTGAATACGCGCTTTCAGCTTTAGCCATTACAAATGGTGCACGCGTCATGCTCTCTACACCACCTGCAATATACAGTTCGCCTTCACCTGCGGTAATGGCACGTGCTGAATCAATCACAGCACCGAGACCTGATGCACATAAGCGGTTTACCGTTTGACCCGGAACTGTCACTGGCATACCTGCAAGCAGTGCCGCAAAACGAGCCACGTTACGGCTGTCTTCACCGGCCTGATTGGTGCTGCCAAAGATCACATCTTCTACGTCAGCTGCTGGAATACCGGTTTTTTCTAGCAGGTTTTTAATAACTGTTGCTGCTAGATCATCTGGACGTACGCTTGCCAGGCTTCCTGCGTGGCGACCGATTGGTGAACGTAAACCATCATAAATATAGGCATTTAACATGAGTGTTATTCCTTTAACTTTTTAATTAATGTGTAGTATGAACAAGAGCTAAACCGAGCTGAACGCGGCGGCGCAACCAAGGACTTGGGCGGTAACGCTGGTCACGAGTAATCGCAGTCATACGATCCAGAATTTTCAGGATTTTTTCAGCACCTAATACATCGCCCCATTCAATTGGGCCGTATGGATAACCAAGGCCTAATTTCACGGCAATATTAATGTCTTCTACAGTGGCAACACCTTGCTGGGCAATATCACAGCCAAGATTCACGATCATGGCCAAAGCACGCTGAGCCACAAAGCCGACGCTTTCCTGAATTGTGCTCGCAGTCACACCATCCAGATTGAAAATCGATTGGGCTGCTTTTATCAGTTCAGCTTTGGTCACAAACGTTGGCATTAAAGTACGGTGTTTATTCAGACCGTAAAGTAGATCGATACAGACTACTTGTTGCGGAGACACCTGATAGCGGACTGCGGCTGAAGTGGCATCTTCACCATAAGTCGCAATTAAAATTAAAGCATCTGCTGAAGGTGTTTCAGTTTGCTCAATCTGGATGTTGAACTGCTGCAGATATTGCTCAAGCGCCTGACGGTCTTCGCTATATTCTGTACCTAACCAAACCGATGGATATTGATCCAGCTTTTCAACCAGTGTTGGAGCCACATCACCTACTTTGCTACCTGAAGTGTAATCATAAAAACCTTTACCAGTTTTACGACCTAGCTGTTTAGCAATAAAACGCTGGCGGGTAATCACGCTTGGGCGGTAACGCGCTTCTTCATAATATTGGTGATAGATCGATTCGCTCACTGGATGAGATACATCCATCCCGGTCAGATCGCCTAACTCGAATGGCCCCATCTTGAAACCGATCCCGTCACGGTAGATGCGATCAATTTCATAAAATGGAGTGACATTTTCATTCAGAATTGCATAGGCTTCGCTACCAAAAGCACGGCCAGCATGGTTAATGATAAATCCCGGAGTATCTTTGGCTTTTACCGGGCGATGTCCCATCTTGGTCGACAACTGAGTAAGTGCATCCACAATATCAGTACGGGTATTAAAGCCTTCAATGACCTCAACCACTTTCATCAGTGGAACCGGGTTAAAGAAGTGATAACCGGCAACGCGTTCCGGCTGGCTGCAATTGGCAGCAATCGCACTAATGGATAGTGAAGATGTATTGGATGCCAGAATTGCTTCCGGTTTTACGATACCTTCCAGTTGCTGCATCAGCTTTTGTTTGATTTCCAGATTTTCAATAATCGCTTCAACGATTAAATCGCAATCTTTCAGATCTTCGATCTGATGAGCAATCGATAAATGAGCAAGATCTTCAGCAGCTTTTTCATGGCTGAATTTACCTTTATCAGCCAAGGTATTTAATGTTTTAGCCAGCTTTTCCTGTGCCTGTTCAGCAGCACCCGCTTTGGCATCAAACAACACCACATCATGACCGGACTGAATCGCGATCTGGGCAATGCCCGCACCCATGGTACCTACGCCAATAATACCGATTTTCTGAATTTGAATGCTCATGCTTATCGTCCCTGATAATTTGGTTTACGTTTTTCGATAAAGGCTTGCATACCTTCTTTTTGATCTTCTGAAGAAAACAGCATCTGGAAGGATTTACGTTCCAGCATTAAGCCGGCATTGAGTGGCACATCTTCAGCCAGTAAAGCCACTTCCTTGATTTGTTCAAGCGCAATTGGCGGCATTTTTGCCAAACCTTCAGCCATTTTGATTGCTGTTGCAAGGGTTTCGCTGTCTTCAGTTACTTGAGACACCAGACCAATCTGATACGCTTCTGGTGCAGGAACCAGACAACCCGTCATAATGATGCGCATTGCATGAAATTTACCCACGGCACGGAATAAACGCTGTGTACCACCAGCACCCGGCATTACCCCTACTTTGACTTCAGGCTGACCGAACTGGGCACTTTTTCCAGCAATGATAATGTCCGCATGCATTGCCAGTTCACAACCGCCGCCCAATGCATAACCGTTTACTGCTGCAATCACTGGTTTTGAACATTGTGCAATCGCTTGCCAGTAACGTTCGGTACGACGCTGCATCATCTGGATCGTTACAGCATTTGCCAGTTCTTTAAGGTCAGCGCCTGCAGCGAAGTCAGTTTCACCGCCAGTGAGAATAATGGCACGGATATTTTCATCGTCATTCAATTGCAGAAAAGCCGCAGCCAGTTTCTGACGCACTTCTGTATTCAGGGCATTTTTAGCTTCTGGACGATGGATCTTGACCATCGCCACATGTGTCGAGATTTGCTCTACTTGAACTACCTGTTCCATCAAAAATCTCCATTTATTTTGTATAGCGAAATTTTATTTTATATAAAACTACGGTTTCTAGACCCATAAATCAAGATTTTTTCTCTCAAAAACTCAAAAAAGTTATTTTTTAATAAAAATTAGAGTAAAAACTCTTGTTCAGTTGGCTATTTTATGATTAATTGATTTCGCAATACGGAATTAATTATTTAATTCGAATTTTGGTTATTCATTTATGTAAATATTAACCACAATACAAAAAAAAAATTAATTTCCGTCATAAGGATACTACGTTGTTCAGTGATTTTTCACTCAAGGTGAAACGGAAAAATCAGATCCAGCCTGATCGTAACAGGGCGAATGCGCACAGACGCTTAGACCTTAGATGAGGAAAATGCTTTTCCGTGAGGAAGAAAATGGATTTAGCGGTAGCAGAGGAATGCTACTTTAATATATAGAGGATATAAGAATGACAAGCGATACCATCGTAGCTGAGGAAACTAAAACGGGGGTCTCCTCCGACGACACCGTTAAGCAGGCACCTAAACGCCTGTGGATGACGGCCTTTGTCTTCGCTTTTTTGATTTTACTATGTGACGGTGCAGACATTGGTATTCTGGCTTTCAGCTTGACCAGTTTGAAAGCAGAATGGGGGCTAACTTCTGTACAGGCCGGTGCCTTGGGAAGTTATTCTCTTTTGGGTATGGGGATCGGTGGCTTTATTGGCGGATGGGCCTGTGACAAATTCGGTCGCGTACGTGTCATCGTATTGGCCACTATTTCCTTCTCGATTTTGTCTGCCTATTCAGGTTTTGCCCAGTCTTATCAAGAGTTTGCGATTTTACGTACCCTTTCGTGCTTAGGTTTAGGCTGTTTATATATTGCCTGTAATACCCTGATGTCAGAATACGTACCGACCAAATACCGTACTACAGTACTGGCAACATTAATGACTGGTTTCACTTTAGGCTCATTGGTGATTACCATGGTTTCTGGCTGGATTATTCCTGAATTCGGCTGGCGTATGCTGTACTGGGTAACAATTGCCCCATTAGCTTTGGGTATTTTGATGCACTTCATGGTACCAGAGCCAGAGTCATGGAAACGTGTGCGTGAAATGAAAAGAACTGGTCAGATCGTGGATAATGATGCCAAAAAAGGCAATCCATATATCACCATTCTTAAAGATAAAACCCATGGCAAGATGTTCATCTTGTGGTCTTTCAGCTCTGGTTTCCTGCTATTCGGTTATTTCGGTGTAAGTAACTGGTTACCAAGTTATCTTGAAGCTGAATTAGGTATTAAATTCAAGGAAATGGCGCTATACATGGTAGGTACCTTTGTCACCATGATGTTTGCCAAAATCATTGCAGGTTATGTGGCTGATAAAATTGGTCGTCGTATTGTGTTTGCTTTCGGCACCATGGGAACAGCGCTGTTTATTCCTGTTGTCGTATATATGCACAATGCCGATAACATTGGTGTGCTGATGCTGATCTTCGGCTTCCTGTACGGTATTCCATATGCGATTAATGCAACCTATCTCACTGAAAGTTTCCCAACTGGTGTTCGTGGTACAGCAGTCGGTGGTGCATTCAATATCGGTCGTATCGGTGCAATCTTCGCTCCAATTACGATTGGTTATCTAGCGATGAATGGTTCGATCGGTACGGGTCTATTGGTGATGGGTGCAGCTTACTTCCTTTGCGGCTTGATTCCTGCCCTGTTTATTAAAGACCGTTTATACGATCCACAAAAAGCAGAATAAGTTTTAACTTAGGAGGGCTATGAATTCATTGCCCTCCTTCATCCATATTTTTATGACTTTAAATATCGAATACATGCCCTTTGACCTGAACAGGATGTTTCTTGGTTGAACGAGAATCGTATTCATCATTCAAAAGTCAGCATCTCTGCATTTAGCAATGAGAGCAATGACAAGGAAAGATTTTCCTTTTTAGATATCAGAAAATTTCTTTAGGGATTAAGAAATGAAAAAATTAGTTTTAGCGACATTATGTGGTATTGCTTCAGCACAGGCATTTTCAGCAGAAGCGTCTGAAGACCGGATGCAGTTTTTAGAATCACAGTTAAAGCAAATCCAGGCTGAACTGGAACAGCAAAAGGCTGCACAACTTGCGTTAAAGAACCAGCAAGAAGAAGCCAAAGCACAAGACTCTAAAACGCTGAGTTCGATGGTGGATAATGTCGATGTTTATGGATTGATTCGCTTTGATGGCGCAGTTGATTTCAAAAGTACCCCTGAAGCTCGTGGCCGTACTATTAACCAGATTAATAAAGTGCCTTTTACTGAACCTGACTCTACCCGTTCAGATTTTACTGCTGCTGCCAGCCGAATTGGTTTCCTGGCGAAAGACTTGGGTGGAAATCCAAATGTTTCTGCACGTTTAGAAGCTGACTTCTGGACCAATAATGGTAAAGGCGATGGTGGACTACGTATCCGTCATGCACATTTAAAATACTATAACTGGACTTTTGGTCAGGCCTGGTCATTAATGTCGACACCAGAAATTAGTACTGAAGCTGTCGATTACAGTTTATTGCTGGGTGGATCAGTTCTACGTACCCCTCAAGTCAGCTATGCTTTCAAACTTGATCCGGAAAATACCTGGAATGTAGGTCTGGAGTATATGGCCGGTGGTGATCGCTCTTCTGCCTTGCCTGCTTTAACCACTAAATATGTTCATCAATCAGGTCCGCTGCATTTATTGGCTCAAGGCTTTGTCAATCAAAAGCAGGCGCAAACAGATACAGGTGATATTGAAAAAGTTGGTTGGGGTGTAGGCCTTGGTGGACGTTATCATCTCAATGATCAAAACTCGATCCAGGGTAACTATTTCCATATGGTCGGTGACCAGCGTATTGCAGCTTTCTTGACTCAAGGTTCAACCACCGACGGTGCTGCCTGGGGTGGAGATTACTCAGTCGATCCAATCAATAACGAACTTTTACTCAATGAGTTTAATAGTTTGAATATCGGCTTTACGCATAAATTTACGCCAAAACTACGTAGTAGCATTAATGCCAGCGTGGTAGATTTTGATGATTCTAGCGACTATGCACGCGCGAATCCTGAAACCAATAAACGTTTAACTGACTATGTAGCGAACGTGATTTATTCTCCAGTTCCAAAGGTTAATCTGGGCGCAGAATATCACCACGGTAAGCGTGAAACTTTTGATAATCGAGAAGCGGATGTTTCTCGTGTGAACTTATCAGCGACTTATAGTTTCTAAAGCCTTAGGAGACAAGGATGTCAGCCCAAGGGCAAATTTCAAGAAAGTTTATGTTTATGATGGCTATGACCTGCGCACTTTGCGCAGGTTGTAACTATTTTAACCAGCCATTAATTTATTCTATCGCAGAAGATCTGCATATCAGTGTGGCCGAGTCTGGCTGGACTGTCGTTTTAACCCAGATTGGTTATGCCACTGGGTTATTTTTGTTTGTACCTCTAGGCGATTTATTTGAAAAACGTCTCTACATTTGTAGCCTCATGCTATGTACCGGTCTGGCATTGATCGGGCTTTCTGCCAGTACTAATCTGCATATGCTGTATGGTTTTACCCTGCTCGCCTCTTTCTGTTCGATTACCACCCAGATTCTGATTCCTTTTGCGGCCAACCTGTCTCAAAGAGAAAAAAGTGCTGAAGTGGTTGGTCTGTTGATGAGTGGTGTTTTGGTCGGTATTCTGTTTGCCCGGACTGTATCAGGACTGATTTCTACCTTATGGTCTTGGCATGCCGTTTACCTATTGAGTGGCTGTTCTATTCTCTTATTGAGTATCGCTATGTGGTATCAGTTACCTAAAGCGAAAAGCCAGCTACAAATGAGCATCATGCAGATTTATCGCTCACTATTTACCTTTGCCAAAACTGAACCGATGCTGATTCGACGCAGCATCATTGGTGGTTTGGGCTTTGGTATGCTGAGTATTATTTTTACCACCATGACTTTTGTACTGGCGGAAGCCCCCTACCATTTTAATGATTTCCAGATTGGGTTAATGGGCATCGTTGGTATAGTCGGCATCTGGTCATCACAATGGACCGGTAAAATGATTGGTCGACATCGGGAAAAATGGGTTGCACAACTCGCTACCACAGGATTAATTCTGGCCTGGATTCCGTTATTTTTTGCGCAAAGCTATTTATGGGTATATATCATTGGTTTAATTCCCGCTTATTTTGGGATTTCTTCACTGCACGTCTTAAACCAGAATTTGGTATACCGGATCTCGGTTCAGGCCCGTTCCCGTATTAATGCCATTTATATGACCTGTTACTTTTCAGGTGCTGGGATTGGTGCATTTCTATCGCTAAATCTATGGAAAATGTATGGCTGGTCAGCCTGCGTTGCATTAGGCTTTGTCTTTGCCTTGCTGATCTTTAGTATTAACCGTTACGACCTAAGCCGAGAACGCAATCTGGTCAATATCCAGTCCCAGTCATAATCAATCTAAACTCATACCTTGTGCACTCATAGAATATAAGATTGGGTGCGCAGTACATGACACATTATCTATGTTAATTTTAGAAATTCTTTAAAGCTCATTGGTCGTTTTTTTACATAAAGATAGACTCCAAATTGCAGTATTACAAAGAAGCCTATGTTTCTTAAAATAGTAAACAATAAGTCCAAATTGCCAAAAATTAAGTCTGTAGCGAAGAGCAAGCTCACTAATACGGAATGTAAGTATAAGGTTTGTTGGGTCTTACTTTGCAGTGCAGTAGCTGCATTGATATAACCAATGAGCGTTAATCCTAATATCATAAGAATGATTCCGCAGATAATACCTAGAGTCATATAAGGCCCAGAGCTATATGCAAACAGGGTTAATACAGCACCAGTTAAAGCTACTAAACCTACAAATGAGCCTAATAAATTTCTTAAATAATATGTCATTCGTTACATGTTCTCTTCTAATGAAAGTTTAAAATTTTTTAGCCTTGTAGTTGCTAAGAAATGTTTTCTCTTGTTCCAGGTATATCTATTACTTCTTGTACAAATACATTAGATTGATGGCACTTAATCTTTTGAATAAAAACCGAATGAAGATGCAATCATATTTCAAGTATTTCTGTTTTGGATTTGCAGCATTCTCTTTATTCCTAATTTATTCGGATATCGTAGATGGTAAAACAGAAATTGGTGCATATTTAGGAAATATCGGGTTATTTCTAGTATGTATTGAAATGGGCGTTCTAATGACTTATGAACAACTCACAGCTGAAGTAACGTTAAGAAATTTCTTTTCCAAAGATAAATCTCTATATCTCTCACCAGTTGGGATCTTTGCTCATACACTAGGGAAAATTGGATGTATCTTATTAATTATTGATTTTGTAATAAGCTTTGCCTAAAAATTTCTAGCCCATTTAACATAATGGCGATTATGCAAAATTTAGTTTGTAAGCCCAAAATAGAAATGTCCGTTTTTAGAATATGCAACTAAGCGCATAAAAAAATCGCAGCCTAAGCTGCGATTTTTAACTAGATTATTATACGGATGCTTTTAACTGTGCAGCTGCACGGCCATCGAGCAACTTGCAACCTGTCTGTTGCTGAAGTTCCTCAAAACTCAAGCCATCGACCATTTCTAGCACCCAAGCCTGATTATCTTTGAGTTCAATAATACACAAATCGGTATAAATGCGGTCAACGCAGTTTTTGCCGGTAATTGGATAAGTCAGTTCTTCCACAATTCGTGGTTCGCCATTTTTAGTGACATGTTCCATGCAAACATAGACACAACGAGCACCAACCGCCAGATCCATCGCCCCACCCACCGCTGGAACCGCATCCAGTGCACCGGTATGCCAGTTAGCGAGATCACCGTTCACAGCAACCTGAAAGGCGCCCATAATACAGAAATCTAAATGGCCGCCACGCATAATATCGAAGGAATCTGCAGAGTTCATAAAACTGCCGCCATCCAGCATGCTGACTAGTTCTTTACCGGCATTAATCAGATCATCATCAGCTTGATCAGGATCAGTTAAAGCGGTAAAACCCAGAACGCCATTTTCGGAATGCAAGACAATATCTTGCTCAGGCTTTAAATAACCGGCAACGCGTGTTGGTAAGCCAATGCCTAAATTCACATAAGAACCGGTCGGAATATCCTGTGCAACTTTTTCTACAATCTGTTCACGTGTACGTTTTTGAATTGTCATTATTTGATATCTCCTACCTTCACCACATGCTGCACAAAAATACCCGGCGTTACGATAATCTCTGGATCAAGCTCGCCTAGCTCTACAATTTCATGCACTTGGGCAATTGTTGTTCTGGCTGCTTTTGCCATTAACGGGCCAAAGTTTCGGGCTGCTTTACGGTAGGTTAAATTGCCCCATTGATCAGCCTGATTGCCATAAACCAAGGCATAGTCTGCATGAATTGGATATTCCAGCACATAGTCCTTGCCATTGATATGGCGGGTTTCTTTGCCTTCAGCAATCTTGGTGCCGTAACCTGTAGGCGTAAAAATAGCGCCCAGACCTGCACCCGCTGCCTGGATACGGCAAGCCAAGTTGCCTTGTGGTACCAACTCTAGTTCAACCTTTCCAGCTTTATACAGTTCTTCAAACACCTTGGAATTATTGGCACGAGGAAATGAACAGATCATTTTTTTCACCAATCCTGACAATAACAGGTTGGTTAAGCCACGATCACCAGAAGCAGCATTATTGTTGATGATGGTCAGATCTTTAGGACCCATATCAATCAAAGCTTCAATCAGTTCGATTGGCTGTCCTGCCAGACCGAAGCCACTGGTCATAATATGCGCACCATCTGGAATCTGCTTGAGTATGGTTTCGATATCCTGTGTGATTTTATTCATTTAATTGCTTCCTAGCATCTTCCTGTCTTTATAAATGTTTGATTAATCAATTAGTCAGCTTTTTGTGGGTCAAACAAACGGTTTTTAATGAAAATTGCCGGGATCAAACCACAAATAAAATAAGCCACACTCATGATGAGTAGACCTGTACCAATTGAGCCACCTTGCGCAAAATAACCGATGGTTAAAGGTGCCAATACTGCGCCTAGACGGCCAATGTTATAAGCGCCACCTGTTGCTGTACCACGGACTTTAGTAGAGAAACTTTCAGTCATATAAGTCGCATTAATGCCATATGGAATACCGTAAAGGAATCCGAAAAACAGCATTAGCCATAAGATATTGTCCGGTGTGTTACCAAAGACAATGATAGGAATAAAGATTGCGGTGCCCATGGTACCGAAAGCAAATACAGCACGACGACCGATTTTATCCGCAATAATGCCCGCGATCACTTTGGTACACATCATGATCAGGAAGGTCCCAATCATATAGGTAGTCATTTCTTTAAATTTGATACCTAAGTCTGATTCCAGATAAGCCGGTAACCAGTTACTTACACCGTAATAACCAAACTGTAAGAATGCGGTGCTGAACGACCAGAGGATGAACATGCGACGGCTTAAAGCATCGGCAAAAATCATTTTAAACGTATTCTTCGGTTTTTCCTGCACTACGCCGCTGGCTTTGGCGGCCAATCTTTCTTGACGTGCCTTTAACCAGGCTTGTGGTTCTGGTACCAGGAAGAACATGCCAATGGCAAGAACAATCGGAACAATGGCAATATAGTAAAGGTAACGCCAGCCTAGCTCTGGAAGCAGCCATCCTGCAAGTACAGTGGCAACGACTGAACCAAGTGTCCAACCTGTCATTAAAGCAGCAAGTACTGTAGAACGATATTTTGTTGGCACATACTCTGCCATTAGAGTATTACAGGCAATATAGAGGGCACCTAAGCCAATTGCTGAAAAGAATCGCAACCACTTAAATTCTTCATAGCTTTGAGTGAAGCCCAGCCAGAAGGTTAATGAAGAGAATAAAGCGATCGCAACAACAATCACCCGCACTCGTCCGAAGCGGTCACAAGCCCAGCCACCAAAAAAGCCACCAATGGCCATACCAGCAAGTGTCCAGCTACCGAGTGCACCTGCCTGAATACTACTTAAAGAAAATTCTTGTTTGAGGCTGGTTAGACTGTAGGCTAATAGTGCAAGATCTGCACCATCTACCAATAATGCTAAAAATGAAAAGATAAAAGCCAGAATCCAGACCTTTTTCTTAGGCATATTTTCTTCTGGTAGAAGGTTTTGTTGTGAATTAAGCGTATTCATAATGTCCTTTACACTTTGCTGGCACTCCTGTGCCCTTTAGAAGTTTATGGTTCACCTAATTAATTAAATGAAACATAGAATGTTGAATTGATCTTTAATTCTGAATCTGACTAGATTTTTAAAATCCATCCCAGAACTGGATTGGCTGACTTTAATTAAAGTCAGCCAAAACAAACTAGCCAGCAATGCTGGCTAGAGGTTGATCTGCATTTAGTTGGAAAATGCAGCAATACCTGTTTGAGCACGACCTAGAATTAGGGCATGTACATCATGGGTACCTTCATAAGTATTGACCACTTCCAGGTTTACCAGATGACGAGCTACACCGAATTCATCAGAGATCCCGTTACCGCCCATCATGTCACGCGCTAAACGGGCAATGTCTAAAGCTTTACCACAGTTATTACGTTTGATCAGTGAAGTACCCTCGACTGAAGCAATACCTTCATCTTTCATACGGCCAAAACGTAATGCCACTTGCAGACCCAACGCAATTTCAGTTTGCATGTCTGCCAGTTTTTTCTGAATTAACTGATTGGCAGCCAATGGACGACCGAATTGTTTACGGTCCATGGTGTATTGATGCGCTGTATGCCAGCAGAATTCTGCTGCGCCCATCGCACCCCAGGCAATGCCATAACGCGCACTGTTCAGACAGGTAAATGGACCTTTTAAACCACGGATTTCCGGGAATGCGTTTTCTTCTGGAACAAAAACATTGTCCATCACGATTTCACCGGTAATCGAAGCACGTAGGCCAACTTTACCGTGAATTGCTGGTGCAGAAAGCCCTTCCCAACCCTTTTCTAAGATAAAGCCGCGAATGTCACCGACATTGCCTTCAGGAGATACTTCTTTTGCCCAAACCACAAAGACATCAGCAATTGGGCTGTTGGTGATCCACATTTTCGCACCAGTCAGACGGTAACCACCATCAACTTTCTTGGCACGAGTAATCATGCTGCCCGGATCAGAACCATGATCTGGTTCAGTCAGACCGAAACAACCGATATATTCACCGGTCGCCAATTTCGGTAAATATTTCTGCTTCTGTTCTTCAGAACCAAATTCATTGATTGGCACCATCACTAGCGAGCTTTGTACGCTGGCCATTGAACGATAACCTGAATCCACACGTTCTACTTCACGGGCAATCAGACCATAGCTGACATAATTTAAGCCGGCACCGCCGTATTGCTCAGGAATGGTTGGACCCAACAGACCGAGTTCACCCATTTCACGGAAAATGGTTGGATCAGTTTTTTCATGACGGAACTGTTCTAATACGCGTGGCATCAGCTTGTCCTGACAGTATGCATGTGCGCTGTCACGGATCATGCGCTCTTCTTCAGTCAGTTGCTGTTCCAGTAAAAATGGATCTTGCCAGTCAAATCTAATTCTTGTGCTCATTTTAATATTTCCAATATTCTAAAATCTGCTGCTTAAGCGGTCGCTTGTTTAATCATTTCACGTGCGATGATGATTTGCTGGATTTGAGTAGTACCTTCATACAGACGGAACAAACGCACATCACGATAGAAACGTTCAATTGAATATTCACTGATATAGCCCGCGCCACCATGAATTTGCAGACAGCGATCCGCTACACGGCCACACATTTCAGTCGCAAACATTTTCGCGCATGAAGATTCAGTGGTCACATTCTTACCTTCGTCACGCAGACGAGCAGCATCTAGAACCATACATTTGGCTGCGTAAATCTCAGCTTTAGAGTCTGCCAGCATGCCTTGGATAAGCTGGAAACTCGCAATCGGTTGACCGAACTGCTTGCGTTCCACTGCATAATTTAAAGCGTCTTCCAGCATACGCTCTGCCATACCTACGCTATAGCCAGCAATGTGCAGACGGCCTTTATCCAGGACACGCATTGCAGTTTTAAAGCCAATGCCTTCAACACCACCGATCAACTGATCTTTATGAACTTTACAGTTGTCAAAAATCACGTCACAAGTGTATGAACCGTGTTGACCCATTTTTTTATCAATTTTGCCCAGACTTAGGCCCGGTGTATTCGCTTCTACCAGGAATGCAGAAATGCCGCTTGCACCTTTGATATCAGGATTGGTACGCGCCATCACCGTAAATGTTGTTGCACGCGGTGCATTGGTAATAAAACGTTTAGTACCGTTTAAAATATAGTAATCGCCATCTTTAACCGCGCTAGTTTTCAAAGATGCTGCATCTGAACCTGAATCCGGCTCAGTTAAACAGAATGAACCAATGATTTCACCAGTCGCATAACGTGGCAGGTATTTCTGTTTTTGCTCTTCTGTACCGTCAATCACGATCCCGCTTGAACCGATCCCATTATTGGTCCCGATCAAAGAACGGAATGCAGCCGATGTACGGCCTAATTCCATTGCGACCAGAATTTCCTCTTCCATGGTGATACCTAAACCGCCGTATTCCTCTGGAATAGTTAGGCCAAACAGACCTAATTCTTTCATCTGCTCGACAATACGCTCAGGAATCGCGTTACTTTCTTCAACTTCATGTTCTAAAGGGACTAGTTCATTTTTTACAAAGTTACGAATAGTCGAAAGAAGTTGCTCGACCATTTCCGGATCGCGAATCATAGGGATCTCCATGTTATTTAGTTCATCTGGGTAAATTCCTTTACCCTTTAATTTTAGTTTCGTAATACGAAATAAATAATCATAAAAATTCATTTTGAGCAAGAAAAATTATTAAAAATTTTATTTTTTAAGCAAAAAAGCAAATTTTTCTAGCTTTAATTAAAAATTATAGTTAGAATTTTATTTCACAATGCGAAATTTTTTAGATTGTTAGTAGATTTAGAAAAGAGTTAGATGATCGGAATCAGGTCATAATTGATTCTATAAAAGCGCAGCGAGATAAGAATGTTTCAATTAAATCGTGCTGATGATTCTCGTTTTGATTGGCTCCATTTTCCTGAAATTTTATCTGGCGAACTTTAAATTTTCTAAAGATACTTAAAGATCATTACAGGTCTCAAAAACCTGTAAATTCTGCATCGTTTTTAGCTGAATAGCGCTAATTGACTTAAATACAGATAAAATGAGCACTTTTTTATTTATTTTATCATTAATAGAAGTGTTTTATTTTGTATCGTGAAATTTAATTGCTATCATATTTATTAATTTACCTTTAATTGCTCTGACCATGACAAAAAATAAAACTGGCGAAATACCTAATTTTGATGAGATCCGTTTAGATCCGATTTCACATATTCATAGAGAAAATAACCCACAATTTATCGCGTCTATTGCACGTGGTTTAGAAATCCTCAGATGTTTTTCCGCAACGAATCAATTACTGGGCAACCAGGAAATTGCACAGCTAACTAATCTGCCAAAACCGACTGTTGCCCGGATCACCAGCACGTTGGTTTCTTTAGGTTATCTAAAACAGTTACCGAATACGACCAAATACCTGTTGGACGTTGGTGTATTGGCTCTGGGTTATGCGGCGCTAAGCAATATTTCGGCACGTACACAGGCTTATCCATTTATGGAAGAAATGTCACGTTATGCGCAAGCGCCTGTCGCCATGGCAACACGTGATCGTCTGAGCATGATTTATCTTGAAGTCGTTCACACGGAATCTACTTTGACCATGCGTCGTCCAGTTGGCTCTACCCTGCCGATTCATAGTAGTGCGATGGGTCGTGCCTGCCTGGCTGCGATGGAAGTTAAAGAACGTGAATATTTATTTGATGCGATCAAGAAAAGAAATGAAGATCAATGGCCAACCATTAAGCGTAATTTAGAACGTGCCATTCGTGATTATCAGGATTATGGCTATTGCCTATCTCTCGGCGATTGGGCCAAAGATGTGAACTCTGTTGCAGTGCCATTGATTCACCCTAAACATGGTATTCTGACCTTTAACTGCGGTGCGCCAACTTACCTGCTTAATCAGGAAAAACTGGAAAATGAAATCGGTCCTCGCCTGATTCATATGGTCAATAATATTTCCCTGACTTTAAATAATATTTAAGCTGTTATTTAAGATCGTGGATTTAAATGGGCGGCAAGGATCGCCCTTTATTTTTTCTTTTTTTAATTACTCCTAAGATGTTAGAGCAATATAAAAAATAGCCCATTCTAAGATGGGCTATTTTTTTAAAGATTTAAAGACTAGCAAAGTCAGCTAATCATCTTCACTTACTACGCTGCTACAAACTTGGCACGCGCTGCATGCAGTTTCTTGTAACTATCAATTAAACGTAGATGACGATCCAGACCTTCAAGCTGCATATTGGTTTCAGCTAAACCGTAGAAACGTACTGTGCCTTCTACTGAACCGAGGACTGCATCCATACGGGCATCGCCAAACATACGACGGAAGTTGTGTTCATAGTCTTCCAGTTCCATTTCATCATCCAGAATGACTTCAAGCACTACATTCATGCACTGATAGAACAGGCCACGTTCAACCGTGTTGGTATTGTATTGCAGGAACTGCTCAACCAGATCTTTAGCTTCTTCAAATTGCTGTAACGCCAGATAGATCAGCAGTTTTAGTTCCAGAATGGTTAACTGACCCCATTCGGTATTTTCGTCAAATTCAATCCCGATCAGGGTACGGATCTCGGTGTAATCATCTTCATCTGCTTCTTCCAGACGTTCAACCAGAGCTCCCAGCTGTTCATCATCCAGACGATGCAAGTTCAGGATATCTTCACGATATAAAAGCGCCTTATTAGTGTTATCCCAAACTAGATCTTCCACCAGATAAATTTCAGAATAACCCGGCACTAGAATACGACAAGCGGTTGCACCTAAATGCTGATAGACCGCCATATAAACTTCGTGGCCCATCTCTTCCAGAATGGTAAACAATTCCTGCGCTTCATCGGCATTTGAGTTTTGGCCATTATTGGTGAAATCCCACTCAACAAAATCATAGTCAGATTTTGCACTGAAGAAACGCCAAGACACGACACCACTTGAGTCAATAAAGTGCTCAACGAAGTTATTTGGCTCAGTAACTGCATTTGAACTGAAGGTTGGTTTTGGCAGATCATTCAGGCCTTCAAAACTACGGCCTTGTAACAGTTCAGTCAGACTACGCTCTAAAGCGACTTCAAAGTTTGGATGGGCACCAAATGAAGCAAAGACACCACCCGTACGCGGGTTCATCAAGGTCACGCACATCACCGGGAACTGACCGCCTAAAGAAGCATCTTTGACCAGTACTGGAAAGCCTTGTTCTTCCAAGCCTTTAATACCTTCAACAATTTTCGGATATTTTGCCAGTACGTGTTCAGGGACATCCGGCAGTGCCAGTTCACCTTCCAGAATTTCGCGTTTAACCGCACGTTCGAAAATTTCAGACAGACATTGTACTTGAGCTTCAGCCAAGGTATTGCCCGCGCTCATACCATTACTGAGATACAGGTTTTCAATCAGATTCGATGGGAAATATACAGTTTCACCATCAGACTGACGTACAAATGGCAATGAACAGATACCGCGTGCTTTATTGCCCGAGTTGGTGTCATACAGATGAGTACCTAGTAACTCATCTTCAGGATCATAAATTTCACGGGTATGTTCATCTAAAACTTCGGCTGGCAGTTCACCATTTGGACCTGGCTGGAACCATTCTTCATCCGGATAATGCACAAATTCTGCATTAGCAATATCTTCACCCCAGAACTGGTCATTATAGAAGAAGTTACAATTCAGACGCTCGATAAATTCACCCAGTGCAGATGCCAGTGCACTTTCCTTGGTTGAACCTTTACCATTGGTAAAGCACATCGGTGACTGAGCATCACGAATATGTAGTGACCAGACATTCGGTACAATGTTACGCCAAGACGCAATTTCAATTTTCATGCCGAGTCCTGCCAGAATCGCAGACATATTTGCAATGGTTTCTTCCAGTGGCAGGTCTTTACCCGGAATACAGGTCAAGCTATCTGAAGCCAGATTAGGCATTAATAATGCCTGAGCATCGGCATCAATACTTTCTACTTCTTCAATAACAAATTCAGGACCGGTCTGAATTACTTTTTTGACGGTACAGCGGTCAATCGAACGCAAAATCCCCTGACGGTCTTTTTCAGAAATATCAGCTGGTAGCTCGACCTGAATTTTAAAAATCTGTTTGTAGCGGTTTTCAGGATCGACGATATTGTTTTGAGACAGACGGATATTGTCGGTTGGAATGTCACGCGCTGCACAATAAACTTTAACAAAATAAGCTGCACACAACGCAGAAGATGCCAGAAAATAATCAAATGGACCTGGCGCAGAACCATCACCTTTATAGCGGATCGGCTGATCGGCGATTACCGTGAAGTCATCGAACTTAGCTTCTTGACGAAGATTATCGAGATAATTGACCTTAATTTCCATGTGGATACCTAAATATTCTTATGTGCCACCACGGACAGATAAGATGCTAAATCTGAATATACAAGCCGAATCACGGAGGAGAATTTGACTCAAAAATAAAAATAACCCGGGTTAAACCTTCAACCAGTTAGTTTCAGGATAAGCTCGAGTAAGAATGGGCGCTATTATAGAATCATTTTATGAAATTGATAATGTTTGCTCGAATTTCCTGCAGATTTATCAAAATATCTGTTAATTAAATATTCAGGAAATCTGGCTTTAAGCCGAGAACAGGCTGTTTTTATTGATACTTGCTGTTCCCGACTGGATTTCATGGACTGCGAAATGCATATTTTAAATCAGATCAAGATCCAAATTAAAAGTCATAGCCAATGCCAAACACAGCGAGATCGCGCTGCTTATCACCGAAACGGTCGTAACCACCGAAGATATAATCACCAGACAAGGTCAATTTCGGCGCAACTTCATAACTTAATCCAGCAGTTGCATAACGGAAAGCATGCTGTTTTGTGGTATTACCTAGCTCATTACCTTCATATTTACCTTCATCATTAAAATAACCACCTGCTGCACCGACATGTGCACCAAGCTTGTCATTAATCTGATGGGTTAAATCCAAGGTATAAAAAGTATCGCCCTGATTGGCATAGGCCACATCATATAAATAGGTCGACACACCTGCTGTAACACTGGTCTTGTCATTCAGTGCACGACTTACATTCAAACCTAATTCATTTGAAGTCGTATGGCTGCCACCCGGATAATAATAGGTTGCATCCCAGAAATTCCAGTCGTAGTTTTCACTGCTATAGTTATAGCCCACGATAAAATCATGTTCGACTTTATCGCGACGATGTGATTTTTTGCCTTCCAGTTCTGGGTAGGAATAACCTAAGGTTGAGCCCCAGTAACCGACATAAAAATTACCATAAGCCAGATTCAGCGCTGCCTGTAAGGCAACGTCATCATTTTCTGGTGCATTGGTCAGACCACGGGAGATGTATTTAGAAACTACACTGATGTTTCCACTGGTTTCAATTTTTTTTGCTTCTGCATCATCTGCAAAACAATAAACACTAGAAACAGCAGCACAGCCGAAAAGGACTGTTTGTTTGAAAATTCTCATAAAATATAAATTATATTAAGCAAAGAATGGATAACTCTGAAACCGATTACAGTTTTATCCAGCTTTGGGTAAAAATAAATTCCGCTATATTCCTTGATGCAACAAGCAACAGGAATATAGCCATGACTTAAGCGCGTGGGGCCCGATAGAAAGGCGCTGTAGAAGCAGGTAATGCCTGCTTGCCACGGATATGATCTGCAAGCTTTTCAGCCATCATGATCGTGGTTGCATTGAGGTTGCCTGTAATAATAAGCGGCATAATTGAAGCATCGATGACACGCAGGCCTTGCATCTCATGCACACGCCCATAACCATCGACAACTGCCATATCATCCTCACCCATTTTACAGCTACAGGACGGATGATACGCTGTTTCTGCATGATTACGAACAAATTCATCAATTTCTGCATCAGTTTGCAGATTTTTACCCGGACTGATTTCCTCACCACGATAGGGATCCAGGGCTGGCTGATGCATAATTTCACGGGTAATACGGATAGCATCACGGAATTCGCGCCAGTCCTGTTCAGTACTCATATAGTTGAACAGAATACTTGGATGCTCAAATGGATCTTTGGATTTCAGGCGAATCCGACCACGAGATGGTGAACGCATGGAACCGACATGGGCCTGAAAACCATGTTCATGAATAGCATTGGTCCCATTATAGTTAATCGCCACTGGCAGGAAGTGGTATTGGATGTTTGGCCATTCAAACTCATCCGAAGAACGGATAAAGCCTCCGGCTTCAAACTGGTTGCTGGCGCCAATGCCTTTGCCCAGGAATAGCCATTCTGCGCCAATCATGGGCTGGTTATACCATTTCAATGCCGGATATAAACTGACCGGTTTTTTGCACTTATATTGTAAGTACATTTCCAGATGGTCTTGCAGGTTTTCACCCACACCCGGCAGATCCTGAACCACGGGAATATCCAGACTTTTTAATAACTCAGCCGGACCTACACCAGAGCGTTGCAGGATTTGTGGAGATGCAATTGCACCTGCACATAGTAGAACTTCACGATCCGCAAAGACCTGAATCGGCTGTAAGGTATTTTGGCCTTCAAAATATTCCACGCCAATGGCCTGATTACGATTAAACAGAATCCGGTTGGTCATGGCATGGGTAATAATGGTGAGATTATCCCGGCCTTTGGCCATATCCAGATAACCACGTGCCGTACTGGAGCGACGGCCTTGTGGTGTCACAGTACGATCCATCGGGCCGAAGCCTTCCTGCTGATAGCCATTCAGGTCATCGGTACGTGGATAACCTGCCTGCACTCCAGCTTCGACCATGGCATGAAACAGCTCATTATTACCATTCTTAGGTGTTGCGACTGAAACCGGACCTGAATCGCCATGATAGTCATTGCCGCCAATATCGCGGGTTTCAGCTTTTTTGTAATAGGGTAGACACTGCGCATAGTTCCAGTGTTCCAGACCTTTAAGGCTGGCCCACTGTTCCAGATCCATAGCATTACCACGGATATAGCACATGCCATTAATCAGTGAAGATCCGCCCAGACCTTTACCACGGCCGCATTCCATACGGCGATTGTTCATGTGGGGTTCTGGATCGGTCAGATAGGCCCAGTTATAACGGCGTCCTTGTAAAGGATAAGCTAAAGCAGCCGGCATCTGGGTTCTAAAATCCAGACGATAGTCCGGGCCACCTGCCTCAAGTAATAGCACCTTAGTATCTGGATCTTCAGTTAAACGCGCTGCCAGAACATTACCCGCAGAGCCCGCACCGATAATAATATAGTCGTAATTCATCAAATCCCCCTTATGCGCTAAATACAGATTGGAAAGGACTGAGTTCGACCTGAACCGATTTGGTCTGGGTGTAATGCTGTAAGGTCACAAGCCCATTTTCACGTCCAACACCGGAATGTTTATAACCACCGACCGGCATTTCTGCAGGTGATTCACCCCAGGTATTGATCCAGCAGATACCGGCTTCGACCTGATGAATAATTCGGTGGGCACGGGCTAAGTCTGGTGTAACGACACCGGCGGCCAGACCATAATCGGTATCATTGGCACGACGAATGGCTTCTTGCTCGGTGTCATAACTCAGGATGCTCATGACTGGACCGAAGATTTCTTCACGTACAATAGTCATGTCATCGCGGCAGTCGGTAAACACGGTTGGCAGGACATAAGCCCCTTGGGCAAACTGTTCATCCTCAGCACGGCCGCCGCCACATAATAGACGTGCCCCTTCTATCTTGCCTTTTTCGATATAGCCCAGCACTTTTTCCATATGCTCAAAGCTGGACACCGGACCGAAATTGGTTTCAGGATCAAGTGGATCACCCATACGGATATGTTCAACACGCTGCAAAATCTTTTCTTCAAATTCTGCTTTCAATGCCAAAGGCACAAATACGCGAGTACCGTTGGTACACACCTGACCGGAACTATAGAAATTGGCCATCATGGCAATATCGGCCGCCAAATCCAGATCGGCATCTTCACAGATAATCAGCGGAGACTTACCGCCCAGCTCCATCGTGACTTCTTTCAAACTAGAATTGGCAGCTTGCGCCATGACCTTTTTGCCGGTAGAAACGCCACCGGTAAACGACACTTTGGCAATATCAGGATGCGAAGTCAGATAACCCCCAATTTCACCACTGCCGGTAACCACATTAAAGACACCATGCGGTACACCGGCTTCAGTATAAATTTCTGCCAGTTTCAGCGCAGTTAAAGGCGTAACTTCACTGGCTTTGAAAATCATGGCATTGCCTGCAGCGAGTGCCGGTGCAGATTTCCACAATGCGATCTGAATTGGATAATTCCATGCGCCAATTCCAGCGACGACACCCAAAGGTTCACGACGGGTATAAACAAAGGAGCTACTTCTCAGCGGGATTTGCTGGCCTTCAAGAACCGGTAGAATCCCCGCATAATATTCGAGTACATCTGCACCTGTCGTAATATCAACAGTCGATGTTTCACTAAAGGCTTTACCGCTGTCCAAGCTTTCTAATTTTGCCAGCTCATCATTACGTTCTCTTAAAATGGCCACGGCCTTATTTAAGATGCGCGAACGTTGAATCGCGGTCATTTCTGCCCAGACTTTTTGCCCTTGTTGTGCAGATTCAACCGCACGATCGATATCATTTTTTGAACAGACCTGCACTTCAGCCAGGACTTCGCCTGTTGCAGGATTAATCGTTTGAAACGTGCTATTGGACGTTGCATCGACATATTGTCCATGGATATAAGGACGTTGCAGTTTGAATGTTGTCAATGGAATTCCCTCGCAGATTGGTTATTTGAGTTGTTGCCGGATATATTCACTACACAGTTCAATCGGCAGTTCTGGATCAATTTCGCCACTTACTAAAGCACCTCTTAGCCAGAATCCATCAATGAGTGCAGCCAGACCTTGTGCTGCCTTCTCAGCTTGATCCTTACTCAGCTTTTTCATGAATTCATATTTAAGATTGGAATGTAAGCGGTAATGGTTTATTTGCTGTAAACGATGTAAATCGGGCTGATGCAGACTGCTGGCCCAAAAAGCCAACCACACCTTCATGGCCGCTTTATCCGTTTGTGGAGCAGTAAAATTGCCACGCACAATCGCCAGTAAGCGTTGTTCAGGGGCGTCATTCACCTGTGACTTGATTTCAGCAACAGACTTACCTAATTGCTGCAATAAGTAACGCATTGTGGCTTCAATTAACCCATTTTTACCTTGAAAATAATGACTTATGATGCCGGTTGAGACACCTGCCCTCTGAGCAATCTGACTAATTGAAGCTTCTGCAAAACCTAGCTCATTGACTGCAGCTAAGGTGGCATCGATCAGTTGCTGACGACGGATCGGTTGCATACCAACTTTTGGCATAGGACTAACCTGAATAACGGATGTAGCAATAAAAAATCATTCTGCTAAAGCAAATAGCTGAATGATGTAACAATTCATAAACGCTTTTTTAATTGAACGTTCAATTAATAAAAATTATACTGCCAGCTCACCCTTGATGTACAGCGCAGTTTGTTTTGGATTTGCAAAAGTTTGTAATTCACGAAAACAAGGAAGCTTTATGGCCAGCTTTTGCTTTTAAATCACACTGCACTGTAGATCATCCGGAAACAAAAACGATGGTCAGAGATTTATGCAAAAGAAAAACGAAGAGGTGCAAGATAGTCTGAATAAGGTAGTCTTTTATTGTTCGGCGACGCTTATTCTGCTGTTTTCTATCATCACGATTTTATTTAATGAACAAGCCAATCTAGTCATTATTAATATTTTAAACTGGGTCAGTAGTACCTTTAGCTGGTATTACCTGCTGGCGGCAACGCTGTATCTGGTTTTTATTGTCTTTATCGCCTGCTCACGTTATGGCGAAATTAAGCTTGGTCCCAAACATTCTAAACCCGAATTCAGCCTGCTGAGCTGGTCGGCCATGTTGTTCTCAGCCGGGATCGGGATTGACTTGATGTTCTTCTCGGTCGCTGAACCCCTGTCTCATTATATGAGTCCTCCAGTCGGTGAAGCTGAAACCTTTGAAGCTGCACGCCAGTCCATGGTCTGGACCCTGTTTCACTATGGTCTGACCGGCTGGAGCATGTATGCGCTGATTGGGGTTGCGTTGGGATATTTCAGTTATCGCTATAATTTACCACTGACAATTCGCTCTGCGCTTTATCCTATTTTTGGAAAAAGAATTAATGGCCCGATTGGCCATACGGTAGATACCGCTGCAGTACTCGGTACGATTTTTGGTATTGCCACCACCTGCGGTATCGGTGTGGTTCAGCTAAATTACGGTCTGCATGTCCTGTTTGGCTTGCCGGAAAATATCTGGATTCAAACTGCATTAATTGGTGTTGCAGTCATTATTACTATTATTTCCGTGACTGCGGGTGTCAATAAAGGTATTCGGGTTCTGTCTGAAATTAATATCTATGTATCAATCGGGTTGCTGCTCTTTATTCTCTTTATGGGAAATACAGAGTTTTTATTAGCGGCTCTAATTCAGAATTTTGGTGATTATCTCAGCCAGTTCCCGAAACTCTCTTTAAGCAGTTTTCCTTTTGAGCAGCCTAAAGAATGGATGAATAGCTGGACCCTGTTCTTCTGGGCATGGTGGATTGCCTGGTCGCCTTTTGTCGGTCTGTTCCTGGCACGTATTTCCCGTGGTCGTACTATTCGTGAATTTGTCACCGGGACTTTGGTTATTCCTCTGTTATTTACCCTCACTTGGTTGTCTATTTTCGGTAACAGTGCTTTATACAGCGTGATTTTTGATGGTAATACTCAGCTTGCGACAACTGTTTTAGAAAATCCAGCGCATGGTTTTTATGACCTGCTGGCACAGTATCCAGGTTTCACATTTCTCGCAGGTGTCGCCACCATTACAGGTTTGCTGTTCTATGTGACTTCAGCGGATTCAGGGGCATTGGTATTGGGGAACTTCACCACTAAATTCACTAATATTGAGCATGATTCACCGCGCTGGCTCAGTGTGTTCTGGGCCATTGCTATCGGTTTGCTAACTTTGGCAATGCTCATGGCGAATGGCGTGACAGCATTACAGAACACCACGATTATTATGGGTCTGCCTTTTAGTTTCGTGATTTTCTTTGTGATGGCCGGACTGTATAAGTCCTTGCGTCTGGAGGATTTTCGGCAGGCCAGTACCAGTCTGAATGCTGCGCCTGTGGTCGGTAATGTGGATATCCTGAACTGGAAGAAGCGTCTGAGCCGGGTCATGCTGCATCCAAGCCTATCCCAGACCCGAACCATGCTGGATAATGTTTGCAAACCAGCCATTGAGGCCGTTGCAACCGAGTTAATTGACAAAGGCATTCAAGTAAATATTCAGGAAAAACCGCTTGAGGAAGAACCTGAACTGTATCATCTGGATCTCACCATTCAGCTGGATGAAGAAGAAAACTTTGTCTATGAAATATGGCCGGTACGCTATGACACGCCAAATTTCAGTTCACGGGGTAAACGAACCAAACGTTATTACTATCGTCTGGAAAGTTATCTGTTTGAAGGCTCTCAGGGCAACGATCTGGTCGGTTATAGTAAGGAACAGGTGATCAATGACATCCTGGATAAATATGAACGCCATATGATGTATCTGCATATTAACCGGATCAGCCCAGGTAAACGTCCGCTGTTCCCGGACCGTGAAATCTAGGATATCTCAACTACGGAAGGACTGAATGATGTCAGAAAGTTTGAATGCATTTGCCCTGTTTTTCTCCCTGCTCAACCCTTTTCTGATGAGTATCTATATGCTCGGAATTATCCGTAATTCCGACGCAAAAGTATTCAACATGGCATTGATTCAGGGCAGTCTGATCAGCTTTATTGTGTTCATCATTTTTGCAAAAACCGGTGAAGCCTTCTTTAATGAAGTCTTGCATGTACGGTTTGAGTCCTTCCAGATTTTTGGCGGTATTATTTTTCTGGTGATTGGCTATCGTTATGTCTTTGAAGGTGCTGATACGATTGGTGTGATGCGTGGAGCGCCCAGTCATCTGGCGGGTACGATTGCCATGCCGTTTATGATCGGTCCCGGCACCATTTCGGCTTCCGTGATTACCGGGATTCAGCTCAGTTTAATGCAAACCATTCTGGTGATCTTTTTCACTTTATTTTTAACCTGTAGCTTACTGATCCTGATGAAGTATCTGCATGATCATTTACAGCACAAATATTCTAATTATATTGACCTTTATGTCGATATCGTTGGTCGTGTCGCAGCACTATTAATCGGAACCATCGCCATTGATATGATTGTGACAGGTGTCAGCGGAATTCTGGAAGGCTAGTTTTATATAAGCTGACAATAAAAAAAGCGGGCAAAAATGCCCGCTTTTTTATGAAGTGATGATTTTAAAATTTAAACGACACACCTGCATAGGTTGAGAAGCCTTCACCCGGTGAAGATCGTGCTCGATCTTCACCTTTGTCGTCATAACCTGGAATCACCACTGCTGCATATTTTTCATCGGTGATATTCTTGAAGTTAACCCAGGCACTCCATGACTGATCTTCTGGTGCATATCCCAGATCAATACCCCAAATCTGATAATCATCACTGAAGCGGCTATTGGCATAATCATGTGCCATCTTCGATGCATATTCAGTATTTAGCCCCATATAAAGACCATTATTCAAGGCATAACTGAGCTGCGCCTGATAAAGGTGTTTTGGAATTCCCGGCAACTGGTTTTTACCAAATAAAGGATCGTTTTTATATTGGAAATCACTCAAGGTATAAGCCTGTCGTAGGCGAAGCTCGCCCTGCTGCGATACATACAATGGTGTATCCAGACTGAGTTCTACACCTTGATGAAGCGTTGGAGTTGCATTGGATTCTACAGCAATTGGTTCAGAAGGTCGTTCCGATCCATCCTCATAGGTTTTGATCAACTCTGAGGTTAATAACTCGTTTTTAACTTTGGAATAATAGTAGCTCAGTGCCCAATCACCCCAGGCTGATTGGCCCCGGCCACCCAGTTCTAAAGTATTTGCAGTTTGCGTGTCCAGATAAATAGGTTCACGTACCCGCCCTGAAGCGACACCAGTGTCAAAATAGTATGGCGAAGACCATGCCATCGCCCATGGATGTGCCGGTTCAATACTACGGCTTAAATTGGCAAACCATTGTAATGTTTCATTTGGCTGATAAGTCAGGCCAATACGCGGGGCGAAATTCCATTCATAGCGGCTAACTTCAGGACTAGCCACAGGATAAGTCACTTCACTCTCACGGTGGGTATAGGCTGCTGCCAATCCTAGATCAAGCTTAAACTGATCATTCAACTGAGTTTCCTGATCAAATTGCAGCACATTGTCTGAACCACGATAAGTATAACGGCGTGTTACGGTATCTGCCGGATAAAGCGTGCCATCAATTGTAGTATCGCGTCGAATTGTTTCGGTTACACCACTATTTGGACGGTGCGTGGTACTTCGAAAAGCAACTTTTCCTTGATGTTCAAGACCGAATAACTGATAAGGTTTCTCATACTGAACCCGCGCACTAATATCCTCATAATCGACATTGGTACGATAACTACTTTCACGTAGATCCAATGGATAATGGTGATAAGCCAGACTACCGGTCAGTTTGGCATCATCCTGCAAGTTCCAGGTGGTAGTATTTGCCAGCCAGGTACTGCCCGGTTGAATCCGCTTGGCATCTACAGCCAGATTAAAATCATTGGCTGCTTCAGGATTATTCTTGAGCTGTTCCTGGGTAATGCGCCCTGGCGTTAAATGTTTGCTTTCACGGTAACGGGCATAAAAGCGGGTCTCAATATCTGGACTGATCTGATAACCCAGATTAAAAGCTAGACCTTTACCATCACCTTCGGCATGATCCTGAATCCCATCAAACTGTGAACCCGTTACTGTCAGATAGTAATCTAACTTATCGAGTTGTCGGCCAGTACTAAACTGGTATTTCTGATAGCCATGGCTACCCGTTTCATATTTTAATTCAGAGCCATTCTGCTCTGCACCAGTCTTACTTTTATAATTAACTGTTCCACCTAAGGACAATCCGCCCTGTTTTAAACCATTGGCACCACGGTACACCTCAACATGATCAATCCACCATGGTTCAAGCAGTTCATAAGCTGTACCACCCGGTCCGGTAAAGGGAATATCATCGATCATGACATAAGTTCCGGATGCATGTGCACCAGAAGTACGGTTAATGCCAGAACCACGGATAGAAATTTTGGCTCCTTCATTGCCCGGCGATTGGGCATAAATACCGGGCTGGAGACGGAAGACGTCAGCAGTGGTTCCCAGACGCTGATGTTCTAACTGCTGATCTGAAATAAAGTTGGTTCCTCCCGAAACGCTGGCAAGTTCGGCCTCAGTCTGTTTCTGAGAATTTGTATTTTGCTCAGTGGTCACCACAATAGTGTCCAGCTGCTGAACACTATCCTGTGCTAGCGTAGTTTCAGCATAAAGATGGCCTGAAAATGCCGACAATATCATCAGGCTAAGCGGATTTTTCTTGAGAGGAATTTTTGTCATATTCATGGCGAATTTATACAATCCTGTATAAGTGATCCTGATCTGCTTTAGGACTTGGCTTAAAATTTAAGCTGTAGCATAAATGAAGCATGCAAAATTAAGCAGATATTTTCTGCCAAAATATCTGACTGGTGCGGCAATATTTTTAATTTATTCTATACAAATAATCTGTCAGTACTTTACAAGATCACAGACAGATTCATACAAGTTCTGACATCTAATTTATTAAGTATTTGTAATTTATAGATATGTATTTTTTTCTTGTAACCATCTAATTCGAGTTGGCAAAAAGTGATTTAAATTAAAAATTTTGAAGATATAAACAATATTCTGATTCATCAAGATCAGTTTAATAGACAGGTTTCTAGACCAAAATCTTAGTCATAACTAGAAAATAGAATTCTTATTTTTTGAACTATGGCTTATAGATTTCAGCCCAAAAAAGAAACCCTCCTGCTGGAGAGTTTCTTCATGTATTCTGGCTATTATTTTATTTAGAGGCATTTTCAATTACTTGCGCTTGTAATGGTGCAGCTTGCCGGGTTTCGGCTAATTTTTTCTTGGTTTTCATTTCTGTCACTTTGGCCAGAGTTTTCTCAGTAAAACGTAAACCACCATCTTCTGCCATCACATTACCCGCCATCAAAAGACTGCTTATTACTAGCAGTGATGGTATAAGTTGTAATTTCATGTCTATTCCACCTTTTTATTTTATAGTGGATTAAAAATAAGCAATTATTATTCCAATATTTTTATCTATATTTGATTTTTTATTTTTCCCGATCATCTTGATGAAATTAAAATTGATCTAAGCGGTAATTTTTATATTCTTTATTGCCTTAAAACTCCTTATTTTAGTGCGATTATTTCAACAACGCCTTATTTTAGTCAGGTTAATTCGGCCTTTTAAGTTCCTCTGCACTATTTTTATGACACTTTTAACCTGATCTCCTGATTTTTTGCACCAAATTGCATGGCATGTTTTTTGCATAAGTCCTCATAGAATATTCCCCGATGTACTAGTTAAAAATCTTGCATGTCTAAATTACGAATTGCCCTGATTGATGATGATCCAGAACGCGCTGAATTTATTCAGGCTTCTTTACTTGCGCATGATTTTCATGTGGTGGCCTGTGTCATTCTGAATGACCTCAACATTGTTGATATCAAAAGCCTGCATGCCGATGTCATTCTGTTAAATATGGATCATCCTCATCGCGATATTATCGAAAGCTGCGTGAGTCAGTATGAATTACCTACGGTTTTATTTACCCAAAATTCCAACAAGGACACCATCAGAAATGCCATTGATGCCGGAGTCACGGCATATATTGTGGACGGGATTGATCCAACCAAACTGGAAAATATTCTGGAAATATCGATTAAACAATTCCAGAAACATAAAAAACTGTTACATGACCTGAAGGAAACTCAGGAAAAATTAAGTGATCGCAGGGATATTGATAAAGCCAAAGTCCTGCTGATCCAGCTGCATGGACTGAGCGAAGAAGAAGCATTTGCCCTGTTGCGCAAAAATGCCATGAGTCACCGGATTACCATTGGCGATATGGCAAGGCGCTTACTTGATGCACAAAAACTGTTATCCGGCCAATAAGGAGCATTCAATGACAACATTAGAAAAAACAGAACTCAATATTGGCTATATTCCACTGCTTGATTGTGTTGCCATTCTTTGGGCGGAGCGACAAGGTTATTTTAGTGAACAGGGTTTAAAGGTAAATCTGATCCGTGAAGCCTCCTGGTCCAGCTTACGCGACCGTCTGGCCTATGGCTTTCTGGATGCTGCCCATTGCCTGTCTGCCATGCTTCCCGCGGCTGCTTTGGGCGCAGACCAGTTACAAGTGGCTTTGCAAACCCCATTAGTGCTCAGTATTAATCAGGCATTTATCAGTTTAAGACAGGATCTGTGTTATGAACTGGGCATTCAGCCTGAAGATAATGAACAGATCACGTCGCAAAAGCTGGTCAGTGCCTTAAAGCAGCAACATAAAGTAGGTCTGGCTCATGTTTATAAATACTCCATTCATCATTACTGTTTAAGAGAATGGCTGGCTTTAACTGATGCGCAATATGCTAAAAATATATTGCTCAAGACCTCACCTCCCCCTTTGATGGTCAAAGGGATTGCAGCACAGATTTTTGATGGTTTTTGTGTGGGTGAGCCATGGAATATTCAGGCCAAGCTTGAAGGTTATAGCCTGATTGTCGCAGCCAGCCAGAATGTCATTCCTAAAGTGGCAGACAAAGTGCTGGCGATAACTCAGGAATGGGGCGAGTTGCATCCACTGACTGTTGAGGCCTTAGTCTCAGCTGTAAAAAAAGCCCAGATGGATTTAAAGCATGCTACGGATCTTTCTGATGTCTGGGACATGCTGATCGATTATCAGATTATCCAGTTTGAATGTTCAGCTTCTCGACACGTTTATGACTTCCATAAGATTCAGAATATTATTCGTAACCTTGCAGGTGAAAGTGTTGAGCCTCAATTCACCGATTTTATCTGGCTATTAGAGCAGATGGAAAAATGGGAAAATATTGATCTGTCCGCAGATGATCAGCGACAGATTGCCCAATCCTGTATTTATCAGCAAGAATCCACGACTGTATAAATTATAAATTTATAAACTTCCAATAAAAAACCCAGAAATTTCTGGGTCTTTTTATTTACTGCTGATATTTAGCTGAGCGCTTGCTGCAAATCCAGTTGCATGAATTTTTGTAAGGACAATTTTCCAGCGATAATCTGATTGATGAATTGTGACATTTCATCATACAAGGTCTCATATAGCTGCGGCTCTAATGCCATATGTCTTAACTGGATTTGTAAATGCATCAACAGTTCCTGCTGCTCGCATTCACCCTGTTCCAGAGCATAGATATAACCTAACACTGCGCCTTTTAAAACCACATCAAACGGTAAACTATATTTAAGCAAGGTCGATAATGAACCCATAACCCGTTCATTGTGTTTCAGCTTTCTTAAAGGTTCACGCCCTACACGTGCACATGGGTCCTGATAAGCATAGGCACAGGATTCAGTGAAACTTTGTGCCAGCCGCTCCAGATCTGAAGCATGCTTAGGAATCTGGTAACAGAGACCATGCTTCACCTGCGCTAAGGCCTGCTGCATGAATTTTCTGACCGCATGATCTGACATGGCCACGCCAATGGTCTGATGACCGCGCAGGCTGGCATACCAGGCCATCATCGCATGCACACCATTCCATAAGCGGTTTTTAATCAGCTGGATATTGGCAATATCATCTACCAGAATCATCTGGCGCATTTTAGCCAATAATGGACTGTTATTTTCCACATAGATTGGCATATCCGTTTCGGCATTAAACAGAATCAGATCCATTGACTGTAGAATATGACTCGGCTGGAAATTACGGCGCAGGTCTTCAATATACAAGCCAGCCTGATGTTCCTGCTCTGCATTCAGGGCTGTAGAATCATCCAGATCCACTACGGACAGATCTTCATCCAGCTGATACTGCTTGAACATGTTGTATTTGATGCGCAGCTGACGGTACAGTTTCTGGTCGGACAGTTTGGAGACCATACGGTTCACCACTGTGTCACAGAAATAATGCTGATCCATAATGTGCTGCGCTGTCTGTTCATCCGTAATCTGTTTCAGACGGCTCAGAATCTGCTGCATCACCAGCTGTTTGGCCCCGATTTTATTCAGGATAATTAACAGCGTCAGCGGCTGTTCCTGCTGCTCGTAGGCCAAGTATCGCGCATATAAACCCTGTGCAATTACTTCTGCTTCAGAAACCAGAGCTTCCTCAGGGACACAGACTGCCACCAGACTGGATTCAATATACATGTTCTGCATTTGCTCCAGATCATGCGCATCAATCACACTCATATTTTCAATACGCTGGTCAAAAGAGTTCTGACCATAACGAATGCAATAGGTGCCAAACGCATTTACGGCAGATTGATAGAGTGGATTACGCGTTGAGGCAATAATTTTGCGTGGACGCGTATAGCCATCCCAGTGTGATAACACCTGAGCCAGATAACCACCGCCAATTGCACCGAAGCCGTGAATCCCAACTGTTAACTGATTCAGCGTTTGCGGAAATGCAGTCTCAAGTTCAGGCATTTCCAGAACCGGAACAAACTGGTTCAGATCTATCAGAAAATCTTCCATCGTTTCATAATAATACTGGGCTTGTGCCAGCATCGATTCATTCGGTGTTTTAATGTCTTTGAAAAGTACCGTCATACCACCTGCATCATAAGCAGATCGCAGGCCATTTTCAGAATCTTCAAACATCAGGCATTGAGCCGGACTTAAATTGATTTTTTCGGCTGCGCTGATAAAAATTTCTGGATGAGGTTTCCCTTGTTTAATCTCATCGCCACACACCAGCACATCAAAAAATTTATAGACATTGGCATTGATCAGATATTCTTCTGCGATCGCACGTCGACTCGAAGTCGCCACAGCCATTTTTAGACCTGCCTTGCGTAGGCGTTCCAGTACCTGTAATAAACCTTTTTTAATTGGAACACCATAATTGCGTACATGTTCTAGTTCCAGTACATCGGCGCGCTGGCGGATCTCGGCATAAGGAACATCTTGTCCATAACGCTCTTTGGCCAACTGCTCGGCACTACGGGCACTTAAGCCCAAGCACTGCATTAAATAGTTTTCAGAAAATTCGACGCCGATCAGCTCACGTGAAGCTTGTTGCAAGGTTTGAAAGCGCAAACGTTCTGTATCAAACATGGTTCCATCCATATCGAAAATTGCGCCGTGTACGATTTGATTTTTAAATTCTAGCATTGCTCCCCTTTTATAATTCAATGAGTTAAGAAGTGGACAATACCTTAAAGAAAATAAGAGATTAAATAAACCGATGTAAAGATATGAAATAGTTCTGACTATAAATTGATCAATAAAGACTAAAATACGATTATTTATGTTTCTGGATGTAATCAAACTGTTAACTTAAGTAAGTTATTAATCTTGCCCCTCAGTTTAAATTTTTCTTTTGAAATATCAGGTTATTTTATCATTTTAAATGTTTCTGCTTATCATGGCATCCATTTTGCTTGATCAGTATTACGTTTTATAAAAATTGTAATATTGAGGGGCAACACTATGAGTTACGTTGCACGTGAACTCAGTCAAAGAAATAAAATACTGTTTGGCTTGGGGTCTTTTTTAATACCGATCTTGATTTGGTGTGCAGTCAGTTATTTGCCATTTATCTGGCATCCACAAGTCCAGATTGCCGATTCAGGCAGCGTTAGCTATTTACAGGTCGGTAGTCGTATTGATAAGGATATCTTTTTCTCTGCTGCGCAATCCGCAGTGGATCAAGGTCTTGCGCCGCCCCAAGGTATTCTGGTCAATCCGATCTATCTGCCTGCCCCGCATGAAGTGGCGATCGCATTGGTCACTGCATTTACCACAGAACCTGCTCAAGCCAATGCCCCATGGTTTCATGAAAGCCTGTGGCACAGTATCAAACTGGTGTTTACTGCCTTCTTTATTTCTTCCCTGATCGGTATTCCACTCGGTATTTTATGTGGCTTCTCTAATAAAATTTCCCAACTGACCGAGCCATTTGTTGAGTTTTTCCGCTATCTGCCTGCCCCGGCCTTTGGTGCGCTTGCGGTTGCTATTTTAGGCATCAATGATGCACCAAAAGTAGCCATCATTGTGATTGGAACCCTGTTCCAGCAAATCCTGATTATTGCCAATACCACACGACTGGTGGATCGCAGTCTGATTGAAGCCGGTTTTACCCTGGGTACTAATAAATTAAAAAGCCTGTTTCATGTGGTTATTCCAGCAGCCCTTCCTGAAATCTACCGCAACCTGCGCGTACTGCTCGGCTGGGCATGGACTTACCTGATCGTAGCTGAACTGATCGGTAGCACGTCTGGTATTACCTGGTTTATTACCCAGCAGGCCCGTTATCAGAATTTTGACAATGTCTTTGCAGCAATCCTGATCATTGGGGTAATTGGTCTGCTCTGTGACGTGATTTTAATGAAATTGGGACAACGCTTATTTAAATGGAAACCGGGAGCAAACTGATGCAAAACTCTGAATTTAATACCCGCGAATACTTTGACAAGATTTATAGCCGTCCGGTCATCCTGGAAGCCAAACAGCTCACTCAATCCTTCAAGCATGGCAAAACTGAACGCACCATTTTAAATGGCATTGACCTGAAAATTCATAAACGTGAGTTTATCTGTGTGATTGGTCCATCGGGTTGCGGTAAATCCACCTTTAGCCGCGTTGTTGCTGGGCTTGATCCTTATACCAGCGGTGAAATTCTGGTGGATGGCAAGCCGATTACTGGCCCAAGCCCGGAACGTGGCATGGTGTTTCAGGGCTATACCCTGTTTCCATGGAAGACCGTGAAAGAAAACATCATGTTTGGCCCGAAAATGAAAGGTCAAAGCAATGCTTCTGCTGAAGCGCAGGCACGTGAATGGATCAACATTATTGGCCTGGAAAAATATCAGGATCAGTATCCGCATCAACTCTCAGGTGGGATGAAACAGCGTGTGGCGATTGCCCGCGCCTTGGTCAATGAACCTAAAGTACTACTGATGGATGAACCTTTTGGTGCACTGGATCCGCATACGCGCCAAAAAATGCAGCGTCACCTGATGGATCTGTGGCAAAACATCGACATCACCATCATTTTCGTGACCCACGATATGGATGAAGCCATCTTGCTGGCAGACCGGATTGTGGCGCTGAAAGCCAATCCAGGTGAGATCAAAGAGATTATTGAAGTGGATTTGCCACGTCCACGTCATCCAGATCTGATGCTGACTCCGGAATTTAAACAGCTTCGCGAGCACGTCAATCATCTGGTACATGCACGGGAGGATGAGTTGGATCCTGCACTCGCCGATCTTCCAGAGATTCCACGCTTGACCAAAGTCAGCACGAGCAAATAATCCATTTTAAAGAGCCTTTGGGACGACCCAAAGGTTTTAATCGCTGTGTTGGACGACCAACAATAAGGTGATTGCAATGCAAGACCAATACGTACTCCCACTCGTCGATATTTCCAAAATGCAAAATCCACATCTGGCCGATCGTCTTGAAGTTGCGGCAGCTTTAGACCAGGCCTGTAAAGATGTCGGATTCCTTTATCTTAAAGTAGATCAGTTTAATTTTGATTATGCCACGTCACTGGTTGAACTGGCCAAATCCTATTTCGAGCAGGATCTGGACACAAAAATGCAGCACTATATTGGCAAATCCAGTAACCATAGTGGTTATGTGCCAATTGGTGAAGAACAGTTCGCAAGCAACAGTTATGACCTCAAAGAAGCCTATGATGTGAATTATGACTATCAGGGTTCTAGAACAGACTGCCCATTGCTTGGCCCAACCTTATGGCCTGATTATCCAAATTTTAAAGCCATTGTCAGCCAATATTACGGTCACTTGCGCACCATTAGCGAACAAATTTTTTCTGCTTTTGCCCTGGCTCTTGGTGTCAAAGAAGATTTCTTTGCTGATAAAATTAATGATGCGCCAAGTCAATTGCGCCTGATTCATTATCCGTACAATCCGGATATCAAAGATGCCGAAGGCATCGGCGCACATACCGACTATGAATGCTTTACCCTGCTATTACCAACTGCGCCAGGTTTGCAGGTGCTGAACAAATCCGGTGAATGGATTGATATTCCACTCATCGAAAATACGTTGGTGATGAACATTGGAGACATGATGGAAATCCTGTCCAATGGCAAATACCTGGCAACCAAACACCGCGTAAAAAAAGTCTCTGAAGAACGTTATTCCTTCCCGTTGTTCTGTGCCTGTAACTATGACACGGTGATTGAACCGGTGGTAAAAACTGATGATTCCAAATATAAGCCTTTGATTGGTGGTGAACACCTGTTTAATCAGACCGCACAAACGTTCCAGTATTTAAAACAGCGAATTGCCAATGGTGAGCTGGTTCTAAAAAATGCCGTTCCACTGTCTTCCTTTGGTTTAAATGAAAAATCGGAGGCAGCATCATGAACCTATTAGAAGCCATAAAAAAATTAACGCCAACAACTACTCAACCTGAAGTAGTTCCGAGCTTTTTATATGGGGCATTTCGCAGGAAAAGCATCAGTTTCTTTAATGGCCTGACCGATCAAAACACCATTGTGTACTGGTTCCAGTCACGCAGCTTTACTATTGATCTACGCCTGAAAAGTCAGAATGACACACCAGTGACAGAACGTCAGGGCTGGATTGGCAATACGGTATGGGATGATGCAACGCAGCTCTTGTCATGGGAAGTTGAAGACTACGCCAATTATCAAAATCATGTGCAGTGGCCTGAACCGGCCAAACTACATGCGATTGGTAACTGCATTCTGGAATTTTCACCAAGCAATGTCTATGTCGAAGACTGGCGTCAGCAAGTGAAGAAAGGGCTGTTCTTAGGCCTACGCTTAGAATCTGCGGTAGATGTCCAATCAGGTGCAAAACTGCAAATGGATGGCGGTCTGATCATCTGTGATGATCATATTGCCTATGCCCTGACCCGTTTGCCAGAGATGCAATCTCAAGTTGCAGAACTAGATATCAAGTCAGCCGATACTACTTCATTTGATCTATTACAAAGCTTTGAAGTCTCTATTGGCACCCAAGGTTTAAGTAAAACCTACAGCACCCGTACCGGTGAAACAGGCAACGCCTTTGATCTGGACAATTTTGAAATTCTGGATGCAACCCGTCTGGTCCAGCATGTGGTTCTGGATGGTCGTGCAATTGACCTGATTTTTAAGATTGATATCTACCAACCTGAATATGAGTTTCAGCACAGGACTAGCACGACTACAGAAGCTGAACAGTGGATGAGCAAAGAACAGAATCACCTGCTGCATCATGCAGAACGGGTGTTATAAGGAGGAATATGGCTTTTTTATATCTATCCGTTGCTATTATTGCAGAAGTCATCGCGACTTCTGCACTAAAGGCCTCCAATGGCTTTAGCGTACTCTGGCCTTCAATCACCACATTTGTTGGCTATGCGATTGCCATTTTCTTTCTTTCCATGGCCATGAAAACCATCCCAATGGGCATTGCTTATGCCATCTGGTCCGGTGCAGGTATTATCCTGATTTCTACAGTGGGACTGCTGGTGTTCAAGCAGCATCTGGATATTCCGGCACTGATTGGTCTGTCATTCATGATTGTGGGAATTATTTTTATTAATGTCTTTTCCAAAAGTATTGAACTTTAATTTCTTAATATTAGTGTTTTTCATCAGTCATTTTTTAATTACTAAGAAGTAAATTCCCTCTCCTTGTAGGAGACTTGCGGAGCATGCTCCTCAGGGAGAGGTTCTCTCTAATAAATACCCTCATCCTCTTGCAAAGCTATGCTTCTCATCCCAGAGGGAGAAGAAACTTTCAATATCCATTAAATTTGAATATTAATGATCATTTTTCGATTTATAAAAGATATTTACTCATCTAATAATAAAAAATCCCCGAAACCGGGGATTTTTTATTATCTGGATTTCGACTTATTTTAGCTCTTGTACCAGCGTTGGAACAATCACACTATCCACATTCATTTCAGTGCTATAAATGCCATTGGTAACGTTGAACTTGTTGACGTGATAGCTTGAACCATAGATCGAATCGAAACCATCACCTTTGGTAAAGACTTTCTTGTTGGCTTCCAGATCCAGCAAGTGAGTACCATCTACAAATTGCATATAGGCCTTGGCATCAACACCGACACGTTTCGACATGATTTCTACAGCATCTGCACGTGTTGCCGGGTCATTGATATATTTAACGGTTTTATCCCAAACCTGAATGACCTTTTTCCATTGCTCTTTATTGGCTTCCAGATGCGCAGGATTTACGGTCAAAGTATCATAGATCAGACCAGCTTTATCTTTAGAGCTGAAAATAATTTTTGACCCGGCAACCGCAGATAATGCCTGATTTGCGACTGGCTGCCATACCGCAATCGCATCAATATCTGGAGTATTAAAGACCTGTGGTAATTCATTGGTCATGGTATTGACCAGTTTCACTTCATTCAGTTTAACCTTTGCATCATCCAGAGCAGTCGATAGCAGCAAGTGATCGACCAGACCTTTTTCAGTGGCAACCGTTTTACCGCGTAGATCCTGAATCGAGTTAATTCCATTCTTGGCAATGATCACGTCATTTCCAGCTGAATAATCCGTCGCCAGAATCATCACGCCTTTAGTACCACCAGAGCCAGTCACCAGATTATCACCATTAGTTACCATGACGGCATCCAGCTGATTTGCTGCAAAGGCAGACAATGAAGCAGAATAGTCAAACCATTTAAAATCTGCATTCACACCTGCTTCTTTTAACCAGCCTTTTTCAATCGCCACTTGCCAAGCCACCCAACCTGGCCAGTCGCTATAGCCGATACGAATCGGCTGAGTATTTACACTGCCTTTGGCCTGACCAGATGATTCTGGAACTTTAGCCGTATTGTCACAACCGCTCATAAAAATTGCGCAGCAAACAGATGCTGCTAAAGTTACTTTCTTGATCATTGTGCTATTTCCCCTATGCAATTACATTTAAAACGCGTATTTGAAAGTTGTTTTGATTTAATAAAGTCACGCCAACCGCCGAAATGACTGATGCCAGTTGCATCTTCCAGCGCATAGCCTTCGCAGATAAAACCTTTCACCCAGCTGCCATCTGCCAGCTGTACATTGCCAATGCCCAGCGGTGCTGGAACTTCTGCCACGATTTGACCAAAGTTGGCAAACGGAATCTCCCAGACTTCCACTTCGATTTCTTGACCTTTGCTGTGGTACTGCAAGCCCGGTTTCGGTGGGGTGGTATTTTTCAGTGCAAACAATTTATAGCTGGCTGCCGTTTTGGTTTTTTGCACTAAAGTGCCGCCACGTGTGGTGAGCTGGAAGTTCAATGGCATACCAGTCAGATGGGCGCCGACAACAGCCAGTTTTACTGCATGCTGTGACTGAATCTGGCTTGTTGGTTCATAAGTTTTTTCAGATGTGCCCAGTGTCAACGCCGTTGCCTGCTGCCAAGTCTGACCAAAGTTTGCCAAGGCCTGATCCATCCAGACTGGAGCGATAAAAGTTACCCCGCTTGGCAAACCATCAGCACGAATCGCATTAGGCAGTGCCAAAGCCGACAAATCCGCAAAATTCACGAAGTTGGTATAAGCGCCCATGTGGCTGTTTTTCACCAGTGAATCGGCTTCTACATCGGCAATCTTGTAGATGGTTGGCGCCGTTGGCACCATCAAGGCATCAAAATCCGCCAGCGCCAGATTGATCTGACGAGCCAATTGCGCTCTTTCATATTCCGCCTGCATCATATCCACGGCATTAAAGTTATCTGCCTGACTGATGATCTGGTTAATCACCGGATGCGTTACATCACGAGAAACCAGTTTTTCAACAGCATTGGTCCGTTCAGCCACCCAAGCCTTGTTATAAAGTGCGGATGCCAACTGGTTGAAAATGCTGAAATCAATCGCTTCAACTGCATAACCAAGCTGTTTTACACGAGCAATTGCCAATTCAAAGGCTTTATCAGTTTCGGCATCACCATAGAATTCCAGTTGTGCCGGAATGGCGATTTTGCCTTTGGAAAATTGGGTTGGGACATTGGCTGGATGCTGGCGTGAATATTCATCGCTTGCGTCATAGCCTTGCATGATTTGTGCGACTTGCCATGCATCATCGACAGTCAAAGCAAAGACCGAAATCACATCAATGGTGCGGCACGCGGGTACCAGACCCGTAGTGGAGAACCAGCCTTTGGTGGGTTTCAAGCCGACAATATTGTTATGTCCTGCCGGTACACGACCTGAACCCGCCGTATCGGTACCTAAACTGAATGGCACCTGACCATTCGCCACCGCTACCGATGAACCTGAGCTTGAACCGCCGCTGATATATTCTGGATTAAAGCTGTTTTTCACTGCGCCGTAGGGTGAACGTACACCAACCAGACCTGTGGCAAACTGGTCTAGGTTGGTTTTACCCACCACAATTGCACCTGCAGCTTTTAATTTAGTGACGACAGTGGCATCGCTGGTTGCGAGATAAGATGCTTCTTTGCAGGCTGCAGTGGTATAAAAACCGGCTACATCAATATTGTCTTTGACTGCAAATGGAATGCCGTAGAGTGGCAATTCGGCTAGTGATTTTCCTGTTAAGGCATCAATTTGTGCTTGTAATTGTTCTGCAGATGCAATTGAAATCCAGGCATGATCATCATTTTGAAATGATGCAACATAATCGATCAGGTCCTGTAACTGAATCTGCTGCTGTTGGTAGGCGTTCTGCCAGTCTTGAATTGTCCATAAAGTATTCATGACAATACTCCTTTATTGGTATTTTGGGGAATGGGAGGCATCACGGCATCCATCAGTTCCAGGTGTCCTTTGAGCACCCCTTTTAATGCAATAAATTGTTCGCTAATTTCTTTTAAATCACTGCTTACACCCTGCATCAGCATCACTTGCAGGACTTTCTGATCATCCAGCTGGATATGCAGCGAGCTGATCACCTGTTCCAGATATTGCTGTTGCAAATCGACCAATTGGGAACGTAACGGTTTCAGGCTGACGTCATAAACCAGCGTCAGCGTACCGACCATCACTTCATCACGAGAAACCAGTTCATCAATCAGGTGGCGGTTAATCATGTCGACAATGGCCTGCGAGCGGCTTTCATAATGCTGCTCGACAATTTTCTGATCCATGGCCTGTAAGGTGGTTTCCGGCACGGTGATACTGATTCGTGCCAATTTCGGTTTAGACACGTCTGCTTTCCTTGAGTGAATCCTGTTTGACATAAAGCCCGGCGCGAACGCTGAGCAGTTCAATGAAAAATTGGGCAAATGGATGCAGCTTGGCTTTTTTGCTTTGATTATTCATGCGCATCTCCTCGGTATTACTGAATGTAAATTTCGTATTACTTAAGGAAAAGCAGAAAGCGTGCCAGTTTTAGATGAGGAAATTTGCTAATTACGAGGAGAAAAGGCAGAAATTCAGCTCAAAAAAGCCCCATCAACGGTTATGGGGCTTATTTGGAATCAAAATGAGTGAATTAATTCACCAAGAGGTCGTTAAATTAATCATGTACTGTAATTATTTTTAGACATGATGGATTGATCGAGAATTGCGTCTGGTTATTCAAGTAATATGCTCTCCTCTTTTAATTCGGTATATAAATAAAAGCAGAAAATATGCCAAATATAAAGAGTTTTTTATTATTAAAAAATTGATTTAAAACAGTTAGTTGAAACTTAATAAATGCTACAAAATGTGTCTAAAATATTTATGCGCCAAGAGTGATCAAACTTGCACCAAAACGATATCAAAATGGGGTTTTATGGTACAGTTTTTGATAATGGAATCTTCACCAATTACTCTTCTCTGGCTTTAATTATGAATACTAAAGCCGCTCAGATTTAGGTTTTGATTAAAATTTGCACTACAGGTGAATTTCTATACAATAAATTCCATAAAAATGCCCGAACAATAAGGAAATTTAATGAAGACTTCCACTCTCCTTCGTACTGCCATTCTTTGTATGCCTTTTATTTTTGCGGCATGTAGCAAAACCGAGCAAGCAGAAACCTCCAAAACCGAAATCCAGCAGGAAGATACCACGCAAGCTGCCGAAACGGCACCGGCACAAGCTTTTGACATCAGTAAAATTCCACTCAGCACAGCGACACTCGGTGACTTTCCTTATATTTCCCTGCCAGACGGTTATATCTATCAAAATACTGAGCAGCGCAATTTTGAGCGCGTTCCATTCTGGACAGGACAGCAACTGGAATGGGTTGAAGGCAAATTATTCAGTTCAGGCATTACCTCGAAACCGGAATATAAAGAAGGCAATTTTTTAGAAATTCAGCGTAATCTGGAGAGTGTGATCAAGGATTTGGGCGGTGTAGAAATTGCCAATAGCCAGATTCCCAAAGATATCATTGAGAAAATTCCTAAGGATTTTCAGGTGCAGTATTATGCTGGCCTGGGTGATATTTTTAACTACCCGACCAAGACTTATGTAGTTCGCCAGGAAGATAAGACCGCATGGTTCCAGCTAACCCAATCTGGCAATTATATTTCGCTGATGGTGGCTGAATCCAAGCCTTTAAATGTCACTGCCAAAGCACTGACTTCGAGTGCACTAAAACAAAGTCTGGATCAAGACAATAAAGTGAGCGTACAGATTAACTTTGCAACCGATAAAGCCGAGATTTTGCCAGACTCACAAGATCAAATTGAGCAGATTGTTGCTTTATTAAAAGACAATCCTGAGTTAAAACTGGGCATTTATGGTCATACGGATAATAGCGGTGATGCTGCACATAATTTAAAGTTGTCTGATCAACGTGCGCAAAGTGTGGTGAGTGCCCTGGCTAAAGCAGGTATTGAAAGCAGTCGTTTAACTGCTAAAGGGTTTGGGGATATACAACCTGTTGCAGATAATGCAAGCGAAGATGGTAAGGCGAAAAATCGTCGGGTAGAGTTGGTGAAGTTATAAGATTCCGACTAAATAAAGACCGCTTTATTGCGGTCTTTTAAATAAATTTAATTTTATAATTCTAAAATTTATTAAGTAATTTTTACAAATTACTTAATAATTCATCTACCTATTCTTGTTCTAACCCATTTCCTCCACATCTTGGACAATTACCAGTTGCTCCCCCATCACCACCACATAATCGGCAAGAAAAAGAGATAGCAGGGCTTACTTTTATAATAGAATTATCCGTAGGTTTATAGGTTTTTTCAAAATCAATCGTAAACTTTAATCTTCTCTCAACAATTTTTTCTATAAATTTCTGAATCCACTTTTTAGGATCAGTAATGAAGCTCCCCTTATACCGTTCTGTAAAGTCTACAGTTCTATGTTTTTCAATAGTAAAAACAATTTCTTTTCTACCATCATGCATAAGATATTTAGCCTTTATTAACAATAGAACTGTTTGAGATTCTCTTGAATAAATTCTAATTAGATTATGAATACGTTTAATTTCTAAACCATTCTGATTTGCCACTTCTGAGACTTCATCTACTAATTTATCTATATAAGAGAGCAAATTATCATCAAATTCATTTTCTCCTCTTAAATATTCATTTATTTCTAATTTTTTTTCAAATTGTCGCTTGTATTGATTTAACCATATGTAATTATCCATTTCCCAGCACTCCGATCAATATTTTCTATAGCTATCAAAGTCAAAAGTAGTAATTAAGTTCTCCTTATCAGAAACAATAACGATCCCACCTTTGTCCCTTAAGCGCTTTGCTGCCATTAATTCTTTCGTTAAATTGTTAATTAGATCATCTAGGATCTTTTTATTTATAAATGAACGTTCACCTTTAACTTCTCCATATTTCAAAGCGAATTGCACCATTCGATATGTAATACCTCTTTGCTTAGCACGCTTCATAAAGTGATTTGACTGCAACATTTTATACACCCCAATTATTGGTTGTTTTTTAGGCTACGATTATCCAAAACAAATGTCAAATACAATTTATATATTTTTTTATTTGTATTGTATTTGACATTTATCCAACCTCATTTTATGCTTGCTTCAATCCCTTCGGAGTATTAAAAATGAGAAATGAAAATATAGAAATGGTTTTAAAACTGTTCCTAAACTCAAAAAAAGCTTATGCCTATGACTCGAAAAAGCTTTTAAGCTCAATTGCTTTAAAGGAAGTCGAAGAACTTATTGAATTTTTTCAGACCACAGAAAATGTAAAACTACACAATCTATTAGAATTAGATCACGAGAATAATGGACTCTATACGTTTGATGATTTGTCGATTTTTTTTAATTTAGGTAGTAAGGCTCAATTAAATAAGGAAAATTACCAAACTAAAGGTATTTCTATTAAATTAAATGAAGATCAAAAACAAAAATTAGATTTCTGTGCACATAACCTTGATATAAGCCGAGCTAAAATTTTAGAAGAATTGGTTGTGAGTTATTCCGATTCTGCATATTTAAACTATCTACTTGGCAAACACTTGCAAAGAGGGGGGCAATTAAATTTAGAAAATTTAATTGAAGAACTAAGAACAGATGCAATTGAGCTTGATGAACCAAATCATGTTATGTGGTCATTATTCAAAATGAGAAAAATAAGTAATGATATTGAAAATATGGCATGGCAAGAATTTGATAGACTTAACCCTCAGGAATCAATGAAATGAGCAATTACTTCAAAGAATTAGGAAAAATTCATGCTAATGAAGGACAAGAAAAAAATGAAAAAAGTTCACCTCTTACTTTCAAACTACCCGAAGTTGAATTTGAAAAACTAGAATTTTATTGCAAAAAAATGGGAATTAGTAAATCTAAATTTATCAATATGCTTTTTCAACAGAAAATTAACTTTGCAATTGCTGAATATCTTGAAACTTCTCAAAAAAAATTTGAAGATCTAGATACATGTCAATTAACTGAAGATCAAATATCTAACCTCAAACTTGCCATAACATTTTATAATTTAGAATCTAGGGTCTGTTGACACTTACTGTTCATAATTAACCCTATAACGGTAGCCATAAAAATATACAGGCTAAGGCAACAGAACTTTGATAATTTCTTTTGAGCTTGTCATATCGAGTAGCTATTCCTCTAA
>NZ_VPAW01000011.1:0-107544 GCF_013419055.1 Acinetobacter sp. YH12108 | reverse complement strand
ACCTACTGCATCTTTCAGGGCATTCTGGACTTCTGTCCATGATTCAGCGGTGTAATCCGATGGTTTTTTCGCCAAGGCTTCATCAATCAGATCTTTTAGCTCTGCTTCTTTGGCATCAGACAGACCGTTGTCATTCTGGTCATTCTCATTCACAACTGGTGGCGTAACTGTTATCAGACCATTAATCGCGGTTTCCAGACTAGAGATCAGCTCATCTAATGCAGCGTCATTTTCAGGAGTCGTACCTACTGCATCTTTCAGGGCATTCTGGACTTCTGTCCATGATTCAGCGGTGTAATCCGATGGTTTTTTCGCCAAGGCTTCATCAATCAGATCTTTTAGCTCTGCTTCTTTGGCATCAGACAGACCGTTATTGTCCTTGTCGTTTTCATTTACTACGGCACGATAACCCATTGAATTACCAGAGCTATCAGCAGTTAATATACCAACTGCCACTGCACCCGCCCCCCATGGTAAAAGATCAAGAAAGAAATTTTCAGAACCTTTATAAAGTAATGATTCAAGTTCATTTAAAGGGTTATAACTAACACTATCAAAGTTAAATAAGAACATTTCCGATTGTTCATTTCTAAAAACTAATGAACTCTTTTCCGGATTAAATTGATCAACTAATATTTTTTCGCCATTTTTTAAAGTGATTACTGCTTGGTTGTTTATATATTCTATTTTTTCTATATCTTCGACTTTTACATCTACTAGAACTACAGAATCTGTGTTGAGTTCTATTTTTTCCAGATACTCTTTTATTAATCGATTATTACCGCCTGCTTTTGAAATAATTTGAACCTGCATAGAAAACCCCTAAAAACCCACTGAAACAGTTGGTATTAATTAAAGATTTATTAAAAACATTTTTCAAGCAATTACTTTACTTTTTTACAATATAATTTTACAGATAATAATAATCATTTCTGGTTTAACTATCACTTTTTTAACAATAGCTAATCATTCATTGATAGTTTTATATAAAATAAAATTAAGTTATTGTTTTACATAGTTTAATAAGACTCATAAAGTTAAAATATTTAGTTTTTTTAAAAAATTACATTCAAATAAATTATATTTAATCTTATAAAATTTATGTTTTTTTACTTTTCTAGATTTGGAAAGTATTTATTTCTAAAAATTTATTTTTATTACTTTTAATGTAAACTTCACATTGAAAAACAGTTAATTTATTAAAACAAAGATATTAAGCACCACTCTGAAAGATATCTCTGATTAAAATAGATCACACCTAAATTATTTAATATTTTTAAATTAATATTTAAGATTTTCTTAAACTATTTTTTATTGGTTTGCTTTACTTTTATATTTATAGAGTCTGATCATTAAAAATTAATATTAAGTATTTATCTCAAGAATCTAATCACTATATCCTGTAAAAAATAAGAGCGGGTATTTAACGTTATAACCTGCTCTTAAATTAAAAATTCAGTAATATCTAAACTATAAGGTTCTAACCTAATTCATTTCTAATATTGTTCACCATATGTAATAAACGTGGTGCAATATCATTTTTGATTTTCTCTTCATTGAGCAGAAAACTTGGACCGCCGCAGTTAAACACCAGTAGACCATGCTGTTCATGGACAAAAGGAACTGCAACCGAATTCACATCCTTATGCCATTCACCGATTGAAAAGCAGAAACCATATTCCTGATAGTCTTTAAATGACTTCTCCAGATTTTTTTGGATCTGTGGCCATTCTTCAACATGTTTACGGCGAATCGCATCAAGCAGAAAATCACGCTCATCTTCTGGCATTGCAGCCAGACAGGCACGCCCCATTGAACTTAAATGAATCGGCAAATGGGTTCCTACCTGACGACGCATGGTGACATTGCCTTTGCCCTGCACCACATCCAGATAAATCATGTTCAAACGGTCGCGGGTCGCCATTGCAACGGCTGCCTCAGCATAGTCTGCCAGATTTTTCATTAATGGATGAGCAACCGATCGCAAGGATAAATTCGACAGCATCGAATAACCAAAAGACAGTACGCCGACTGAGAGCTGAAACTTGCTCGAATTCGGAACCTGCTTTAAATATCCTAAACGGGACAAAGTATGGGTCAAACGGGTAATCGTCGGTTTAGGCAAACCTGTCATTTGTGACAGCTCCTGATTACCCAGGTGCTGATGTTTTGGACTAAAGCAGCGCAGTAACTCCAGACCACGTGCTAAAGCTGTAATAAATTGACGGTCATTTTCATCCTGCATATCTTCGATCGGATGCAATAACTCATGGCGCAAAGGCGCAATTAATTTTTCTTCCGACTGATCGGTTTCAGGTACATCATCAGACATGTCTTCACCGTCCTTCAAATTCATAATAAGTGTTTCGCATTGCGAAATTATAAATAATTATCTTGTATATAGCAAAGAAGCAACTTTGATTAAGTTGCTTCTTTATTGGACTTATGGGTTTTCTTGTTTATTAACCAACAATACCTTGAGCTTTTAGGGCCTCCAGTTTTTCCTCATCCACGACACGTGAAAGAATTTCATTCGTATGCTCACCTAACATTGGTGGTGCTTTACGATATTCCACTGGTGTACGCGATAATTTAATTGGTGAGCCAATCACCGTTAATTTTTCTTTTAACGGATGGGGGATCTCAACCAGCATATTACGCGCTTGCACTTGTGGTTCCTGGAAAGCTTGTTCAAGGTTATTAATCAGGCCTACCGGAACTTTCACTGCATGAATTGCTTCTACCCAATGCTTCGCAGTATTGCTTAAGAAATGTTTGGCTAGCAGCTCTGTGATTTCTGCACGATGCTGAATACGCAGTGCATTGGTCACAAAACGTGGATCTTGCGGTAAATCAGGCAAACCAATTGCAGCGCTCAAGGCAACAAATTGCTTGTCATTACCACAGGCAATAATGAAGTCTTGGTCGGCAGCGCGGAACACTTGATAAGGCACAATATTGGCATGCGCATTACCATAACGACCTGGAATTTTACCTGAAGCCAGGTAGTTCATCCCTTGGTTTGCCAGCAAAGCAACCTGCACATCCAACAGTGCCATATCAATATGCTGACCCAGGCCAGTCACATGACGATTCAGCAAAGCAGCCTGAATAGCGATGGTTGAATACAAACCCGTCGTCAAATCCGCAAAAGCCACGCCAACTTTTTGTGGTCCACCACCTGGTAAGTCATCTTTCTCACCAGTGACAGACATTAAACCGCCCATCCCCTGGATGATAAAGTCATAACCTGGTTCAGGTGCACGAGGGCCAGTTTGACCAAAGCCAGTAATTGAGCAATACACCAGTTTCGGATTAATCGCGCTGAGGCTTTCATAATCCAGACCGTATTTTTTCAATGAACCCGCTTTGTAATTTTCAATCACCACATCTGAATCAGCAGCCAGTGCTTTGACCAGTTCCTGACCTTCAGGCGTTGAAATATCAATCGCAACTGACATTTTATTACGGTTGGCTGACTGGTAGTACGCCGCTTCACGTGTATTTTCACCATGGTCATTTTTCATCCAAGGTGGTCCCCACATACGGGTATCATCACCCGTTTTAGGACGTTCAACTTTAATCACTTCAGCGCCTAAATCCGCGAGGATTTGACCACACCAAGGACCTGCAAGTACGCGACTTAAATCCAGTACGCGAATACCCTCTAATGCACCCATGTGTTTTTCCTTTGTTTATACGCGTTCGATGACCAGTGCCAGACCTTGGCCCACACCGATACACAGACTAATCACAGCATATTTTTTGCCGCTGCGCTGCAATTCACGAGCGGTGCTGAGCACTAAACGAGCACCTGAAGCACCGAGTGGATGCCCAACTGCAATCGCACCACCATTCGGGTTCACACGAGCATCATCAAATGCCACACCCAGACCTTTTAAGCATGCTAAAACTTGTGATGCGAATGCTTCATTGATTTCAATGATATCCATGTCATCCAACGTCAAGTTGGCACGTTTTAATGCTAGTTTGATCGCATCAACCGGACCGGCGCCCATAATACGTGGTTCAATACCCGCAGCCGCTGAAGCGATGATTTTCGCCATTGGCTGGATGCCCAGTTTTTCCTGAGCGGCTTCAGAACCAATGATTAGCGCTGCTGCACCATCATTGACACCAGAAGCATTACCCGCAGTCACTACACCGCCTTCAAACAGTGGACGTAGTTTCTGTAGCGCTTCCAAGTTAGAAGATGGACGTGGATGTTCGTCTTGATCGACCAATTTTGCTGGTAATTTACGGCCTTGAGGCACTTCAACACCCACGATCTCGTCAGCAAAGAAACCTGCCTGTTTAGCTGCTTCATATTTGGCTTGTGATGCTGCAGCAAACTGGTCTGCATCTTCACGGGTTACACCGTATTCTACTGCTACATTATCGCCAGTTTGCGGCATGGTGTCATTGCCGAACTGTTTTTCAATGGCAGGGTTCGGAAAACGTGCGCCGATGGTTGAATCGAATACTTTAAAATCACGGCTAAATGGTGTTTCAGATTTGGCAAAGACAAACGGTGCACGAGACATCGACTCGACACCACCTGCAAGGAAGATATCCCCTTCATTACAAGTAATCGCACGAGCTGCATCAATCACCGCTGCTAAACCTGAAGCACATAGACGGTTCACAGTTTGTGCTGGCGTTTTCACATCCAGACCCGCTAATAACGTTGCATGACGTGCAATGTTACGACTGTCTTCACCCGCCTGATTGGTATTACCCAGAATTACATCATCAAAAATATCAGCAGCTAAATTATGCTTCTCTACCAGTGCCTTAATCACATGTGCAGCAAGATCATCTGGACGAACCTTTGCCAGGCTACCTGCATGACGACCAAATGGCGTACGTAATCCATCATAAATATATGCATTTAACATGAGTTTGATTCCTTAAACTGCTGCAGTGTGAAGAAGAGAAAGTTTTAAACGGGCACGGCGTTGTACCCATGGACTTGGACGGTAACGCTGGTCACCGGTATTTGTCAGGATACGTTCCAGGATCAACAGGATACGTTCTGCGCCCAAAACATCACCCCATGAAATTGGTCCATGTGGGTAGCCCAGACCAAGTTTTACTGCTTTATCGATATCGGCTGCAGTTGCGATTTGTTGTTGGGCAATATCACAAGCCAGATTCACGACCATTGCCAATACGCGCTGTGCGACAAAGCCAATACTTTCAGCAATTACCGATACGCCATGACCATTTTTAGCAAACAATGCATGTGCCTGGTCGATATAGGCTTTTTGAGTTGCAATCGAAGGCATGATGGTACGGTGCTTGGCAAAATCAGTCAGCATATCGATGCTGATTGCACGAGTCGCATCGACATCAAAACGAAGCGCTGCAGTCGTGGTGTCTTCACCATAAGTGGCCAATAGAATCAGACTGTCAGCTGCCGGAGTTTCTGCACTGTCGATAACCAGACCTTGCTCACGGATATAGTCACGCAAGATACTGGCATCCTGTTCAAGATCTGCTTTGATCCAGACCGGGCTGAATTCAGTTACTTCAGGCGCAATCTGAGCCGGAGCTTCATTAGTCTTTTGACCATCCTGATACTTATAGAAACCTTCACCGACTTTACGACCGACTTTTTTACCAGCCAGCATTTGACGGGTTAAAGCGCTTGGACGGTAACGGTCTTCCTGATAATACTGGTTGAAAATCGATTCCATTACCGGATGAGAAACATCCAGTGCAGTCAAGTCAAATAATTCCAGTGGTCCCATACGGAAACCGGCACCTTCACGCAGAATACGGTCGATTTCAGAAACAGAAGCTACACCTTCACCCAGGATTTTTAGTGCTTCAGTACCATAAGCACGACCCGCGTGATTGACAATGAATCCTGGCGTGTCTTTGGTACGCACACCAAAGTGACCCATATGTTGTGCCAGTTCGAGTAGATCTGCAACGACCTGTTCATCTGTTGCTAGGCCAGCAATCACTTCGACAATTTTCATCAAGGGCACTGGATTAAAGAAGTGGAATCCCGCCATACGACCTTGATGCTCAAGATTGGAAGCAATCGCAGTCACTGAAAGCGATGAGGTATTGGTGGCCAGAATGGTCTCTGGTGAAACAATGGATTCCAGCTGTTTAAATAAACCTTGCTTGATGTCCAGATTTTCGATGATGGCTTCAACCACCAGATCAACACCAACCACTTCTTCAATGCTATTCAGGATTTTGAAACGTGCCAGAGTTGCATTCAGAACTTCTTCAGTAAATTTACCTTTGGCTTGCAGCTTTTCAAGCGTAGCTTTAAGTTTAGCCAAACCTGCTTCTGCCGCACCTGCTTTGGCATCGAATAAGCGCACTTCCAGACCTGCCTGGGCTGCGATTTGCGCGATACCCATGCCCATTACACCAGTACCAATGAGCGCCATAGATTGAATGGTCATGTCTTATTCTCCAGTGTATTGTGCAGGACGTTTTTCAAAGAACGCATTCACGCCTTCTTTCTGATCTTTGGTATCAAATAAAATCTGGAAAGCTTTACGTTCCAATGCCAAAGCACCTTGTAAAGATTGATCTTGGCCAAGATTGGTCACTTCTTTAATTTGCTGCACTGCAATTGGAGAGAAAGACGCAATGGTTTGAGCAATTTCAATGGCATGCGTAATAGTATTTTCATCTTCCACGACTTCAGAAACCAAGCCCATACGCTCAGCTTCAGCAGCTTTCACCAGTTTACCGGTGAGTACCCAAAGCATGGTTTGATATTTACCAATCGCACGCAGTAAACGTTGTGTTCCACCTGCACCCGGCATCAAGCCCAGTTTTACTTCAGGCTGACCAAATTTGGCATTTTCACCGGCAATGATGATGTCGGCATGCATGGCCAGTTCACAGCCACCACCGAGTGCATAACCATTCACAGCCGCAATAATCGGTTTCGGACAGTCAGTAATACTTTGCCAGTACTGTTCAGTATGGCGTAAATACATTTGTGCTGTGGTTGCAGTAGTGAAATCTTTAATGTCTGCTCCCGCAGCAAAAACCTTTTCACCGCCGGTCAAAACAATGGCTTTTACAGCATCTAATTTTGAAAGGTATTGAAATGCTTCAGAGAGTTGCTGACGTAATTCCAGGTTCAAGGCATTACGTGCTTCCGGGCGATGGATTTGAACAATCGCGACGCCATCTTCCTGTACAGTCAATTTTAAAATTTCAGTGCTTTCCATAATCTTCTCATTTCGCACAGCGGTATTTAATTAACAATATACATAAATTTCGTTCAAAGTAAACTATTCAAATTTGAACAAAAAATATTTTATAACGCCTTAAAAATAGCATTAATCAAACCAAATCAATTATTTAAATCCAATTTTATAGCAAAACATAAATATCGCACAGCAAAATATAATTTCGTATATATTGATCCTTGTTTTAATTTTAATTAGTATCCGCATAAATTTAGCTTAGTGATGAGTTTTTATTCACATTGGACAAGATGTGGACAGAACGAAATCCTAGATACGGAGTTAGGACATGATTCGTGATCAGGAAACCTTAGACCAGTTGGTAGATATGATTCGCCAGTTTGTAGAAGGCGTATTAATCCCAAATGAAGAAATTGTTGCAGAAACGGATGAAATTCCTACAGAAATCGTGCAACAAATGAAAGAGTTGGGCTTATTTGGTTTAACCATTCCTGAAGAATATGACGGTCTTGGCCTGACCATGGAAGAAGAAGTCTATATCGCTTTTGAACTAGGCCGTACTTCCCCTGCTTTCCGCTCATTGATTGGTACGAATAACGGTATCGGCGCATCTGGCCTGATCATCGATGGTACTGAAGAGCAAAAACAGCACTTCCTGCCAAAACTTGCCAGCGGTGAAATCATTGGCTCGTTCTGTCTGACTGAACCGGATTCTGGTTCTGATGCAGCGTCGCTTAAAACTACTGCTGTAAAAGATGGTGATGAGTACATTCTGAATGGTACCAAGCGTTTCATTACCAATGCCCCACATGCGGGTGTATTCACAGTAATGGCACGTACCAATCCTGAATTAAAAGGTGCTGCAGCTATTTCAGCGTTCATCGTTGACAGTAAATTGCCAGGTATTTCACTGGGTAAACGTGACAAGAAAATGGGCCAGAAAGGCGCACATACCTGTGACGTGATCTTTGAAAACTGCCGTATCCCTGCATCAGCTTTGATTGGCGGTGTAGAAGGCGTTGGCTTTAAAACTGCGATGAAGGTTCTGGATAAGGGCCGTATCCACATTGCTGCACTGAGCGTGGGTGCTGCAACCCGTATGCTGGAAGATTCATTGCAATATGCCGTTGAACGTAAGCAGTTCGGTCAGGCGATTGCCAACTTCCAGCTGATCCAGGGCATGCTGGCAGATTCTAAAGCTGAAATTTATGCAGCGAAATGCATGGTGCTTGATGCAGCGCGTCGTCGTGATGCCGGCCAGAATGTAAGTACTGAAGCATCATGCGCAAAAATGTTTGCAACAGAAATGTGTGGCCGTGTCGCTGACCGTGGTGTGCAAATCCATGGTGGCGCGGGCTACATCAGTGAATATGCAATTGAGCGCTTCTACCGCGATGTGCGTTTATTCCGTCTTTATGAAGGAACCACGCAGATCCAGCAAGTCATTATTGCGCGCAATATGATTCGCGAGGCGACTCAGTAACAAGTTTGGCCTGATCAACTCTCCTTGCGATCAGGCCTTTTTTATAGGTAATGGATGATGGCTATAACGAATACAATTTCAAAAATTGGCCCAAATACCTGGAAAATCGCATTTATCTTTGCATTCCTCGCCCTGCTGGTCGATGGTGCGGATTTAATGCTGCTTTCCTACAGCTTAAACAGTATTAAAGCTGAATTTGGCCTAACCTCTGTGGAAGCTGGGATGCTCGGAAGCTTTACCCTTGCAGGTATGGCAGTTGGAGGTATATTCGGAGGGTGGGCTTGTGATAAATTCGGTCGTGTACGTACCGTCGTTGTCTCAATCCTTTTATTTTCGGCATTGACTTGTGGTCTTGGTTTTACCCAAAGCTTTGCTCAATTTGGTGCATTACGTTTCTTCGCTTCTCTTGGCTTGGGTTCTTTGTATATTGCATCGAATACTTTAATGGCTGAGTACGTGCCAACTAAATATCGTACAACTGTTTTAGGTACATTACAGGCTGGCTGGACAGTTGGCTATATCGTTGCGACCTTGCTTGCGGGCTGGTTAATTCCAGATCACGGCTGGCGCATGCTGTTCTATGTAGCTGCGATTCCAATTGCCTTGGCTATTTTGATGCACATTCTGGTACCAGAACCAGCGGCATGGCAAGAAAACCGCTTCAAGAAAGTTGAAGTGACTGACAAACCTGCTGAGTCGACCTGGAAGCTGATTTTCCAAGATAAGAAAAACCGTAACATGTTTATCTTATGGGCTTTGACTGCCGGTTTCCTTCAGTTTGGTTACTATGGCGTTAACAACTGGATGCCGACATACCTTGAAAGTGAACTCGGTATGAAGTTCAAGGAAATGACTGCCTACATGGTGGGTACGTATACTGCGATGATTCTAGGTAAAATCCTTGCAGGCTTAATGGCAGATAAATTCGGACGTCGTTTTACTTATGCCTTCGGTGCAATTGGTACTGCGATCTTCCTGCCACTGATCGTATTCTATAACTCACCAGACAATATCCTGTACTTATTGGTGATCTTCGGTTTCCTATATGGTATTCCATATGGTGTGAATGCAACATATATGACTGAAAGCTTCCCAACCAATGTACGTGGTACAGCAATTGGTGGTGCATATAACGTCGGTCGTTTAGGTGCGGCAATTGCCCCAGCTACGATTGGTTATCTGGCAACAGGCGGTTCGATCGGTCTTGGCTTCTTAGTAATGGGTGCTGCATACTTTATCTGTGGTCTGCTTCCTGCCCTGTTCATCAAAGAAAAACTCTACGATCCTCAAAAATCTTAATCCGTTTTAGAAAAAGCCTCCTAGGAGGCTTTTTTCATAATCAATTCCCAACTTTCTATTTAAAAACTTTTTCACTGTGGTAAAATACCGCTAAGCGAAACAGGGTTTCTTATTATGGAAGATATTTCTAGAGAATCGATGGAGTTTGACGTTGTGATCGTAGGTGCGGGCCCTGCCGGCCTGTCTGCTGCAATCAAAATCCGTCAACTTGCAATTGAAAACAATTTAAATGATCTGTCCGTTTGTGTCGTAGAAAAAGGATCCGAAGTCGGTGCACATATTCTTTCAGGTGCTGTGCTTGAACCACGTGCCATGAACGAACTATTCCCGAACTGGAAAGAAGAAGGTGCACCTTTAAATGTGCCAGTGACAGAAGACAAAACTTTCTTCCTTCTTTCAGATGAAAAATCACAAGAAGCACCGCACTGGATGGTGCCGAAAACCATGCACAATGATGGCAACTATGTCATCTCACTCGGTAATGTAGTGCGCTGGTTAGGCCAGAAAGCCGAAGAACTGGAAGTATCGATCTTCCCGGGCTTTGCTGCTTCAGAAATTCTGTATCATGAAGATGGTACGGTGAAAGGTATCCAAACCGGTGACATGGGTATTGGCAAAGATGGCGAACCGACACATAACTTTGCGCCAGGTTATGAGTTGCATGCCAAATACACCATCTTTGCTGAAGGCTGCCGCGGTCATTTAGGTAAACGCCTGATCCAAAAATTCAATCTGGACAAAGATGCTGATCCGCAGCACTACGGGATCGGCATTAAAGAACTCTGGGAAATCGATCCTGCCAAACATAAACCAGGTCTGGTAATGCACGGTGCCGGCTGGCCTTTATCTGAAACTGGTTCGTCAGGCGGCTGGTGGTTATACCATGCTGAAAACAACCAGGTGACATTAGGCATGATCGTGGATCTTTCTTATGAAAATCCACACATGTATCCATTCATGGAAATGCAGCGCTGGAAAACCCATCCACTGATCAAACAGTATCTGGAAGGCGGTAAACGTATTTCTTATGGTGCGCGTGCCGTAACCAAAGGTGGTTTTAACTCCCTGCCGAAATTTACCTTCCCGGGTGGCTCACTCATTGGTGATGATGCCGGCTTCCTGAACTTTGCCAAGATCAAAGGCTCACACACTGCCATGAAATCCGGCATGTTGTGTGGTGAAGCGGTATTTGAAGCGATTGCTGCCGGTGTAGAAAAAGGCGGTGATCTGGCGATTGCCCGTGTGACTGAAGGCGAAGACTTCTTTGTTAAAGAACTGACTACTTATACAGACAAGTTCAACAACAGCTGGTTGAAAGAAGAGCTGTACAGCGCGCGTAACTTTGGCCCAGCAATGCACAAGTTCGGTCAATGGATGGGTGGTGCATTCAACTTCATCGACCAGAACGTGTTTAAAGTACCATTTACCCTGCATGACCTGATGCCAGACTTTAAAACTCTGAAAACAGTCGATGCAGTAAACTTCAAGCCGAACTATCCAAAACCGGATGGTAAGCTAACCTTTGACCGTCTGTCTTCTGTGTTTGTATCGAACACGGTACATGAAGAAAACCAGCTGGCACATTTGAAACTGACCGATGCTTCGATTCCGGTAGATGTCAACTTACCGAAATGGGATGAGCCTGCACAGCGCTACTGCCCGGCAGGTGTGTATGAAATCATGGAAAATGATGACGGTTCAAAACGCTTCCAGATCAATGCAGCGAACTGTGTACACTGCAAGACCTGTGACATCAAAGATCCATCTCAGAATATCACCTGGGTAACACCGGAAGGTGGCGGTGGTCCGAATTACCCGAATATGTAGGGTAATTTGTGTGAGTAAGAAATCTTTTTCTTGTTCATATACCCAATTTTGAAGCAGTTATAACTAACACTTCACTTTAATTTTTTAGGTAATCCCAGTTCCCTAGGGAGCTGGGATTAAAAATAATCAAGAATAAAAACAGATTCACGTCTTTTTCGCTGACTTGCTGCTTAGACCAGCTTATTGACTGTGAAATACTGTGCCTCAGTAGAGAACCAACACCTTATCTAGTCATTTTTATCCATATACGTTGTCTTTAATTAAAATTAATTGCCTGAATATACAAACACTTTAGTCGTATTCCTCTTTGGTTCTTCCTATTCAAAATGCTATTGTACAAAAAGTTTCCAATTTCTCATTTTCTAATCACGATCTAGTTTCATGACTTATAAACTGAATGCCCGACATCTGGTGTTAGACCTGCTCTATGCCTCACATAACTCTACTGTTAGCATCAAACAGATGTTATGTGCAGCAGATTTATTAGGAATCTCTGACAACAGCTTGCGGGTTGCAGTCGCACGACTCAATCAGGATCAGATCATTCAGTCAGTAGAACGCGGCATTTATCAGTTAATTGAAAAAAAATTTGATACTTCTTTTATCAGCCTGAACAAACATCCTAATATGCAGACTGCTACGGCTTGGGATGGCAAATACATTCTGGTTTATACCGGTGCGTTGGGACGAGTAGATCGTACGGCCTTATCTAAACGGGAAAAAGCCCTGCGTTATTATGGATTTCAGGAACTGGAACAGAATGTGTTTATCCGCCCGGATAATTTACAACTCAGTTTGAACGAGCTTAAATCAGCAGCCGTCAAGTTTGGTCTGGATCAAGGCGCACGATTTTTTCAGGTCAGCGAGATCGATCAGCACACTCATGTATCTGCACTTTGGGATATTCATGGCCTGCATCAAACTTATTTGAATATCAGTCAGGAAATTGAACAATGGTTTGAAAACCATCAACAGTTATCCTTGGCTGAATCAGCTAAAACTGCCTTTTATCTGGCAAAATCTGCTGTATTTAGTCTGCGTGCAGATCCGCTATTGCCTGAAGAATGGCTAGACGCTCCAGCCCGACAAAAATTTGAACTGGCTGTACGGCGTATGGAAGAACAAGGCCAGCAGTTATGGCAGCAATATTTTCAGCAGCAAGGCGTATAATTTATTTCCTATACACTCACAAAAATAAATTGACTGTAATATTTTAATTCAAATATAGTGACAAGAAATACAAGAACTAAATCAAGGCAAAATAATGAACAGTAAAGTGAGTGTCACAGAGCTATTTAGCCGTGAAGAAATCAAAGAGCTGACCACCCCATCCGACTTACAGGGGGCTCTGGCAGTAGGCTCAACTTGGGCTGTGATTGTTTTGACCTTTGGCACAGTCGCTTATAGCTGGGAATATTTACCAGTCTGGGGAAAAATATTGATATGTGCCTTGGCATTAGCCATTCTGGCAGGTCGTCAGCTGGCTATGGCCATTTTAATGCACGATGCCTCACACCACAGTCTGTTTAAAACCAAGTGGCTAAACACACACTTCACTGACTGGTTGTGCGCCCGTCCGATCTGGAATGAGGTCGGTAAATATCGTCCTTATCATTTGAAACATCATGCCCGCACCTCTCAACCTGATGATCCAGATTTAGGTTTGGTGAAAAACTTTCCAATTACTAAACAATCATTATTTAGAAAATTCTTTAGAGATTTAAATGGTCAATCCGGCCTAAAATTTCTGGCTGGCCGAGTCTTGATGGATTTAGAACTTCTGGAATGGAGTGTTTCCAATGATCCGAAACCAATTCCTCGTGGTAATCGCAGTAACTTGGAACTGGCAAAGAATCTGTTAAAAAATAGCTCGGGCATGCTGATTTCCAATGCTGCCCTATTTTCCGCACTTTGGGCCAGCGGTCATCCAAAACTTTATTTATTATGGCCGTTAGCTTATATCACTCCTTTCCCACTGTTTATCCGTATACGGGCAATGGCTGAACATGCAGGCCTGGAAACCAGCCATTCTGCACTGACTAATACCCGTACCACCCATGCAGGCTGGCTAGCGCGGGCTTTCGTTGCACCGATTCATGTAAATTATCATATTGAACATCATTTAATAGCCTCTGTTCCGCATCAAAATCTGCCCAAAATGCATCAGATGTTGCGAGAGCGCGATTACGTGAAAGCGCCACCGAGTTATAAAGATGTAATTGTTTCATTATTAAAAGGCTAAAATAAAAGATCGAAGTTTAAAAATACATTAAGTGTGATGGCAAAATTTTTTAAACTTAATGTTGATGGCTTTCCTTATGCTCATGCGAATGGGCTGATTGCCGATGCTGTTCTGGGGGACAATCTTCTGCTTCAATTTGTAATGTCATCTCGGTAATGTGATGTTCATGATGCAACATCTCAAACGCCTCCTGATGCAACTTTTTATAGTCAACTTCTGGCGCAACCAGATGAACGGTCAGCATGACTTTCTTGGAAGTAATCGCCCAGACTTTTAGCTGATGAATATCTTCAACACCGTCTAGCGCCAGTAGGTCATGGCGCAGTTTTTCAATATCGATTTCATCGGGAACCCCTTCCAGCAGAATATTGATGCTCTGTTTCAATAAAATCCATGTCCGTGGAATGACCCAGAATCCGATCATGACTGCAATCACGGTATCGATCCACATCCAGCCGCTGAAATAGATGATGATTGCGCCAATAATGACACCCACCGAACCCAGTGCATCACTCAGTACTTCCAGATAAGCCCCTTTAATATTCAAGCTTTCCTGACTGCTAGAAACCAGAATTTTCATGGAGATCAGGTTAATGACCAGTCCAAGTATGGCAACAATCAACATGCCCAGACTTTCAATTTCAGGGGGATGGCTCAGGCGCTGGTAAGCTTCGAACAAGATATACATCGCCACCAGAAATAGCATAATCGCATTAAACAAAGCTGCCAGAATTTCAAATCGCTGGTAGCCAAAGGTACGTTTATCATCTGCGGGTTTTTGCCCGATCTTAATCGCAGCCAGTGCAATCGCCAATGCAGCGGCATCGGTAAACATATGTGCTGCATCAGAAAGCAAGGCCAGACTCTGAGTCATAAAACCGGCAATAACTTCTACAATTAAAAAGGCTGTCGTCAGGGCTAAGGCGATGGACAGTTTTTTGGCATTCTTGGCACTAACTTCTACATGACTATGATCATGATGATGTGATCCACCCACCTTATACTCCTTTTCATTTGAATTTGATTCTAAGTTTTAGCTACTTCTTATTACCTATACTTTCTATACTACGCTTGCTCTGCTGATATTTAAGAAATTTTTTGTATAACTTGGCTCTCTTTTAAAATATCCATGTCTATCTATTAAGCAAACTTAGTACTTAAATTATTAAATTGACCTCTCTATACCGGACATAGAGTCAGAACTCAGAATGAGTCTTCAATTTTTCATTTTCCAAAATCCAGGACTGCACTGAAGATCGCTGAAAATTACGCTGGATATAGGCCTGAATCTTTTCGGGAAGCTCAACATCATGACTAAGCAGACGATGCAGCATAAAGGCTAGATCAAAGTCTGCAATTGACCATTGTTCGGTGAGCCACAACTCTTCAACTAAAATTTCTGTGATTGCCAGTAAGCGCTGAATATCCTGCATGGTTTCAGCCGATGCGATTAAAGGCCTTTTAGGTGGAACAAAGATCGAAGTTGAAAGCATATCCTGCCGGATAGAGGAAAAATCAGTTTTAATCAAAGCCTGAACGGCGCGACATTTTGCTCTGGCTTTCATCTCTGCAGGATATAAAGCAGGATAATCCGGTGCCGGAAAAGCATCTTCCAGGTATTCAGTAATCGCCCACGATTCAAATAAATGAAAATCATCAATGATCAGACAAGGAACTTTGCCACTCGGACAAATTTTACGATAAGCTGAAGATTGCTGTTCCAGCAGATCCAGATCAATCATTTTTTCCTGAAAGTTGAGTCCTTTCTCTTTTAGAGCCACATAAACCGACATGGCATAAGGACTGATACGTTTTTTATCGACATATAAGCAGATATTGTGCATTTTTTATCCTGCCTCTTATGATTATCCACTGCTTTCTACTCTAACGCCTTTTTTATAGAAAAGGAAAATATCGCTGCATATTGATACAAAGCGGAGTTATAGTCTTACATAGGATTGCCGATTCGGATGAATCACCTACCTAAGGCTAAATCACCGGATTAAAAAGACTTCTAATTTTTTGCAGAATAACGTTAAATAAATATTTTCCATTTAGACCTGACTGCTATGCTGAACCTTGATCACTTCCCCGATACCGTATATGCCATTCAACATCTGGCTTTTGAAGACCTAGGTGCCTGGGAAGATGTATTTTATCAGTTGGGATTACGTGTTCGCTATTTTGAAGCCGGTATTGATGACCTGCGTAAAGCGTATGAATATAAAGGTCTGACAATTATTTTAGGGGGTCCAATTGGTGTTTATGAAACGGAGGACTACCCTTTCTTACAACAAGAAATAGACTTACTTAAAGTGCGTTTAGAAAAGAATTTACCTACTTTAGGTATTTGTCTGGGTGCTCAACTCATGGCTCATGCACTCGGTGCTAAAGTCTATGCAGGACATAGAAAAGAAATTGGCTGGTCTAAGCTTACTCTTCCAGTCGCTGAGAATAATCCACTACAAGCCTTGGAAAATATTGAAGTGCTACATTGGCACGGCGATACTTTTAATCTGCCTGAACAGGCTGAATTGCTGGCCAGCTCTGATCTTTATCCAAATCAGGCCTTTCGGGTAGGACAGAATATTCTAGCACTACAATTCCATGCTGAAGTATCCAGTGAAAGTTTAGAGAAATGGCTGATTGGACATACCTGTGAGTTACGCAAAGCCCAAATCAATATCCTCACCTTGCGGGCGGATCATCAACGCTATGCGCCCGCGCTTGAACAGGCAGCCAGTTCGGTATTGATGCATTATTTAGAAAACCTGCAACTTAAATAACCGTAATAAAAAAGCACCCAATTGGGTGCTTTTTTAATTTGTCACTCTTACTTTTTCGGAGCAGGTACAGAAGCCTCGGTAGTAATGTTTACTGTAATTTTATCGCCCACATTTGGAACATAACCGCCTACCCCAAAGGCTGAACGGTTAAATGAAGTGGTTGCATTGAAACCAATCGTTTGTAATTTAGTCATTGGATGTACGCCTTGTTTATTTAAAACTGCATCCAGTACCACAGGTTTAGTGACATCTTTCACGGTTAAGTTGCCGGTGATTTTATATTTGTTTTTGCCTAAAGCCTGAACTTTAGTACTTTTAAAAGTAATATTCGGATATTTGGCAACATCAAAAAATTCTGCTGTCTTAATATGGTCATCCAGTGCTTTCACATTCGTATTAATGCTTGCAACCGGGATGTTCACATTGACCGAAGAATTCGCAGGTTTTTCATTATCAACATTAATGGTGCCTTGGATGTCACTGAAGTTTGCAGATGGCGTAGAGAAACCAAAGTGGCTCCAAGAGAAAACAGTTGCTGAATGAGTCGGGTCAATCGTATAGGCCACTGGTTTTGCCATAGAAACTGTTGCTACAGATGCGATCGCCAAGCCTAATGCTAATGTTTTGAAATTCATGTTTTTATCTCACGTTTTGGATGTTATTAAGTGTATAGAATCTGGAACCGTTTACAGCCCTAAAGATAAAACGTTTTGTTGCAGCGATGAAACGATAAAATTGTAAGTTATTTTTTTAATTTTTGAGCTTTAATCCATACGGTACTGAATGAATCCTGTTTTCTTGGCGACTTTGTTATACAACGCTTGTGCCTGATGGTTTGATTCCTGAGTCAGCCAGTAAACCCGGTCGCAATTACGCTGCTGCGCGACCTGATAGACATGTTGAATCAGCTTGCGCGCCACGCCTTGTCCGCGATAGTCCGGATGGGTAAATAGATCCTGCAAATAGGCATAAGGTCTTACTGTCCAGCTACTGTTATGTTCGATGACATGCACAATCCCAACGACCTTTCCATCCATCAGCGCCGCAAAACCGTACATTGAATCTAGCTCATAATTGGTTAATTTATCCCAAGTATTTTTACTTACCTCATCCGAAATTTGGGTCTGATAAAAGCGTTGATAGTCTTGCCATAAAAATAGCCATTCTGGCTGTGATATTTGCTCTAGAGATTTGATCTGGATCTGGGATGATATTTCCATATTGAGTAACTTCTTTGGTTTATGTCTTTAATTATCTTTAAGTCAATTATTTACGATATGAGTCATTAGGTTTTTATGATGGCACGAACTTAGATTTATCTCATCTAATGTTCATAAGCAACTGTCAGAGGAAATCATCCGACATAAAAAAAGCCCCATTCAGGGACTTTTAGTATTTTCTGTTAAAGTTTTTCAACCAGAATACGATCCACCTGTTTCAAACCAGAATGCTTTTCATGGTTCTTGCGACGTACTTTAATGATTTTTTCTTCAGCCATTTCCTGAAGTAATAGCTCAACCGCAACCATTGCTTCAAGGGGTAGATCCTGCCCGATCCATTTCTGCTCGCCTGCATCCATTAAAGTAATTTCATCACTAATTTGTTCATACAAGCTCATGTTTATCTCACTCTTTCATTTCAATTATGGGAGAACACTTTTTAGCGGTTGCCACATGAAAACAAGGCTAGAAAGCGGAAAAACAAAAGACGCCCCAAAACTGGGGCGCCCTTAAAAAACGACTTAATCAGTTGATTAAGCAGTAATCTCTTTTACAGCTGCTACAACAGCTTCAGTTGTAATGCCGAAGTGTTTAAACAGGTCTTTAGCAGGTGCAGATTCGCCATAAGTGGTCATGCCGATCACACGTCCATCCAGACCTACAAATTTCCACCAGTAATCCACATGTGCAGCTTCAACTGCTACACGTGCACGAATATTTGAAGGAAGAACCGCTTCGCGATACGCAGCATCCTGTTTCACGAACTCTTCAGCACATGGCATAGAAACTACACGTACACCTTCAAGCTGTGCATAAGCTTCCATTGCAAGAGAAACTTCAGACCCAGTCGCAATGATGATCGCTTTCAATTCGCCTTTTTCTTCAGCCAGAACATAACCACCTTTCGCTACATTCTCAATTTGTGCTTGAGTACGAGATTGGAATGGCAGGTTTTGACGAGAGAAGATCAACGCTGTTGGACCTTCTGAACGCATCAAAGCAGATTTCCAGGAAATCGCTGCTTCAACGGTGTCACATGGACGCCATGTATTCAGGTTTGGTGTACCACGTAAAGATGCGATTTGTTCGATTGGCTGGTGTGTAGGACCATCTTCACCCAGACCGATTGAATCGTGAGTGTAGACATGAATCACACGTTGTTTCATCAGCGCAGACATACGTACTGCATTACGTGCATATTCCATAAACATCAGGAATGTTGCTACATAAGGAATGAAACCGCCATGCAATGCTACACCATTGGCAATCGCAGTCATACCAAATTCACGTACGCCGTAATGAACATAGTTACCTGCTGGATTGTCCTGTACGCCTTGTGCACCTTTCCAAAGTGTCAGGTTAGAACCTGCAAGGTCAGCAGAACCACCTAGTACTTCTGGTAATGAAGGTACAAGTGCTTGTAACGTGTTTTGGCTCGCTTTACGTGTTGCAATGGTTTCTTCTTTCACATTTACTTCAGCGATGTAAGCATCTGCTTTTGCAACGAAGTCAGCTGGAAGATCACCAGAAAGACGACGTTTTAATTCTGCCGCTTCTGTTGGATATTTTGCTGCATAAGCGGCAAAAGTTTCGTTCCATGCTGCTTCAGCTTGTGAACCTTTTTCTTTGGCATCCCAAGCTGCGTATACATCCTCAGGAATGACAAATGCTTCGTCTGACCAGCCAAGCGCTTCACGAGTCAATACGATTTCGTCATTACCCAAAGGTGCACCGTGACAGTCTTCTTTACCCTGTTTGTTTGGTGAACCTAAACCAATCACTGTTTTACACATGATGATGGTTGGTTTGTTCGCTTCAGCTTTTGCTTCAACAGTCGCTTGACGGATTGCATCAGCATCATGACCGTCAACTTTGATCACTTGCCAGCCATAAGACTTGAAGCGTTGTTCTGTATCGTCAGAGAACCAGCCTTCAACTTCACCGTCAATCGAAATGCCGTTGTCGTCATAGTAAGCAATCAGCTTGCCTAGACCTAAAGTACCTGCCAAAGAACATGCTTCGTGAGAAACACCTTCCATCAAGCAGCCATCGCCCAGGAAGCAGTAAGTGTAGTGATCTACAACTTTAATATCTTCCTTGTTGAATTGCGCTGCTAAAGTTTTTTCAGCCAGTGCAAAACCAACAGCATTTGCGATACCTTGGCCTAATGGGCCAGTGGTTGTTTCAATACCCGGTGCATAGCCCAATTCTGGGTGACCTGGAGTTTTAGAATGAAGTTGACGGAATGCTTTAAGATCTTCAATTGAAAGATCATAGCCCGTTAAATGAAGAAGTGCGTATTGAAGCATAGAGCCATGGCCATTCGACAATACGAAACGGTCACGGTTAGCCCAATTCGGATTTGTTGGGTTATGGTTTAAGAATTCACGCCAAACCACATCAGCGATATCTGCCATCCCCATTGGAGCACCTGGATGTCCTGAGTTTGCTTTTTGCACAGCATCCATTGCCAATACACGAATTGCGTTTGCAATACGACGTTCATTAAGCGGGGTTGTCATAAATCAGCGTCCAAATAAATTCAGAAGAAATAGGAAATGATGAAAAGACTTTCAAAACTGCCGTCTATTGTCTTAAAAAAACAGCGAGGGGTAAAGACTAGCCTACAATATTTATCAATTTATTGATCTTGTATTTACCTATCGGATAAATATTCTGCACTTTTAAGGTGCATTGATTGACTAGAGTCTAAGTTAAATTCTAATAAGATGATAAATCTGGGATTATTCTTAACTATTTTTTATAAATTAAACTTTTACAATATGTTGAATTCCTCTTCAGGATACCTCCAGCTAGGAGTCAAAACAGAAGATCCAGACTTAAATAAGTGATCTTTTTCCAGTCCATAAAAATGCATATGTGAATATCTAATGTCTGCCCAAGATCATCAGACATGAAAAGATAAAGGTTGAAGTTCAATCAGGCTAGTCGATACCACGAAAATCATTGTCCTCGACACTCTTTAGGTAAATAACGCTGACTGATATCGCTCGAAGAACAACTGCCGCCATAGACATCAAAGGCGATGGATTTGCCACGGATTGCCGTATCTATCCCATCCTGCCGTAGCTTAAATTCAATCCGGCAAGCTGCATTGATCACGACTTTTTCAATATATTGGGTTCCGCTGCCAATTTGACGGCCTGCATCACAGTGACCATCAGAGGCAATAAATTGAGTTCGATAGCTACCTGCCTGCTCAAAAACCTCTGCTAGTTGGCTTCGCACGACATAACTGTGATAACTCATGCCTGCTACTGTCGCCAGAATGGCAATAATTGTGAGTACAATCATGACTTCAATCAAGGTAAACGCCTTTTGATACATGCTTTTCCATCTCCGTACAGTCTTTTAAACAAGTCCATACCAAAAGATTTCGCCACTTCCTGACAGGCGGTTTCTGAAGGCTTGAAGCTACTATGCAGAGTCGTACTATTTGCAGCAAGGCTGTCTGTCGTATGATCAATACACCCGCCTTAAGTTATTAATAGAATGATCACTTTCCTTGATATTTTAAACACTCTAATTTTTATATTTTTCTTAGTATTTAGTTCTGCAAATTTGTTTGGAAATATCACTGCTTAATTAGCGTCTCTTATCAATTCACAGACTATTTATTAAGTTTATTAAATGAATCTAGCCTGCTGTTTAATTAGGCATATCAGTTTTTTTAATTCCAATAATCAAATAAAAGCACAATAATTTGAAACAATTTCGTGCAATTTTGTCGAGTTGCGCTAGTCCTAGAGCACAAGTCGATGTAACATATCGGGTCTTTAAATTTAACTGTGATAGGACTATGCGCGAGTACGCTGTATTTACTTCGGAATCTGTAAGCGAAGGCCATCCAGATAAAATGGCTGACCAAATCAGTGATGCTATCTTGGATGCAATCTTAAAAGAAGACCCATACGCACGGGTTGCTTGTGAAACGCTTGTAAAAACAGGTGCGGTTGTACTTGCCGGTGAAATCACAACAACTGCGAACATCGATTTTGAAGCGGTTGTCCGCCATACCGTTAACAGTATTGGTTATCATCATTCTGACCTTGGCTTTGATGGTTCGACCTGTGCGATCATCAACATGATCGGTAAACAGTCTCCTGAAATTGCTCAAGGTGTAGACCGTCAGAAACCTGAAGATCAAGGTGCCGGCGACCAAGGGTTGATGTTTGGTTATGCCAGCCGTGAAACTGATGTACTCATGCCTGCGCCAATTTCTTATGCGCACCGCTTAATGGAAAAACAGGCTGAATTACGCCGTAACGGTACATTGCCTTGGTTACGTCCAGATGCAAAAAGCCAGGTGACTTTCGCTTATGAAAATGGCGTGCCTGTTCGCCTAGATGCTGTTGTGCTTTCAACTCAACACGATCCTGAAATTTCACAAGCTCATTTAAAAGAAGCTGTGATTGAAGAAATCGTGAAAAAAATCATTCCTGCCGACATGTTCCATGCAGACACCAAATTCCACATCAATCCGACCGGGATGTTTGTGATCGGTGGTCCTGTAGGTGACTGTGGTCTGACTGGCCGTAAAATCATTGTAGATACTTACGGCGGTATGGCACGTCACGGCGGTGGTGCATTCTCTGGTAAAGATCCATCAAAAGTTGACCGTTCTGCTGCTTATGCAGGCCGTTATGTTGCGAAAAACATTGTCGCTGCGGGTCTTGCAGATAAATGTGAAATTCAGGTGTCTTATGCAATTGGTGTTGCCGAGCCAACTTCAATTTCAATCAATACCTTCAATACAGGCAAAGTGTCGGATGAATTGATCGTTCAATTGGTTCGTGAGCATTTTGACCTGCGTCCATATGGTATTACCCGTATGTTGAACCTGATCCAGCCAATGTATAAACAGACTGCGGCTTATGGTCACTTTGGTCGTGAAGGTTCAGATACTGCATTTACTTGGGAAAAAACTGACAAAGTCGAAGCACTTAAAGCATCTGCTGGTCTATAAGTTTTCAAGTTTTAAAAGCTCGCTTTATGCGGGCTTTTTTTATGGCTTCTACTTTTAGCCTGACAAAAATTGAGCCGGAAATAGTTGTGTTTTGTTACATCTAAAACTCATATTAAAACGGATAAACTTATTCTTTATAAGCAGTGAGAAGCAATCTATATAAGGGTTGTAAGAAAATACATTCAAATAATCAGACGATTTATATTTGGCAAAAATTGTATAAGCCTTTATAAAAATTACATTTAGTGAACAAATTCTGATCTAATTATTAGCATAAATTCAAATAAATACTCGCTAGACTGTTTTCGACCTTACAACTACAAAGGATATGACACGATGAATAAATTACTTGTTGCTTTGGGTTTAGCTGCAACCGTTGCTTTAGTGGGTTGTAATAAGAAAGAAAATCCTGAAACAGGTGCGACAACTGGCGAACATTTAGAAAATGCTGCTACTCAAGCAGGCCATGATATGGAAGATGCCACTCATGAGGCTTCTCAGGAAACTGACCAAGCCATGGATAATGCGGCTGCAAATGCTTCTCGTGCCGCTGATGAAGCCGCCGCTGCGACTTCTCGAGCAGCAGATGCCACTGCTGAAGCCGCTAAAAACGCGACTGCTGCAACTGCGGGTGCTATTGAAGAAGGCGCAGGCAAAGTTCGCGAGAAAGCTGAAAATTAATTTTTAAAGCTTTCAATCTTTAAAAGCCTGCTTTGCAGGCTTTTAAACTTTTTATACGTTTCACTATTGGGCAAATGATTCTTGTGATTAAACTGATATCTTTTGAAATAATCATGACCTCATATCATTTAAAGTCATAATTATTATCAGTTATCAGGATATTTAATTGACTCTTAGAAGCCCTAGATCAGCCCATTTTAGTGAGAAATTACGTAATATACGCGACTTTATTTTTAAAACTTGATCTCCCATGTCTGTTATTGCTGCGTCTTCCCAGCGATCGAATCTCTCGGTCTTGGTGGCTTTTATTTTACTTGTATTAGGAACTGTCGGTGCCTATCACATCGTAGGTCTGAACCAAGCTCTATTATTTCTGGTGGGTGGTGCACTGGGTATGACCTTGTATCATGCCTCGTTTGGTTTTACCTCCAGCTGGCGTGTCTTTATTAAAGAACGTCGTGGTCGTGGCTTACGTGCCCAAATGATCATGTTAGGTCTTGCTGTATTACTATTTTTCCCTGCTTTAGGCGCAGGTGAATTGTTCGGTAATCCAGTTCAAGGCTTTGTCAGTCCGGTTTCACTTTCTGTGGTAATTGGTGCATTTATTTTCGGGATTGGGATGCAACTCGGTGGCGGCTGTGCATCAGGTACACTTTATACTGTGGGTGGTGGTAGTGCCCGTATGCTGGTAACTCTTTTCTTCTTCTGTGCCGGCTCACTGATTGCGACTTCGCATATTGACTGGTGGTTTAACCTACCTCATTTCGCACCTATCTCTATTGTAGAAAGTTTTGGTGTCATTCCTGCACTCATTTTGAGCTTTATCATTTTTGCAGTTATTGCTGCTGTAACTATCTTTTTTGAAAAGAAATGTCATGGCAATTTAGAAGTTGAACCTCAAAGCCAGCATCAGGGCTGGAAACGCTTTTTGCGTGGTCCATGGCCATTAATCTGGGGCGGAATCATTTTAACCCTGCTTAACTTTGCTACTTTGGCGCTGGCTGGTCGTCCATGGGGGGTTACTTCTGCCCTTGCTGTCTGGGCCGCGAAATCTGCAAGTTTTGTTGGAATTGATGTAGCCTCTTGGGCGTATTGGCAGCAACCAGCCAATGCCAAAGCCTTATCTGAATCGCTCTGGTTCGATATTACGTCTATGATGAACTTTGGCATCATGCTTGGTGCATTATTGGCTGCCAGTCTGGCAGGTAAATTTGCTCCAAACTTCAATATTCCAAAACGTTCATTGGTTGCTGCGGTTATTGGCGGTTTGATGCTTGGCTACGGCGCTCGTCTGGCTTATGGCTGTAATATTGGTGCCTATTTTAGTGGTATTGCTTCAGGCAGTGTACATGGCTGGTTATGGCTGGTTTTCGCATTCCTTGGAAATGGGCTTGGGGTAAAACTTCGTCCAATTTTCTTCCCCGGTGAGAAACCTCAACCAGAAAAATTAACTGGTTGCTAAATAAAAAAGCCCATCTTTGCGATGGGCTTTTTTTTAGCTTACTACTTATAACGCAGCTTTTAGATTACAACCATAATTCATGGTTTGTTGAACCTGACGATAAGCCGTATAACGGTCCAGAATAAAAGTATAGAACTGATCGCTAGATGCAAAATTGGATTTCAGGTCTTCATTCTCGGCTTTAGGCAATTGAATTTCGTCGACCAGATTCAGATTATAATGCCCCAAGCGATACATCTCAGCAAAATAACCATTCATCATGTCACAATAGGCCACTTTACTGGATTTTAGCGCAGTCCGGCTGACAGGATGCTGATTCAAGGTTTGCAGGTTATTCACATCCAAAGGCAGCTGATGAGAAAAGGCAATACTTTCTACTTTTTTAAATTGCTGAAAGTCTTGTGCCAACTTACTGTTTAGATCATCAAAACGTTGCTGTAATTCCTGTGCACTTTTAACCTGATATTTACCTGGATCTACTGCTACTTTCTGTTGCTCTGCTGAACATGCGGCCAATCCAGTTACCATAGCTAATGATGCCAGCCATACCTTCATATCTATACACTCGATCTAAATATTAGCTGTCATTATGCCTTAAACTTGGGCGAAGATTTTATTTAAAGTACTTTCTCATTCATATAACGCCAGTAGCGTTTAGGTACATACTGGATATGCAGCTTCATATTTTGTCGTGCCTGAATATTCACGCTTTTAAAATAATCTTTCCAAAGCTGATCATAGAGTACTTCTTCATCATCCAGTTCAATGCTAAAAGACTGACTATGTCCAATCCGGATTTGTGGATCAACTATTTCTGCATTCATCTCTATCTGGTGCACATCATTTAAATCGTAATAGATGCCGTACTGGCGCTGCTCATCATAAATTAGCCAACGCTGGTCTTGGTAACGTTCCTTAAAATGTCGGGAAATAATCGGCAGTACATTAAAATCCGGTTTGACCAGACTGAGAAACAATCCATCTTTGGCCTTTTTGAAGCGGACAAAAGCTTCCATACGATGCTTTTCACGCCCGACCTGTTTCATCCATTGTGACATTCCGATGACTGCATGATGGCCATAATCTTTATCAACCGGCCGCTGATTTTGGAATACATAGACCGCAAAATCGAACAGGTTCTGAAATGCCTGTTCTTTTTCAGAAAGAAAAGCATAATAAAAGGCTTTTAAACTACTGGATGATATTTTCTGTTTTAAGCCTTGCCAGACCCGCTGCCCATGACTTTCATTCGAGGCCACATGAATAAAATCATCGAATAGGCCATTTTGGGCCTGCGGATTAGCCGTCACTTTGACATCAAACTCTTTAAATTCAAAAGCCCGAAATACACAGCTTAATAAACCGGTCATGGTGCCATCAAAACAGTAGTGTGCCATCAGAAACCAAATCCCAGTTGAGGTGACAGTTGCTGCTGATATTTGGACTGACCCGCTTGTAAAATCTGCTGGCGAATCTGCTGGGATTGCTGCTCCTTTTTAAATTTCGGTGTATCTGCACAGCGAATAAAATGCTGCGCCCGGTTATACGCCACGCCCATCCGTTTTAGTTGATCGATATGAATCTGACCAAAACGGCGTGCCTGTACAATCTTTTTGGCAGAACGTACTCCAATGCCAGGCACGCGTAATATTATCTTGTAGTCGGCTCGGTTAATATCAACCGGGAAGGCCTCCGGATGGCGTAAAGCCCAGCTCAGTTTTGGATCAATATCCAGATCCAGATTTGGATGCTGGTCATCCACAATTTCATCTGCTTCAAAACCATAAAAGCGCATCAGCCAGTCAGACTGATATAGACGATTTTCTCTTAATAAGGGTGGCGCTGAGCCGATTGCAGGTAAGGCTTTTTCTTCGGGATTAATCGGAATATAGCCAGAAAAATACACGCGTTTCAGCTTAAATTCCTTGTAGTGCCGATCAGCCATCAAAATAATATCTTTGTCCGTTTCACTATGCGCACCGACCACCATTTGCGTGGTCTGTCCTGCGGGAACAAATTTGGGAACGGATTTGATGATCTTACGTTCATCTTTCAACTGGATTAAGCGATCCCGTACAATTCCCAGATCTTTTTGCACTTCTGTATGGGTTTTCTCTGGAGCAAACTTTTGCAAGCCTGCTTCGGTTGGCATTTCCAGGTTGATACTCATCCGGTCGACATATAAACCCGCTTCAGTAATGATCTCCTGCGATGCTCCGGGAATGGTTTTGAGATGAATATAACCATTAAAATTTTCTTCAAGACGCAGCTTTTTCACCACCTGCAACATCCGCTCCATGGTGTAATCTGCTGATTTAAAAATTCCCGAACTTAAAAACAGCCCTTCAATATAATTACGGCGATAAAAATTCATGGTCAGATCGACCACTTCCTGCACGGTAAATGCAGCACGTTTTACGTCATTGGAACGACGAGAGACACAATAGGCACAGTCAAAAATGCAGACATTGGAAAACAGTATTTTTAGTAATGAGACACAGCGACCATCTTCGGTATAGCTATGACAGATTCCGTTTCCGGTATTACCCAGGCCTTTGTCTTTATTTTTACGGTTACTGCCACTCGATGAACAGGACACATCATATTTGGCAGCATCAGCTAAAATTTGTAGTTTTTCTCGGATACGTTCAGACATGATTTCAGCAAGTTGTTGGCTAAAAACCTATTATAAATTTTCCCCGCTATACACTATAGCTTTCCAGTCTTTGTGGCGACATCTCATGTCGTAAGAAATGTAATTGAACCGTTATCCATACAGCATTATTTCAAAATAAAATAACCAATATGATTTGCTTAATTTTGCGGCTATAGGCAAAGTAGATAGAGTAACAGGGAGCAAATCTATGTCTTTATTAGAAAAACTCGGAATAAAACATCCTATTTTCTTGGCCCCTATGGCAGGCGTTTCGACACCTGAACTGGCAGCGGAAGTTTCAAATCAGGGTGGTCTGGGTTCGCTGGGCTTGGGAGCCAGCAGCGTAGAGTCTGCGCGCCAGCAGATTTTAAAAACTCAGGAACTTACAGATTGTCCGTTTCAGGTTAACTTTTTCTGTCATGACAGTCAGCCTCTTGATGAAAACGTAGCCCAAGCCTGGATTGACCAGTTTAAAGATAAATTTTCTGAATACGGAATTAATCCACCCACTCAATTACACTGTATTTACCCAAGTTTTAAAGACAATGATGATTTCTTGAATCTGGTTCTAGAAACCAGACCATGTGCGGTCAGCTTTCATTTTGGCATTCCTCTCCCGCATCAGGTTCAGGCCTTAAAAGATGCCGGTATTCTGACGATGGTATCTGCCACCAATTTTGCTGAGGCCAAAGCCATTCAAGAGGCAGGGATTGATATCATCATTGCTCAAGGCATTGAGGCTGGAGGTCACCGGGGTATCTTTAGTACCAAGTTTGATGCCTCAGTCAAAACCTCTAATCTGGTCAAGTTGATGAAACAGCATTTTTCACTGCCGGTGGTTGCTGCAGGCGGAATCATGAATGGTGAACAAGCCCGTCAGATGATGGACTTTGGCGCTGAAGCAGTGCAATTGGGCACAGCATTTGTTCAATGCAAATCTTCCAATGCCAATGACGCCTATCGTAAAGCGCTACTGTCCAAGCCGCTAACTCAAGTTAGTGCCAGCATTTCCGGCCGTCCAGCGCGTGGCATCATTAATCACTGGCACATAGACGTAGACACGCCTAATCGTCTGGATGTACCTGCCTATCCATATACTTATGATCTGGCCAAGCAGTTACATGCAGCAGCGTCCAAACATGGTGATCAGGGTTATGGCGCATTTTGGGCAGGTTCAAATGTGACGCAAATTCGTGAGATGGAAGCTTCTGATTTAATTAATCAGTTAGTGCTGGAAATGAAACAAAAATAAAGCAAAATTTAATTTTAGAACATAAAAAAACCTCTCCAAAGAGAGGTTTTTTTATATCGTTCTTTTAACGAGTCATACGATGCCAAGCATCTTTGATCGCAAATTTTGCTTCTTCCCAATTCAAACGAGATTCACCTTTTACCTGTTCCCATTTGGTTCGTAATTCAGGTTCGGCATGTTCGAAGTCAGTTTGACGGTCATATAGCGGACGGTTTTCATAACCAACCCGATAAGCACCACGATAGTCACGATCATAGTCGAGATCGCTGTAAGTAGTGCGTGATTCCGTATAATACGGACGGTTGGTATGCTCAGTTCTCCAGTAATCATCTTCCTGCTTAATCGTGTCCGGATGCTGATAATTATCTGCCTCTGGATGATTTTCTGGATGCTCATAGTTATCCGTCTGTTTCGGATGATCAGGTGAAGCAATATCATTCCCTGCAATACCGCCTACAACACCGCCAATGATACCGCCTACTACTGCCCCTGGAGGACCACCTACCAGACCGGCAGTCGCTCCAACTGCTGCCCCGCCTAAAGTACCTGCACTGGTAGCAAGTACATTATCCTCACCTTCATTCATATCTGGTACACGAGGATTATCTTTTTGAGGTGAATTCAAATCTGGTCGAGCACTGGCATCTGTTGCATCTTGATTTAATGCGTCACTACGTTCCTCTGGTAATTCAGTCGAGGTTTTATTGCCAAAGTCTGTAACTGGACGATTGGTATTTGTCATTATAGATCTCCCTTGATCATGAGAATGAACAAGATTGAATAAACATCTTGCCATGCTAGAAATTCAGCTTAGAGCAATTTCACGTAAACAATGTCCATATCCTGTCCAGTTTCAGTGAACTTAATATGCGGCTATGTTCACTACAGTCTTTAATGTAACGGAAGCATATAAAATTTTAGCTATAAGATAAAAAAGGTACTGTATTTACTACAGTACCTTTTAGAAGAACTAGGAAATCTCTCTTTTTATTTGGTTTCTAGCAGATTCACCTGTACATCGCTCATGATATGTCCATGTTCCAGTAATCCATTAAAATAGTTTTCCACCACTTTATATTGATCGGCAGTGTTTTCTACTTGATACATATTTTGACGGAATTCATTACTCGAACGTAGTCCTTTGGTATACCAGGCAATATGCTTACGCGAAATACGGCAACCTGAATATTCACCATAAAATTCATAAAGCTCAGATAGATGTCCTAATAACACATCTTTCACTTCAGCAATACTTGGCGCAGCAAGATGCTCTCCAGTTTCTAAATAATGTGCAATTTCACGAAAAATCCAGGGACGTCCTTGTGCAGCACGGCCAATCATGATGGCATCTGCACCTGTATAGTCCAGTACATATTTGGCTTTCTCAGGGCTATCAATATCTCCGTTCGCAATCACGGGAATACTCAACATCCCTTTCACTTCCTTGATTAAGGAGTAACGTGCCGTATTGAGGTACATATCTTCACGAGTACGACCATGTAATGCCAGCGCTGCAATCCCCGCGTCTTCAGCACGTTTTGCAACTCGCAGAATATTTTCATGACCGTTGAGATAGCCCAAACGGGTTTTTAAAGTCACAGGAACATCAACTGCAGCAACGACTGCATCTAAAATACGTGCAACCAGATCTTCATCCTTTAACAAGGCAGAACCGGCCAGCTTATTACAGACTTTCTTGGCTGGACAACCCATATTGATATCAACAATTTGTGCCCCATTTGCGACCTGATAGCGTGCTGCCTCAGCTAAGTCATGCGGATCAGAACCAGCAATCTGTGCTGAGATTGGTGCCAGCTCACCATCAAAATTCGCCCGATATAAGCTTTTTTTACTCATGCGCAAGGTCTTGTCAGAAGTCATCATTTCACTGACTGCATGACCCGCACCGAAGTACTTGCATAAGGTTCTAAATGGACGATCGGTGACACCTGCCATGGGAGCGACAATCAAATTATTTGACAGTTGATAGGGACCAATATACATATAAATTCATCACTTTTCTGATGGACATAGTATACTGCATCTGCCTTGTTCACTCATCTTTTCAATTTATTTACGACACCATGAACAAATATTTTGCTCAAGTTTTTTCTCTTAAGTCCATATCCATACTTGCTTTATCTATTAGCCTTGTAGGGTGTGGCAATGGTTCTTGGTGGTCAAATGATGAACCCACTCTTGAAGTTGAACATATTCGCAAAGCCATTCCAGGTCGTGTCAGCCAGCGTGAATCCTGGGCACAAGATATTTATGACATCACTGACCAGCTCGGTATTCCACAAACCAAAGAGAATATCTGTTCAATCGTGGCAGTTGTCGATCAGGAATCTAACTTTAATGCAGACCCGGTAGTTCCTGGTCTTGGTGAAAAAGCCGTTAAAGAAGTTCAGGAACGTCTGGAAGAAAAATTTAAAGATAAACTCGGTGCAAGTATCGGTGGAACAGTTGCAGGATATTTCCAGGATGTACTGAAAAACCATCCAAGCCCAGAAGACAATTATCTAAGCCAGATGCGCCGGGTCAAAACCGAACGTCAATTAGATGAACTTTATCGTGAAATCTTTGATTACATGGCCAAGCATTATCATGTAAGTGCACTGACAGGTGCAGCCAAACTATTTGGACAAAATATTGGCGAAAAAATGAATCCGATTACAACTTTGGGTTCCATGCAGGTTCATATCAGCTATGCCAAGGAATATAAACGTCAAGGGGGCAGTATTGCTGATTTGCGTAGTGACCTGTATAGCCAGTATGGCGGACTCTATTACGGGATTCATCGATTGATGATGTACCCTGCGGATTATGAAAAACCGATTTATCGTTTTGCTGATTATAACTCTGGGATGTATTCCAGCCGTAATGCAGCATTCCAGAGCATGTTAAATAGCTTAACCGATGCCGAATTGAGCCTGGATGGCGATTTACTACTATATACTAAAGATGGCGCGATTCGCTCACAAAAGAGTCAATCTGAACGAGAGCTCATCAGCGTTTTTGCAAAAAATAATTTTATTATTACTGAACGTCAGATTCGGGCGGATTTAAAAAAAGAAAAAGTTAAAGATTTTGAAGATACTATGACTTATCGTGGCATCAGTAAACTTTATCAAGAAAAAACCGGTAAAGAACCAATGTATGCAATGATGCCAGAAGTCGTGATCTCAGGCCCGAAATTGAGTCGTGAGTATAATACTAACTGGTTTGCCAGCCGTGTCGATGGTCGTTATCAAACATGCATGCGCCGCATCAAAAACATAAAACTCTAGCCTTATTTGATTTTGATGGAACCCTGTATCCTTATGACAGTTTTACAGGGTTCATTTTCTATGCTTTAAAGAAAAGGCAGATTTTAAAACGTGGCATTCGTATTCTGCCTTGGATTCAGGCTTACTATCTTAAGCTCTATCCTGCTCATGCAATGCGCCCAAAGCTGTATTACACCATGTTCAAAAATAGTCATGCGCATGAAATTCAGCAGCTTGCCGAAGAATATGCACAGCAGCTTGTTTTAAGATTAAATCCCAAGCTATTAAAGCAACTTAGACAACATCAGCAACTCGGGCATCAAGTCGTTCTCGTTTCTGCTTCACTAGATTTATATTTAAAACCGGTTTGTACTTATTTAAGCATTGACCTGATTTGTAGTGAAGTAGAAATTCTGACAGGCAAAATGACAGGTTTATACAACACACCTGATTGTAGTAAGGATCAGAAGAAAAGTAGAATCTTGGAAAAATATAATTTAGAAGATTATGCTGAAATTTATGCTTATGGAAATAGCGAAGAAGATGAGGCAATGTTATGCCTTGCACAGTATGCTTATCTGGAAGGACGAGATAAAGTACTTCCACTACTTGAAATGAATTTACCCGAGTCTGAGCTTAAAATAATTAATTAAACTGAGAATAATAAAAAACCGCTATGAATAGCGGTTTTTTATTGAAATCCATCTTACTTCTTAAACGGAAAAGCATATTTCACAATACGTTTAATTACGCTGCCATACTGTTTTACCAGACTGGCATTGTTATAGTTCAGACCATATTTTTTACATACTGCTTCTACTTTTGGCGCCATTTGACGGTAACGGCGTGCAGGCACATCTGGATATAAGTGATGTTCAATTTGATGGCTTAAATGTCCAGTCAAAATATGAAACGCTTCAGAACCAGTCAAGTTTGAAGAACCACGAATCTGGCGCATATACCAGTGACCCCGACTTTCATTTTCCATCACAGCTTTCGGAAACACTTCTACATCTTTAGTAAAGTGACCACAGAAAATAATACTGAAAGTCCAGATATTACGAAGGCCATTTGCCACCAGGTTACCTGTCAATACCGGTAATGCTGCAGGACCTGCAATCAACGGGAAGAATACATAATCTTTGAATAATTGCTTGCCAATTTTACGCTGCATTGGCTTCCATTCTTCAAGAGTTTGTTCTTTGGTTTTACGGCCTTTGAAGTATTTACCCAATTCAAGGTTTTGAATGGCTACGCCCCACTGGAATAACAAGCAAAATGGAATACTGTAAATTGGCTGTAATAAATAACCTGGTTTCCAGCGTTGCTCAGGGAACAAACGCAACAAGCCATAACCAATATCATCATCCATGCCTTTAATGTTAGTATAAGTATGATGCTTGAAGTTATGGGTTTGACGCCAGTTGTCTGAAGTTCCGACAATATCCCACTCGTAGGTTTGGCCATTGAGCTTCGGATCATTCATCCAGTCATATTGACCGTGCATGACATTATGACCCAATTCCATATTTTCCATGATTTTGGCAAAGCCTAATAAGCCTGTACCCAACAACCATGCTGGCGGGAACCATCCTGCAAATAATAAGGCACGACCTGCAATCGATGAATAACGGATACTCGAATATACGCGACGGATATATTTGGCATCTTTTTCACCTAAATCATCCAGCACTTCCTGTTTGATGGCATCAAGCTCACGTGCAAGTTCATCTAGCTCAGACTGGGTCAGTTCACGGTTTTTAGGATTTTTAAAATACTGTAATTTTACTGGCATATTCATAGGATAAAACTCGCTTATAAGTCGATGACAAGGTCAGTCTGCGCTGAGTTAACACAAATTTTTAAAAGATTACCCGGCTCGGTATTTTGTGCGCCATTGACCAGATTCTTGGTTGAACCTTCCGCTTTATTACAGGCACATTTATTACAGATGCCCATACGACAGCCATGGGTCGGTCGGATATTCTGTTGTTCCAGACTCACCAGAATCGACTGGCCTTTAGGAATCGTGACGATTTTTTTCGATTGAGTCAGGGTTACATTGACAAAACCGGTATCAGCTTCATCACTCAGACTCATGCTGAACGCTTCACTTTTGAACAGTTTTGCTGAAGCAAACAGTCGTTCCGCAGTCGCAACAAAACCTGATGGTCCACATGCATAGACCGTGCTTTGTTCCAATGCCTGTAATTGATCTAAATAAGATTCATCAAGACGTGGCGCAGCTGGTTGTTCCTGAGTTGCGAATACCTGATAAGAAAAATTTGAATATTTTTGTGCCAGCTCTTCAAAACGCGCAATGAAAGCAGCATCCTGGTTTTTCTTAACCCAGTACCATAAAGTCACTGGTGCATCCAGTTCAGCTTTATCTTTTAAAGCTTCCAGCATACTCAGCATTGGGGTGATACCACTACCCGCAGCAAGCAAAAGCAATGGGCTGTCCTGTTCTGGCAAAGTCATGTCACCGAAAGGTTGACCGAATTCAATGATATCGCCGACTTCAGCCTGTTCAGCAAACCAGGTAGTAACTTTACCCGCATTCACTTTTTTAACCGTCAATAAAATATGCTGCTGATCAATACGGGTCAGACTATAGCTACGTTCATAACGAATGCCGTTCACCACCACAAATACAGGATGATGCTGGCCCGCCTGACCGAACTGGAATAAATGATTGACACGAATCGTCAGGCTCAGCATATCCTGCGCAGCATGTTCTTTGCGCACAATCTTGCCTAAGGGCTGATTCATTGACCATAAAGGATTTAATTTCTGCATCCAGAAATTAATCGCATATGGATCAATCACACTCTCTTTCAGCGTATTTAATGGCGTTTTAAGCTTTTCGAGTACAGGCATCGTTTTAGACATCACCTTGGATTTTTAATTATTATACACTTGTATATATATTTGTATATACATTTGTATTGTTTCTAATCATTTCACAAGCTGGACTGCCTTCGTTATAATGTGTTAATGCCTTTTACTAATCACCTCATGAATGAGCCTTCAATGAAAATAAGCAGTGACGCGTCTTTACCATCGAAAAGCATTGATGAGCCCATTATTGTCCGTAGTGTGGGCCGTAAAGCGACCATTACCAAGGAAGAATTGTTCCAGGCTGCTTTAAACCTGATCGGACCACAAAAAAGTATTTCATCTTTAAGCTTGCGTGAAGTTGCTCGTGAGGCTGGAATTGCTCCGAACAGTTTTTATCGTCATTTTAAAGATATCGATGAACTGGCGATTGAACTGATTGATCGTGCCGGGATTGTGCTGCGTCAGATTCTCAATGAGTCCCGCCTAAAAGCATCGAAACAGAACAGTATTATTCGTAGCTCTGTTGAAGTCTTTATTGCTCAGCTGGATGCTGATGAAGGCAATTTAAGCCTGTTATTACGTGAAGGCTATACTGGTTCAAAATCTTATAAACAGGCAGTCGAACGCCAACTTAATTATTTCCAGCAGGAGCTTCAGGAAGACCTGATCCGTCTGGAACGACTAAATAATAAAAAATTATTTCATCCCGAGATTGCGGCCAGAGCGATTACCCAACTGGTATTTAATATGGGTGCCAATGTGATCGATATGGCACCTGAAGACCGTAAGGAAATTGCGGAACAGACCATGATCATGATTCGCATGATTCTGGAAGGTGCCCGTCATCTGGATCAATCTCAGATCCGTTAAGCTAGACACCAAAAAGACTCTTTATGAGTCTTTTTTATTACCAAGATTAAAGCTCATTCAATCTGGCTTTAACATGGTTTGCCGTCATTTCCGGATGCTCTAGTGGAAACATATGTCCGCCCTGCACCACCGAATAATCAATTTGATAAACCTTATGCATGCCTTGTGGTAAACCTTGCTGATAAAACTGGCTGCGCTCTGCTGTGATTAAATGTATCGGAACCTGGGGTGGTTTTCTTGGTGTACGCCACCACCAAGCCGGTACAGTCCGGAAAATTTCTGCCTCAATCTGTTTGGGAATGGCTAAAGTTACCCCTCCACGCTCTTGATCAGGCACAATCCCGCTTTCGATATAATCCTGAAAACATTGCTCATCAAAATGCTTAAACAGACGATTCGATCTCAGCGCTTCAACGGCGTCCTGTTTAGATGGCCAGTAATCTTTACGTTTTAGGGTAATACCTGCCGGAGTGAAACGGTCAATACTTTTTAAGTTGAGCTTTTTCACGACTTCAAACAGTGCACTGTTTTTACCAATCACGAAAGGTGGATCCATGATCACCAGTTTGGAAAATAAATCCGGACGTTGATAGGCTGCCATTAAAGTTATCAAACCACCAAATGAATGTCCCAGCCCAATCACCTTTTGATCCGGAGATTGCTGCTGGATATCCTGTATCACTTCATTTACTAGATAACGCCAGTCTTTGGTAATTGGATAGGCTGGATTCATCCCGATCAGCGGAATTGCCTTGACCTGATATTCATCCTGAAAATAATTTAAAAACTTACGATAGCTTGCTGATGGAATGCCATTGGCATGAGTAAAATGCAAAACCTGTTTCATTATTTTCTTTGATCATTTCTTTATAAAGTCTGAAAGAAGCTTAATATTGAAATGCAAAATTCTACAGAACCAAATTCATCAATCTATGACCTTTAAGTCACTATGAACTCATGTCTGGATATAGATAATTATTTTTTGGAAATAGTCAGGTTTTGCATCGGCAAAAAAGTGGCTCCACAACTGGCTTTATCTCCAGCAATGATTACAGCCCTGCCTTTGACTATTGTAGATAAATCACTAGCAATAGCTGTCACGGTAGTTTGGCACTTGGGACAGTAATGCTTCATGCCATTCAGATGCACCGCCATGCCATTAATTAAAAAAGAGTTTTCACATTCAGTGACCATACCGCCGTGGCTGGTTTTCGCGCCAACAGTAATCAATGCTTTGGACATGGTATTTTATTTCTTATTCTTAGGTGGGCTGATTTTAATCGATACAGAAAATATCAGCTAGCACGGCCCGACCAAAAGCTCAATCATGACTTTAATTCCAGCCATAAAAAAGCAGCCCGGAAGCTGCTTTCATAATTCATTAGATCTTATGGCTTAACCACGACCATTACTTGAATCGCTTCAGGTGTTACAGATAAACCTTCTAACAAACTCAAGCCTTCTTTTTGCAGCTTCTGTAAACGTGCGATTTCATCTTCACGGATACTTGGGTTGAACTGTTTCAGGTAAGTCAGACGGTCAATTTCATACTGCCATTTATTGCCATACGCTTCTTTAGCCTGCTGCCTGAAGTTTGGCAATGCTGAACGAGCTAATTCCAATGCCTGTTGATAACGCGCTTCAATCACTTCACGGCGTGCTTTCACCACCTGACGGCAGCTATTGCCATCTAAATGATGTAGATATGGTTTCAGGATTTCAGGCGCAATCTTCTGAGACAGATCCTGACCTTTTTCACTCAGCAATACACGGATCAGCTGCTGTGGCAAGCTTGACGGTAAGTTCAGTGCTTTTGGTGCAACCACATCAACCTTGAACCACACTTCCATCAATACAGAACCTTGTGGCAATGCTGCAGACTTTAAGACCGCAACGTTGGTACTACCAAAGCCCTGAGTATTGATCATTTCCATCACGCTTTCAGTGAATGGATGCTCTAAAGTTAGATATTGAGCATCTTCACGGATCTGAGCCTGGTCACGATAGAAGGTGGCTGTCATACCCTCTTCATCCAGGGTCAAACCTTGTACCTGCATCTGATCCGTTGGCTTGATGATCACCGTACCATTGCTTTGCTCATCAAAGTCGATATTGGTCGATGCCATAAAACGCTTCATGAACATTGGCAAGGTGGTATTGTCATCATAGTCTTCAAGCGCATTAACAATTTCCTGTGCCACGACGGGGCGGCAAGAATTGTACTCAAGCAGACGGTCACGACCTTCCTGCAACTCGGCTTCAAGCGCTTCACGTTGTACGCTAACTTCTTCCAGCAGATCTTCAAATTCCTGACCTTTATCTGCCAGCAAGCAATCTTTCAGGGCAACAATAAAGTTTTCTTGCAGCGTTTGCGCCGTTGGAGAAATGTTGCTGAAAATATTCAGCGCTTCGTTATACCAACGGAACATACGCTCCTGCGCAGTACCCACCAGATAAGGCACATGAATCTGGATACGGTTTTCCTGACCGATACGATCCAGACGACCAATACGCTGTTCCAAAACATCCGGATTGGCCGGTAAGTCAAACAGGATCAAGTCTGATGCAAACTGAAAGTTACGGCCTTCTGAACCGATTTCAGAACATAACAGAATCTGTGCACCATAAGATTCTTCAGCAAAATAAGCTGCTGCCTGGTCACGTTCCAAAAGACTCATGCCTTCATGGAACATGGCAGTACGGATACCTGCATGCAGACGTAATACATTTTCCAGTGCTTCAACCACTGGACCACTACGGGCAATCAGTAATACTTTTTTGTGTTTCAGATCAGTACGCAGCTTTTCCATCAACCACATTACACGCGGATCGGTTTCCATCCACGAGCCATCAAGTTGAGATTCTTCCGGCCACATCTGTTCACGTAGTTTGCCATCTTTAGACCAGTTTTCTGGCGCTGGCAATGGTGCTGGCTGACAGTCACGACCCGGGAAGCCCTGAATCGCTTCACGTGTGTTACGAAACAGGATACGACCCGTACCATGACGGTCTAGCAATTCATGAATGGCACGGAAACGTTGCTCTGGGGTATCTTCAATCGCATGACCAAGCAGGCTTTCAATCGCAGTGAAATGCTCAGCTTCCAGTGGAAGGTCTGACATCAGTACTTCAGCGATTTTAGCGGTATGCTGATATTGCTCTTCTTCATCTAGGAAACGATCCAATGAACTGAAACGTAGCGGATCAAGTAAACGTAGACGTGCAAAGTGAGATTCTACACCGAGCTGTTCTGGTGTTGCAGTCAATAACAATACGCCCGGTGTTTTCTCTGCCAGCTCTTCGATCAGATCATAACGGTCATTGCCGCCTTCTTCCTCAGACCACATCAGGTGATGCGCTTCATCGACAACCAACAGGTCAAAGCCCGCTTCAATCGCCTGTTCGCGTAGATCTTCGTGATCCACCATCAAGTCCACAGAAGCAATAATGCGCTGTTCGGTCAGGAATGGATTTAGTTCAGGATCATGCTCTTTGATCGATGCAGTACGAGCCAAATCAAATAGGGAGAATTCAAGATTGAAACGACGGCGCATCTCAATCATCCACTGATATTGCAGTGAATCCGGGACCAAGATCAGAATACGTTCAGAACGGCCAGCTTTAAGTTGCTGATGAATGATCAGACCTGCTTCGATGGTTTTACCCAAGCCTACTTCATCGGCCAGTAAAACACGCGGCGCGAAACGCTGACCGACTTCATGTGCGATATACAACTGGTGTGGAATCAGCCCCACACGCGAACCGACCAAGCCACGCAATGGACTGGTTTGCATATTGGCTTGCATCAGCAAGGCTTCAATACGCAGGTCATACCACTCTTTATAGTCAATCTGGCTAGCCAGTAAACGATCTAAAGGTTTAGACAACTGGATCGTTGCACCTACACGGGTTTCATTTAAAGCTTTACGTTCTTCTGTACCATCTTCAAGAGTACGAACCACGTGATAACGCACTACACCATTGCGGTCTTCAACTGACTCAACGGTCCAGATCGTACCTTCCTGATCTTGCAGTTCGTCATTCGCATTAAATACGATACGAGATAAGGGTGCGTTACTGCGAGCATAGACGCGAGTTTCATCGCTTTTTGGGAATAAAATGCTGACCGATCGCTCATCAACATCAATGAGAACCCCTAAACCGAGTTCTGTTTCAGTATCTGATAACCAACGTTGACCAATAGCAAATTGCTGCAATTTTTCCACCTTTATCTTAAGTACAAGATTATGAATATCAGGCTCAATCACGAAACGTCATTTGAGCAAAATTTCACACCTTCAAGCAATGTATTTTGACATAAAGCCCACTAAAAAGTGAGCATAATTCACGTCGATTAAACAAGTATTTCCTAGAATTCAGCCGGACAATTAAATTCAACTAACTGTTGTGTTTTAGGATGATAAAAACTTAAACGCTCGGCATGTAAGCATAGACGCGGACTAAGCTGTTGCTGCTCTGGCGTTGCATACAAGGTATCGCCAATAATCGGATGCCCGAGATATTGCATATGTACACGGAGCTGATGTGAACGACCGGTAATCGGAGTCAGTTTCACCCGAGTCACAGCTTGCCTCTGAATTTCAAAATGTTCGATGGCCTGCCATTCTGTAATTGCCGGCTTATTATGATTCGGTTCAGCAATATGCAGTGGTGGACAGCTTGGATCATAAATGACAGGCACATCAACTGTACCCTTGCCTTCTAATGTTCCAGCCACGATGGCCTGATAGGTTTTATCGGTTTGGCGTTCCTGGAACTGGCGAGAAATGGATTTTTGCCCTTCACGGCTTAAGGCAAATACTAAAATACCGGAAGTGTCTCGATCCAAGCGATGGATCAGCAAAGTTTTAGGTTCTAATTTGATGAGGCGATTGATCAGGCAATCTTGTAAATCTTCTGTTTTACCGGGCACTGTGAGTAAGCCAGCAGGCTTATGGATGACCATAAAATCTTCATCACGATGTATCAGATGTTCGGTTAGAAAATTACTCAAAGTTCAATCCCACGCTGATCGCGAAAAACAAGGCGGCCATAATAGAAAGCTTGAGTGATAATTACAATGCGCATTTATGTAAATGGCGATGAAATTTCCGATTATTTTAAGAAAATTACCCAATTAGCGATTATCGACGTGCAGATTGCATTACAAAGCTCACTAAATCATGTAATGACGGGTGTTCCAGCACATCTTCATAACGCAGATCAGCACCATGCGCACGCCATGTGCCAACCAGACTGACTACTGCTACAGAGTCCAGTCCATACTGCTTTAAATCAGCATAAGGATCAATTTCCAGCGCATCTATATTCAGCTGTTCAGCTACTGCTAACATGATGCCTTTGGTTGACAATACATATTCTGACGGCGCACTTAAGTTCCACAATCGGGTCAGACTATAGCTGTTCATATGATGCAAACCTTGTGCCGAAATATTTTCAATCCACTGAATATGCTGTTCCTGACTAGGCATCAAAATTGCATCATTAATTATGCAAATTTGGTCTGTCACACTTTGCAGATGTGGCAGGATCTGTTTCAGCACCGGTGTAATCTGTCCGGCGAAAATCAGTTGTGAATGAGTTGAAGCATATTCTCCAAGTTGCTGCATACCTTGCATTAAATCATCGCCATACAAATCAACGATTGGAATATCGAGTGCTTTGGCTTTATTACTGATCTGGATCAGATGAGTTATCAGGTCGCTGTCTTGTATGCCCTGCTGCATACGCAAGTTTTGCAATCCGACTAAAACCAAAACAGATTCATTTGATGTAAGCTGCCATTTGGCTTGAGATGGCGCGAGTTGGATTTTTTTGGGCATGGGGTACAGCATAGAATTCTCTTTGGGCTTAAGACAGTCAGCATTTATGGTGAGGGTATATGCTAACTGAGTTTGAAAGGTACTCAATACTTAAAAAGTCAGCAGGATAAGATTTAAACAAAGTAAAAAGGACTTATATCTACACTCAGCCATTATAGTAGTTATATGCAAACTGATTAGATGAATTTTAAACCAAACCTTTGATTTTATATGGTTATGTTATTATTAATTTTATAAAAGATTAATAAAAAATAACAATGAAAGCATTAATAACAGTTGGTTGTAAAACTGATCATGGCGGAATCATTACTCTTGGCGATCCTTCTTTTTTGGTAGCTGGGAAAGCAGTGCATTTGGATGGAATGGTACATTATTGTCCTAAATGTAATGTCCTATCCAAAGCACTTGCTTCTAATCGGGGTTTTATGGTTGTGCTCGGTAGAAGTATTGTTGCAGTAGGAGACAGGTCAACTTGTGGTTCAAAATTCCTGAAAATTTCTGATTTGGCTGTCATGAATAATGGTATGTTCTCAAGTAAAAGTGATCAATCAACACCCTATATAGCTGATAAATATATTGAAGAAAAAAAAGTAAAGACTATCAATAATATTTATTGGAGCTATGGAGACAATTTTATTCTTTTAGAAAAAAAGTCCAGATTTTTTGATGACTTAAATTTGCATATTGAAACTTCTGGTTATGCACAAGGCGATATTATTACTATCGAAATAAAACCAGAACCTTCCGAAATAAACGCATTTAACCCTTTTACTATTTCACTTGATATTGATGCTGAAGGTAAGGGGCTACTTAAAAATATTTTTCAAGGAAAAACAATAATAATTGATACGGAATACTAAATATGGTGAGTATAACTGCAAGGGCTGGTGGGCGTTCTTCAACCATACAAGCAAAAAGACCTTTATTTTCCGAATTATGGAAATATTATCCCGTAAAGATGCCAGCAAGTGATGTGTATTCTATGGTGGGAGGCCAGGCGATCGCTTTATATCAAGAAAATCCTACCGGGTATGCAAATGCCTGTGCTTTAAGATTAAGTAGATCCTTCAACTACGGTGGAATGCCAATTAAACAGTCAACGAGAGGTTATAAAGTCAGAGGAGCTGATCATAAACCTTATTTACTGAGGGTTCGCGAAATGATCACCTTTGTTGAACAAAATTTAGGAAATGCGGATCTCTCCTTCAAGCCTCAAAATAACCAAGATTTATCATCACAATTAAAAGGAAAAAAAGGAATTATTGTTTTTAAAGTGTCTGGTTGAGGAGATGCTTCTGGACATGTCACTTTATGGAATGGAAATGATTGTGGAGATAGCTGTTACTTTATTCATAATACACCTAGCATAAAAACCACAGATATTCTGTTTTGGAATTTAAGATAATGAAAATTATTGCCATATTTTTTAGTTTTCTAGTGATGAGTGCATGTTATGCAAACGATTTAAATAAATCCATATCAAATGCAGATGAGCTCAATATCAAAAATTTTGGATTTAGTTATTGTATGACGATGACTCAAGATCAAGCTCTTAGTTCGGAGGCAGCTCTAGCGATGGGCGGATATTTCCAACATGGCTCGTATGAAGAACCTGCCTATAAAAATTTAAAAAAATATATAAATCAATACATGAAAACTAAAACTAAGGTATATAAAAGTAAAGCAATGCCTGCGATATTAATGCATTGTTTAGATCTGTATAATTCGACAGAATATAAGGAAATGATTAAACAGCAGCATCACTATCTCATCCGATAGTGATTTTTATACTCGACTTGAGAATGTCAGCACCATTCTCAAGTGCCTAATGTCTAGCTCTGCTGCGCTAAAAACTTCTCAATCGCCACCTGTGCAATCTCCGCATCTTCAAATGACTTCACACCAGATACACCCATCGCACCCACCAACTGCCCTTGATACAGAATCGGCTCACCACCTTCCAACATACCGGAGAAGGTATCTATTGTCAGAAAGCCCATCTGGCCGCCTTTAATAATATCTTCAAACAGCTTAGATGGTCGGCGACTCATTGCAGAACAACGTGCTTTTTCCAGACATAAATTGGCGGTCATAGGTGAAGCACCATCCATACGCTTCATGGCAAGCAAATTACCAGTTTCATCTACGACTGCAATACTGACATTAAAGTTATTCTGAATCGCATATTGATGGGCTTGGTCTAATAAAAATTCCGCATCGCTTAAAGTCAAATAATGTTTGGTTTGCATTTTGATCTCAAATTAACTGAAGCTTCCCTCTCCTTTTAGGAAAGGGTTAGGGAGAGGTGTGATTTTTATTCACAACGATGAATACCCTCTCCTGAGCGAATATTAAAAGCATTGCTTATAAAATGAAGCCCAAGAGAAGGTTAGGGAGGATTCTAAAAAAGCAAATTTACTCTTTCATTTCAGCAAAAGTTTCTTTAGCCGCTTGAATCGTAAATTCAATATCTTCATCACTATGCGCAGCTGAAATAAATCCTGCTTCAAATGCAGATGGAGCCAGGTTCACACCACGACTTAACATGCCATGGAAGAATTTCTTGAAAGCTTCTACGTCACATTTCAGCATTGAATCAAAGCTGGTGATGTCTTCTTGATCAGTGAAGTACAGGCCAAACATGCCGCCCACTTGCTGGGTCTTGAATGGAATACCGGCTTCATCCGCAGCTGCTTGTAAACCTGCAAGAAGTTTTTCAAGTTGAGCAATCAGTTTTTCATAAAAACCTGACTCACGCAGATGTTTAAACATCTCGATCCCGGCACGCATTGCTAGCGGGTTACCGGACAAAGTACCTGCCTGATACACGTTACCTAGTGGCGCGATGCATTCCATCACTTCACGCTTACCGCCAAAAGCACCGACTGGCAGCCCCGCACCAATAATTTTACCCAAAGTCGTTAAATCAGGAGTTACGCCATAATGTGCCTGAGCACCACCTAGACCGACACGGAAACCTGTCATCACTTCATCAATGATGAAGACTGAACCATATTCATCACAGACATCACGTATCGCTTGCAGGAAACCATCAATCGGTTTCACCAGATTCATGTTCCCTGCCACTGGCTCTACGATCACACCCGCGATTTCTGAACCAAATTTTGCAAAGCATTCTTTTAAAGTGGCGATGTCGTTATAAGGAAGAGTTAAAGTATGTTTGGCAAAATCAGCGGGTACACCCGCAGAAGTCGCTTCCCCTTCGCCTTTAGTTAACAAGCCAGAACCTGCTTTTACCAGCAACGAGTCAGAGTGACCGTGATAACAACCTTCAAATTTTACGATTTTGTCACGTCCGGTATAACCACGCGCCAAGCGGATCGCAGTCATCGTTGCTTCAGTACCGGAATTGGTCATACGCACCAGTTCAATGGACGGCATGATATCGCAAATGATATCCGCCAAAGTCGTTTCATGAACCGTCGGTGCACCAAAGCTTAAGCCATCTACCGCAGCATCCTGAACAGCTTTAATAATCGCTGGATGCGCATGACCCAAAATCATCGGGCCCCATGAACCAACATAGTCCACATAACGTTTACCATCGACATCGTATAGATAAGCACCTTGTGCCTTTTCGATAAAGACTGGCGTGCCGCCTACACCGTTAAAAGCACGTACAGGTGAGTTTACGCCACCTGGAATATGTTTATTGGCTTGTTTAAATAGTTGTTCTTGCTTTGGAGATAAACTCATGAGAATCACTCAACTCAAAAATACAATAAGAAATAAAAATTAAGCTTGTTCAGCAAATAGTTCTGACCAGTCATACACACGTTGACCGACAGTAGACATTGAACGACCTAAAACATCACTAATGACTGCACAAAGATCTGCACCGGCCTCGATGACCTCTTTCGAGTTTTCCACCGTTAAACCACCAATAGCACAAATCGGTACATTTAATTTACTTTTGGCTTGTTTTAAGGTTTCCAGACCAATATTACCTGCTTCTGGCTTGGTGTCAGTCGCATAGATCGCGCCAAAAGCTACATAATTAGCCCCATCAGCAATGGCTTGTTCAGCAAGCTCAAGTGAGTTGTTGCAACTGCGGCCAATCAATACATTTTTAGGCAAACGTTCAACAGCTTCCTGAATTGAGCCATCATCCTGACCCAAATGCACGCCTACGCCATATTTTACTGCAGTTTCTAAATCGTCATTAATCACAAATGGAACTTTGTACTGTTCGCACATTTGTTTCATATATTCGATTTCGTAAGCCTGATCTTCTTTCGCTACTTTTTTACGACGATACTGAAGTACCGCAACTTCATAAGTCGCCATTGCACCTTCAAGTTTTGCTAGGAGAAGTTCAATAGGATCATCATTGGTAATTAAATATAAACCGCGCATGACTGCCGCCATTCAAAATACATACGCTATTATAGGCATAAATGGGCGAGTTTCCCCATCCTAAACACTGAATAATACCCGATTCAGGGATTAGATTATTATTTGTACTTTTTATACAGGTGATTGATCAATATCCCTATTTTCAGTGATAGGCGACTGCGAGAATTTACGTTTTAATGGTTTTATAACAATAATGATAAAGTGTTAATGCTTACGCCCTCCGACAAACGCTTTTAGGATTTTGCAGATAACTTAGTGGAGAAGTTGCAAAATTCTGAAAGCGATTTTTTTATGTCCGGATTTTACGATTCCTGTGTATAAAATTGCTTGAATACCATTAATCACAAAACTTAAAGAAAACTTTAAAATACCCAATTTCAGGGATAGGTCTACATGCATTAAAGGATTTAAATAAGTTCGAACACAACACATAAATAGAAAAGCAAAAGCTGTGTTTTATCTACCAGATCCTTTCTAGCTTTGGGTAAACCGTTTATGGGGAGACGTGTCAAAGCTAGAAAGGATCGACCCATCTAAGCAGAACTGACCATCTTATCTCTCAAACTTGGTTCATTCATCTCGTGAATATTTTCTAAATCATTCAGATAAATTAAAAATACGTCAATGCAGATCTTTCTGTTTTTTTAAATATAAAAAAAGCCCGGAGAAGGTCGCTCCAGGCTTGGAAAACTGATTTATTCAGTGAATTATACTCTTTGATAAAATACTGAATAAGCAATAAAACAATTAATAGAATAATAACTCTACACTTGCAAGTGTTTTTATCGTTTTTATTGCAATACTTAAGCATAAATCCGATAAAACGTCATAAGCCCTAACTTGGAATTTTGTCGTGCTTACGATCAACCAGACTCAGGTTACCACGTAATACATCGGCAAACATACGCCAGTCTGAAATAAAACTGTATAGCGGCTGTTTAAAGCTGGCCGGTTTATTCTTTTCAAAAATGAAATGACCAATCCAGGCACAGGCATAACCTGAGAGTAGTCCATAGGCCAGATATTTGGCTTTACGCTGACGAAGGGCTTTGCTAAAAAAATATATACCGATACTGCTGCCGGCGACATGCAAACGGCGGCTCATGATATGGCGATGTTCGGTTAGATAAAACCGGTAAAATTCATGATAGTCACGAATCGGCATTTTTGGAGAAGTCAGTTCTGCAATCTCATTGCTCGGCTGCACCTGTGCATTCATTATCATCATCCTGATCTTTTTTCTTCACCTTAGCGCATAATTTAGGCAATTAAAAGTACCTTTATTTTCATGCAATTCTGCTCCTGAATTTAGCTTAGATATTGAATTGTCATGCTTTCAATAAAAACCGGCGAATGAGATCAGTAACTTAATTTTTCCATTTCCATTTTTTTCAATCGGTCAAGTCTTACATCAGATTGGTTTTTCGTTACAATCAGCCGCTCAAAAGTCTAAAAATATTTCCGTTTCATATCGGAATTTCATGCAAGCGAATAAAAATTCAATTTATTTTTAATATTTTTCAATAAATTGAATAGACAGGATGATTATCATGGTTGAAGTTGAACTCAAGTTCCAGATTCCCGCGGCACGCCGTACTGCCCTGCTTAAGGCACTTGATCCCAAGAAATCTCAACAGATCCAGCTTCAAGCCAAATACTATGATACTGCAGACCGTCAACTGGCCCAGCATGGAATTGCCCTACGTCAGCGATTAGAAGGCAGTCGTTGGGTTCAGACGTTAAAAGCGGCAGGCAAAAGCCACATTGAACGTTTCGAGCATAATCATGATCTGGGTGAATTAGAACAGTCTCCTGAGCTGGACCTGAGTATTTACAAGCAGTCTGCTGAAGCGCAAGCCTTGCTTAATCGTGCTTTAGGTGATCAGTTTGACCAGCTGCAATTGCAGTTTGAAACCGATATTGCCCGTACCTTGCGCGTGATTGAATATGAAAACACATCAATCGAAGTCAGCCTGGATATCGGCTGTATTCGCACGCCTCATGCTGAGCAGGAGGTGCATGAAGTTGAATTCGAGTTAAAGCATGGCTCAATTCAGGATTTGCTGGCCTTTAGTTTTGAATGGGTCAAAAAATATCAGCTTTGGCTGGATGTACGTAGTAAGGCTGAAATCGGGAATTTGTTAGCGACTCATCAGAATGTAAGTCCCGCTACTTTTGCCAAAGAATTCCAGATCAGCAAAAAAGATAGTGCGGGTAAAAACCTGTGTCATCTGGTGGCCCAGCAAATGCAGCATCTATTGCCCAATATCGCGGGAATCTCCGCGCAATTGGCAGAGCAGGAACATATTGATCAGGCACAACAGGCCTTGGATCATCTCTATCTGACCCTACTTTTGTTTAAAGATTGGCATACTCAGGTTTCAGACAAATGGGCGCATCAGCTTGCTGCATTTAAACATCAGTTTGAACATCTGCAACATTTACAGCACATGCAAAACACCCTAGCTGGCTTCCTGCAAAATCCTACGACTGCAGAGAACCTGACTAAAGATATTCTCTATGCCAAAGAGAAGCTGAGCAATCTGGTGAAGTCCACCCAGAATGTGCATCACTATCTGGAATTGCTGATCTTCAGCTTAAGTACAGATGAAGCTAAACCGTTGGAATTAAAATTTGCAGCGCAAACTACCCTGCAGCAACAATACAAAGTCTTGCAGGAACAGATGAACCAGACTGATATTACCAATTTTGAGAGTCTGGATCAGCTAGCAATTCGCATTCAGGAATTAAAATTCAGCTTCCCAATTTTGACCACGATTTATGATGTCAAAAACCTACAAAAATACAGCAAGGCTTTAAATGATGCACAGCAGGCAGCAAATGAATATCAGACGCTGGCCTCTTCTGCAGCCTATATTCAACAGACCGAGCTGGAAGCCAGTGACTGGTTTGTGTTGGGTTGGCTGACTGCCAAGCAGGAAGTCTATGCACAGCGCTTACTGGAAGCGACAGAACAGTTTCTGGTCAGCCGCAAATTTCTTAAATAAGTATTTAACTGACTTTCAAAGCACGCTACGGCGTGCTTTTTGTTGCACAAGCACATCACAATACTTTTGTTGTTTGGTCTATATTGATTGTTATGAGCTTCATCGAGAAGGAATGGCCCGATGGCAGAAATCGAACTCAAATTCCAGATTCCGCAAAGTATACGTCACCAATTCGAACAAGATTTTCAGCAGTACGGGCCAACTCGACATCATTTATGTGCCAAATACTTTGATACTGCCGATCAGCAGTTACAGCAGCACAAAATTGCACTCCGGCAGCGTCTGGAAGATCAGCAATGGTTTCAGACCTTAAAAGCACCGAGCCAGCATCAATTTGAACGCTTTGAGCTGGAAGAAAGACTGGATACCGCACCGGACAACTGTGATTTAAAAGCTTATGCCAAGCATAAACAGGCTCGGAAGATTCTAAAACAGGCACTTCACACCCTAGATACGTCTCTGACTCTACAATTTGAAACTGATGTAGAGCGGGATCTCTGGATTGAAAATTACCGAGGAAGTCAGATTGAAATTGCACTGGATAGAGGTGAGATTCGTTCTAATGGCCAGACCTTGGATATTTATGAAGTTGAATTTGAGCTCAAAAGTGGCAAACTTGATGACTTAATTGATTTTGTTAAACCCTGGATTCAACGTTATCAGTTATGGCTGGATGTACGCAGCAAATCTGAACGTGGTTATGCTCTGCTGAATAATAAAACTGATCTTCCGGTCCAGCATCAGACAACCTTAGAGCTCGCAGCTAAAGACGATATTCATCATATCTTGCAAAAAATTATCACCAACTGTCTGACGCACCTGTTTCCCAATGCGACGGCGATTGCGCTAGAGAATTACAATAGTGACCATGTGCACCAGGCCCGCGTCGCTATCCGGCGTTTACGCAGTGCCTTAAAAATCTTCCAGCCCTATCATCAGGATTTGCCAGAGGAATGGCAGGATCAGTTACGCAATATCTTCCAGCAATTAGGCTCTACTCGGGATCGCGATGCTTTAGCTGAAAGTCTGCTTCCTCAGCTAGAAGCTGCAGGTTCACCAGTATTGCAGTTGCCTCCAGCCCAACAGGATCAGGCAGATATTAGCCAATTATTCAGAAAGCCAGCTACGATGGAGCTGATACTGGAGCTACTACAATTTAGTCAGGATCAGAATGGAGATCAGCAAAAGTCCTCTCATAAACTCCTGGGTAAAGGACTCAGCAAACTGCATCAGAAAGTCTGTGCAGATGCAGAGAGTTATCAGGAACTGGATATTGAATCACGCCACCGAACCCGCAAGCGGGTTAAACGCTTGCGTTATAACGTGGAATTTCTGCAAAGCCTGTTTCCTGAAAAGGAAGTTAAAAGATATCTGAAAGCACTAAAACCCTTACAGGAGACTTTGGGTCATTATAATGACCTGTTTGTCGCAGAAAGCCTGTATAGGCCTTACGCCAAAAAGCACTGTAAGGCATGGTTTGTCATCGGCTGGCTTACTGCAGAACAACAGCACCTGTCAGGACAGGCTGCCGAGCAGTTACAAAAATTTTCTCACACCCAGCCATTCTGGTAAGAGATAAATAGACAAAATTGCTCTAGCGATATTTTCCATATACTTTCCAGGTATTGTTATCAGCTAATGGATCGCTATAACTATCGCTGCGCTGCTTACGCGGCTTATCACGGGCATCAACCAGTTCAAAATGTGGTTCGACACTGAGGACGATGCCATTCACATAGAACCGAGTCCGGGTGTATTCACTTTGACCATGCTGGAATACATAAGTACGCAGATCTACAAATTCACGATGTGCCACAAGTGCCGCTGTCTCATCACTGTCTAGCCAGCGTTGCATGGACTGAATCTGTTCCGGTTCAAATTGCCCACATTTTTCAATCAGGCTGGCAATGCCACGAAAAGTTTTGGATTCTTTGGCACGGGTTTTATTAATCCGGATGCGGTCCACATGAAAATAGAATAAAGGCAGATTCAAATGGCTTGGCAAATGAATCGCATCTAGAACTTCATCTTCCATAAAAGGCTGAAACAGGTCTTGTGCCCTTTCAATCAGACCCAGCCATTGCTTGTAATATTCTTCGACCTGCGACTTGGTGCCATAATAAATTGGCAATCCTTCCACATTGGCCAGATTTGCTGGTGGCCAGATATTCTGGCGTAATAAGGCAATATCACTTTTCAGACTCTGTACAGCAATTGCATCTTGCATGAGATTTACATTTTTATTGCTTAGGCTATTTTTAGATTAAGGCAAAGGTTTAGTTTCTGCAAGGCTTTGCCTATAATTAGTGATTAAGATTTTATTATCAGGAAAAATTCATGGTTCAAAAGATTGAAGCAACCGATGTAACCGAAGAAGAAGCGTTAAATGCTGCATTCTTTGAACGTGCTGATGAATTTATTAAACAGGCCAACGAATTTAGCCGTGTAGAAAAAGGCTCTCAGGAAAACCCGGCAGAAAAACGTGGTCAAGTCAGCGCTGCAATGCTGTTTGGTACTGCCCGCTTTAATACCTGGGTCGCTGCCAACAATTTCAAAGATGGCAACGAGATGCGCGACGCTAAAGATCAGGTCATGTCTTATATCTTGCAGCAATTTCAGATGATGCTGGAAGATAACTACGATGAATACTGTGAGCAGTTTGAGAACTATTTACGTTTCCGTCGTAATGAAGAGTTTCATGCCAACAAGCATCAACACGACCACGATCATTAATGAAAGCCCTACGGGGCTTTTTTTAAATCTTTGATTTTAAATTTGACTTTAATACTGGATTCATCCTATAAAAAATGAATAAAAATTAAACGATGACCAAAAATATCATGCAACAACTGCCCTTTCCGATTATAGATCCGCATATTCATCAATGGGACCCTTATACCACACCGCATGCCGCAGCCTCAGCCGTAAAATTATTTGGCAAACATCCCAAACTGCTGAACAAAATGGTGCGACTGATCAAGCCCAAAGTGGTGATCGATACCATTGGTCTGACCGAACATCTGACCGCGCCTTACCTACCTGAAAATTATAAACGTGACATCGGTCATTATCAGGTGGAACAGATTGTTCATATAGAAGCAAGCTGGCATGAGCATAAAGGTACTGGCGTGGTTAATGAAACCAGGTTTATTGCCGGGCTGCCTTTTGCTGAACAGAATATTCAGCTAGGCGGCATTGTGGCTACAGCTGATCTTCGTCAAAAAAACTTTAAACAGCTGCTGCAATTACATCAGGAAGTTTCGCCTAAATTACGTGGTATTCGTAAAATGGCATCGTTCCATGCCGATAAAGGCATTCATGCCTGGACCGATGAACCGCATTTATACTGCAATAAGAAATTTCTGAAAGGATTTGAGGAATTAGCCAAAGCCAATTTAAGTTTTGATGCCTGGGTTTATTCTACCCAAATTTCTGATGTGGCCCATCTGGCCAAAACATTTCCTGAAACGCCGATTGTGCTGGATCACTTGGGCACACCTGCCGGCATCTTTGGGAAAGTCGGTAAAGCAACAGGACAAACAGCACAGCAGCGAGACTATATTTTTCAGACCTGGAAAGAAGACCTGGCTGAACTGGCAAAATGCCCAAATGTGTATAGCAAAATTTCCGGTCTGTTTATGCCTGTACTCGGTCATCGTTTTCATTTAGAGCGAAAACTGGCAAAAAAAGATGAACTGATTCAGCTCGCGGCTCCATTGATCCAGCATGCCCTACAATGCTTCGCTAAAGATCGCATCATGTTTGCTTCTAATTTCCCGATGGATCGTGTCAGCACAGATCTGGTCACCATCATTGATGCCTTTAGCGATATTGTGCAGAGCTATGACGAACATGCTGTAAAGCCGGTTTTTTATGAGAATGCCAAACGCTTTTATCGCCTATAGATACGTGGAAACGTCATCCGTAACTGATTGAGGTAGGACTACATCATAAGAGGATTGTTTCTACAATAAATTTATTTCGTGAAGGTGGTGGACGAGTTTTGCGGATGACAAATGGTTTTGGCTACTTTTGCCGAAGCAAAAGTAGCCATATAGACATCTAAACATTTATTTAAAATGAAAAGAGACCGTCATAGACTTATAAAAAATTACAGAGTTTATTTCACTTCTTTCCCATACTGATCCGCCATGACTTCGACCAGTTGATCCGGTTTAACATATTTTTTGATAACGGCATCGACATCTGCCTTGGTCAGCTTGGCAATCGCCTGATCGCGTTTTTCCCGATAGATCAGATTACGATCTTTTTCCAGTTGTGGAATCAGCATGCTGTGAATACGGCGATCATCTTCCAGTGCAGTGACGCGCTGTTTCAAAATCGTGGCTTTCGCTGCTTCAACTTCCTGCTCGGTTACCCCTTTGGCCAGAAGCTCATTCAATACCTTATGCACCGCTTGTGACACCTGTGCTGATCGGCCAGGCGTATAATTCGCCTGAATGCCTAATGCGCCTGAATCAATCCATTCATCATACTGAGCATTGGCACTAAAACCATAAACCAGCGCATTTTTCTCACGTAATTCCTGTGCTAAACGTGAAGACAACTGAGAATCACCCAGAATATGCCGGAAGACCAGCATGGCTGGCAAATCTACATGTTCTGCACCGACCGGGAATGTCATGACAGCCTGATAATGACCGAACTCGCGCTGTTCAGACAACGCATGGATTTTCTGTGCCGGATAAACTGTATATTGACCACTTAAGCGCTCATAAGGCTGTTTCGCTTTCCAGCTCGCAAAGTTATTTTTGAGGACTTTACTCACGGACTTCGGATTAAATTCCCCGGTCACTGCGATCTGGGCATGATGCGTATTGAAGAACTGCTGATATAACGCTACGACCTGTTCACGAGTAGCAGCCTGAATCTGTTTTTTCGCCAGTTCAGGTTCAAAATGATAGCGGAGGTCACCCGGCTGATAAATCTCGGTCGCGCGGGACATGGTCAGGCCTGCCACCATATTGGGCTCAGTATAAGGACGGTCCAACGCAGACAGGCTCTGTCCTTTAATCAGGTCAAATTGACTCTGCTCAAAGGCCGGTTTATTGAGTACATCCAGCACATACTGGAAAAATTCTTCAAACTTCTCTTTTTTGGCACTGATCTGAATGCTCATGCCATTTTCAGAGGAACTGGCCGTGGCTGAACCACCGGACTCAATAATTTTATCGGCAATCTGTTGCAAGCTTTGGGTTTCAGAAGAACGCAGCAGTAAGTAAGCTGTCAGATCCAGAATCTCGCCTTTATTGAACAAACTTTGTGCCGTACCAAAATTAAGTGCAATAGTGGCATAAACTTTGTCATCCTGAGTCTGGGTCGGGAATAAAGCGTATTTAATACCATTCTTCAGTTTGCCCCGTTGAATCTGCTTGTCCTTAGCCTGTAAATATTGCTTGGACTGCGCCACATACTGCTTTACTTCTGCCTGATAGACACTGACATCTTTCAGCGGTTCTGCTGCTTCAGCCTGCTGGTCCAGAGTTTGAGCCGGCACTTCAGTCTGGGGCAACACCTGTGCTTTTTTCTGATCTTCTGGTGTCGGCAAGATATTGCCAGAAATACGATATTCTGGCTTAAAGAATGCCTTATACACCTGATTGATCTGATTGACATCCAGCTTTTCTATGGCTTGCAGATCTTTGAAATACTGGCTCCAGTCACCTGAATAAGCCACTACATATTCACTTAAACGCGAACCTAAAGCGGTTGCGCTATTTTTAACATTGTCCGCCTGGTTTCGGGTTAGACTTTTAGCCCGGTTTAATTCGGTTTCGTTAAATGGCTGGCTCTGCTCTACACCCTGAATCAAGCCCTGCTCAACCTGCTTGACTTGATGATTTGGCGCATAGATGGAACCCATAAACACCAGATTAAAATCTTTATCCAGCCAGGTCATAGACTGCACCGTAGTAGTTTTACCCGTCTCGACCAGACTCTGATACAGGTGTCCGCTAGGTTGCAATGTATATAAGATTGGAGACATGGCCAGCGTGGTTTTAATACTTTCTTCTGACTGGTTCAGATAAATATTAAATTTGGCCAGATCACTACCCTTTTGCACGGTAAATTCACGTTGTTTGATCTGTTCAGGTTTTAGCGTAGGCACTTTTACCGATTCAGGCACTTTGCGGGACTGAATCGGACTGAAATGGGTATCAATCTGCTTCAGCACTTCTGCCTTATTAAACTTGCCTGAAATAATCATCAAAGCATTATTCGGTGCATACCAATGACGATAAAACTGGTTCAGCTCCTGCATCTTGATCGATTGCAGTTCGTTCAAGTCACCAATCGGTAATCGCCCCAGATACTGATTGCCATAAGCTGATTTAAATACCTGATCCATCAGTACGGAAAATGGCTGATCCAGACGGATTTCACGCTCACGTTTCACGATGTCAATTTCAGTCGGCACATACTTTTCTTGCAGGACCAGCTTGTCCATGCGTTCCGCTTCAAGGAAAATCACTTCATTGACCGCGGTCTGCTCAGGACGAATCACATTGGTATATTTGGTTGAGTAATAGTCAGTACTAGCATTGGTCATTAAGGTATATTGATCCAGACGGCGCTGAAACTCATCTCCCTTCACATTTTCCGTGCCTTTAAACGCCAGATGTTCAAGCAGATGCGCCAGGCCCCCTTTGCCTTGTGGATCATTCAGTGAACCGGTCAGATAAACCGTATTCATAAACACTTTATTTTCTTTATCATTGGGCGCAAGAATAATTCTTAAGCCATTTTCCAGTCGATATTCTTCGATATTCTGTTCTGTTTTCACCAATACCGGCTGTGCAAAACTGGCCGCTGTCCAGCCAGATAATAAAATCGCCAAGCTTAAACGTTTAAAGCGTATTTGCATTGTTCATCCAAATTTTTAAGTGTGAATTTTTATTTACAGTCACTTTGATCTTAGAGAAAAGTCTTTATTATGAATAGTCTATTTTATGAGAAGCCAAATAAAATACCGCGCAATTTCACGGTATTTTATTGAGTATGCTAGCTAAATATAAAGTTCGGCCAGCATAAACAGTTTGGCATAACCTGAAATCTCAATGCGGCCTTGTTCTTTTAATGCGCAATACAATACACCGCCACGCTGAGAGGCCTGATAAGCCACCAGTTCAGTTTTATTTAATTTCTCCGCCCAGATCGGTGCAATCCCGGTATGAATTGAACCCGTTACCGGATCTTCATTAATCCCGTTACTCGGTGCAAAATAACGTGATATGCAATCATATTGCGTATCGCCAGCGGTAATCGCGACATCCAGTAATGGACCCGCTGCTGTAATCGCGGTTCTTTTTCCATTCAGCTGCTTCAGCAATTCAATATTTGGCTGCTCTTCTAATACATCCTGCACTGATTCATATTCAATAATATAACCTTGCGTATTCAGATAAACGTTTTTAAAAGGTTTCGTCAGGGCCTGTCTTAAAGCTTCCGGATAATCTGTGATGAGTTCAGGCTGACGGATCGGGAAATTCATCCGGATTTTGCCATCTTCATCCTGGCATACTGTAAAAATGCCCAGATCTTTGACATGAAAATAAATGGTTTTTGCAGAGCTAAAATCCTTGAATAATACAAAGCTGCTGGCCAATGTGGCATGTCCACAGAAATCCACTTCCTTGGTCGGCGTAAACCAGCGAATTTCATAATTTTCTGCATCCAGCACTTTGACAAAAGCGGTCTCAGACAGATTATTTTCCAGGGCAATATTCTGCATCAGGTGATCATCCAGCCAAGCATCCTGCACGATGACTGCAGCAGGATTTCCCTTAAATAGAGACGTCGTAAAAGCATCCACCTGGTACATTTTCATTTTCTTTACTCCTGTATGTAGGTGTTTAGTTTAAAAGCTTTTTTCCAGAAGAGGAATTTTATATGCTGTGGATCAGATGATTTATTTTTCTCCCTTTTCACTCATTAAGGTTCTTTATGAACAATTCACATATTCAAACTGTACCTTTAGAAAAAGCCTATCGCCTGATTACGCATGGTCCAACAGTACTGGTATCTGCCAATGATGGGCAAGACACTGATGTCATGGCCGCTGCCTGGGCATGTGCACTCGAATTTAGTCCAGCAAAAGTCACCGTAGTGCTGGATAAAAGCACCAAGACCCGAAAAATAATTGAAAATTCTGGCTACTTTGCCCTGCAGATTCCCACCCTCAAACAGCTGGAAATGGTCTATAGTCTGGGAACATTGAGTCTGTACAATGCCCCAGACAAACTAGAACAGTCCGGTGTGCAGTTATTCAAATTCGCAGATCAAGAGATCCCAGTTGTAGAAGGTTGTGCCGCCTGGATTTTATGTGAGCTGATTCCCGAGCCACATAACCAGCAAGCCCATGACCTGTTTATTGGTAAGGTCATTGCCGCTTATGCCGATGATCGGGTGTTCCGTGATGGGCACTGGTACTATCATGAAGTCAGCGATGAATGGAAAAGTATTCATCATGTCGCCGGCGGCCACTTCTATACCATTGGCGAAGCTGTCGCAGTAAAAGATGCAGAATAAATAACTGATCTTTTTAAACAAATCATATAAAAAATTCTTGCAAACAGGCAGCTTTGACCACAGTCAGACTGCCTGAATTTATGCTACTTTATCCATAATATCTGTTTGGTCTGATGTCTTATGATGCCGTTTAAAATCCACTGTATTGATGTCAAAAACTCATTACAAAATTATATCTGGTTACTTGAACATACACCGACGCATCAGGTCGCGGTCATTGATCCCACTGAAGCGGTGCTAGTTCAAGATTATTGTACCGAACACGGGCTTGAGCTGAGTCAGATCTGGCTCACCCACTGGCATAAAGACCATATCGGGGGCGTTCCGGATTTAATTCAAAAGCAATCATTACCGGTATATGGCCCAAAAGCTGAGCTGGAAAAAATTCCGTTTATTAACCATCCACTTGAACATGACGACCAGTTCAGTTTTCATGGTGTTGAGGTACAGATTATTGCCGTACCGGGTCATACCCTAGGCCATATCGTGTATTTCCTGGATGCCATTGATGTACTGTTCTGTGGCGATACCCTGTTTGCCATGGGCTGTGGGCGGGTATTTGAAGGCACTTATCAGCAGATGTACCACTCTCTGGCTCGTCTGGCTGCCTTACCGCCACGTACCCAGGTTTATTGCACGCATGAATACACGCTGTCGAATGCACAGTTTGCCAAACATGTAGAACCGGATAATCCAGCAATTCTGGAGCGTTTCGAACAGGTTGAGCGTATGCGCATGCTAGGACAATGCACCTTACCCAGTACGATTGCAGCAGAACTGGAAACCAATCCTTTTTTACGCGCAGACAGTGTCGAAGAGTTTCAACGTTTACGCGTGATAAAAGACTCGTTTTAAACTTATAGCTGCTTAGAGTAGCTGATGCTTCTGAGCATAGTCATCCAGTTCTTGCTGGGTGACCACTCGTACCGCATTCATTTCATCAATCCTGACCAGCAATAATCCACCCAAAGCAGGTTGATAACGGCGCGCACTGCCAAATGGCGTATACGCCACCTTGGACTGTACCGAAAAATCCAGCCAGTCTTCATGACCCAGCATCACAGCAACAGGCTCCTGCCCTTGCTGCTGCATAAGTTCAATTTGCTGTTTGACGTACTGTTCAATATTTAATTCAGTCATCATTAATCTTATTTAAATTACATCAATTTCAGTATAAAGGATTGAGCCTAACACCATGACCTGAATACTCTGAGACTTTACTGGATTGTATATTTTTAAGCGTTACTCAAACTCTAAAACCTTAAACCACGCTAATTCCTAATTTAAAATGAATAACAAATAAACAATTATTGATTTAAATATTTGAATATTAATAACTATTCGAAAAATTATTTAGGCTTAAATTAAAATATTTAGTTACAACATCTTGAAAATAATAAAAAACATAGACTTAGATTAAAAACCTTATGTTTGGTCTATATTATCTTGTTCATTAAATCTGCAAATTCAATTAAATTAATTTAGATAAGGGTATTTGCCCTTTAAAACGAAAATTCTCACCCTTATCTATGATTTAACTGATGAAGGAGTTATCTCGTGAAAAAAGTGGTCAAAGCAAAAAACGTTCTCGCATTTAGACTTTGGTTAGAAAAATTGGGGTATTCGGTTCGCACCCTGGCAGACAATCGTGGTTTTAGTTTCAGTTTTAAAAAAGAATATGGTCTGGTGACCTGCGATCTTTCAGGTAATGCATTGGCCATGCAGCTGGGTGAGGAGTTTGAAGATCATCTGAAAGCTTAAATTTAATTAATCAATGCACTCATGATTTACCCTTTTATTTGAGTAAAATTCTATTATTCCTATAATCAGCCCATTTCGATGGGCTTTTTTTCGTTTAAAAAATTTCAGGCAAAAAAAAACAAGGCATCAACCTTGTCTCTTTTGATGGTGGGGACGGAGAGACTCGAACTCTCACACCTCGCGGCGCTGGAACCTAAATCCAGTGCGTCTACCAATTTCGCCACGTCCCCATCAGGGTACCAACTTAGTGTTGGACTTTTTTTCAAACTTTGGCAGAGGATCAAGGATTCGAACCTTGACGAACGGTTTTGGAGACCGTCATGCTACCATTACACCAATCCTCTACTCGGCCATTTTACTCAATCTCTTGAGTAAATTGGTGGGGACGGAGAGACTCGAACTCTCACACCTCGCGGCGCTGGAACCTAAATCCAGTGCGTCTACCAATTTCGCCACGTCCCCGATGGCTGTGTATATTATAGAGATAGCAGGTCATTGACAAGTGATTTTACAAGCAATCACTGCCTATTCCGCTATAAATTAAACAGTTAATGCAATTTTTTTATTTTTTATAAGATTTAACAAGAAAACTCGGCCTTATGAGGTTTCTTTGCTACTGCTTTGAACTTAATCTCTAAGCTTGTCTAGCTCAGTCTCAGCAGATCAGACCTCTAGAACCTCACTTATCTTGATCGAGCATGTTGTTTAAACAATAAATGAATCCAATACAAAAAATAAAAAGCCAAGCCAATAAAAATGTCGCACTAAATTTCAGGCAAAAAAAAACAAGGCATTAACCTTGTTTCTTCATATATGGTGGGGATAGAGAGCATATCGCCATTAAACTAAAACCATTATTCTGTAAGGGTTTTTCTTTTAACTATTGATTTTTAATAAATTAATATTGTATTAGAATGTATTGTAATGTGATTTAATACATCATCTAATCATTTGATTTGCACCAAATCTGCACCACAACATTATGAAAATACCAAAGGCTATTCAGCGCGGTGATAGTTGGCGTATTTGCGTCAATTATCAGAACAAGCGCCACACCTCTACCCATGATACAGAAAAAGAAGCTTTAGAATGGGCAGCTCGAAAAATTATCGAACTTAAGGATGCGGCCAAGGCATCAAAAGGCGAATTGCCAAAACACACCTACCAAGAAGCTATTGAGTATTACCTGAAGAATGTCACACCTAAAAAGAAAGGTGCCAGATGGGAAACTTTACGCTTAAGAAAGCTGATGCGTGACAATCCGCAGTTAGTGTCAAAAAACCTTACAGATCTTAAATCATTTGATTTCGTGAAATATCGAGATGCCAGAACCAAGGATGTGACCGCTACGACTGTTTCAAGAGAAATGGAATTGCTCAGTGCCGTCCTGCATTGTTGTATCCGTGAATTGGGTTGGTTGCACTCCTCTCCCCTGACTACTGTATCAAGACCAAAGTTGCCACCTCCACGAAATAGGCGTGCGGCAGATCATGAGATTGAAGCTATTTTGAATGCCTGCTCTTATGTCGAAGGCGAACCAGTTAAAACCAAAGGGCAGGAAGTGGCATGGGCTATGTTGTTTGCGCTTGAAACTGCAATGCGTCTTGGTGAAATCACAGCAATGACCTGGAAGAATGTTCATATTGATAAAATGTATGTGCATCTACCAGACACTAAAAACGGTCTTACTCGGAACATTCCTTTATCCGAACGTGCTGAAGAATTGCTGCGCCACATGCAAGGTGTAAATAATCCTCGCGTTTTAAGCATTGAGTCAGATTCATTGTCTTCTTTATTTAGACAGTATCGGGATAAATGCGGTATTCAAGATTTGCGATTCCATGATTTGCGACATGAAGCCACCACTCGCATGGCTCAGATTATCCAAAACCCTGCCGATCTAGCCAAGATTACCGGACATACGGATATTAATATTCTGGTGAATACCTACTACAATCCAACTGCTACTGAAGTTGCACAGCGATTAAGAAATGGGCTTAGGGGATAATAATGAAAACATGGACCTACTTTTACATAGAGCACGCGATTAAGAATGGAGAGATTTTTAGGAAGGAAGCCGGGTGGGCGGTGGTTAAGTAAATGTAGCTAAAGCCCTCACTTCGAGGGCTTGTCTAGCATCGGGGCAATCTAATTATCCTGCGCTGCATATTTTAGATTATCCGCAACACGATTAGTCCAGCCCTTGCCCCATGTGGGCCATGTTTTTAGTGACGTATAGAACCTTAATCGCTCAGCAGTTAAAGTCAGAATCACATCGTTCAGGTCTTGAGCATTCACGGCTTCCATCGTTTTGGGGCCAATGATTCCATCTGCGGTTACACCAACCGCTTGTTGTAGCTCCTGAATCGCACGCTTCTTCCCGGCATTAATTGCAAAGTCCCACAACTGGAATACGATTGCCGAGTGTATGCCATCTGCCCCAAGCTTGTCCCACCAGTCTTTTTTATAGATTTCTTTAGCCTGAGCAAGCGTTAGATTTTTAATATCCAGATTTGGGTAGGTATTTGCAGCGATGCCGTACTTAGTGCCTTTTAAGATGCCCACTCCAACCTTGCCACCGGTCCAGTTACCCGGGTCACGTCGATCTATAGTGTAGCCACCCTCATGCCCAATCAAACGCCGGAATGCCTCATCAAAAGTGATCGAATCAACCGGGAGTTTTGCAAAGCCTAGAATAGTTGGCTCGGGATGCAGTTCAGGTTGATATTTCTTTTTACCGAAGTAAGCCAAGGCGGGCAAAACAATGGTTAAAAGTAGTGAATGATACTCCGTCGGAATCAACTGTGTGTTAATCCCCTCCTGGATTAAAGTGGGAATTACACCCAATAAAAAAGCCCCAATTAGGGGCCATTTGACGCTGGTATATTTCAGCGCGTTTTCTTGTAAAAAGTTCATCTACTTAATTCCTCAAGTCGTGTGACTTTCTCTTTCATGAGTGACTGTGTTTGATTGATTTGAATGATTGATGCGCCAACCCAGATGCATGCAGCTATAACTGTTCCACCACAAAGGCCGAGCAAAACCCTTAAAACCCCAAGGCCCCCATCCTGAGTCGCAGACTTGTTTTCAAGGCCCGATACCTTTAATTCAAGTGAATCCAGTTCTTTCTGGATCTTAGCAATTGCATTCTCATGGTGTTCGTTAATAAAGGTTTGGCGTGCAACATGCTCCAGGATCAATCGAATGTCTTTATGAATGGAATCAATTTTCCCCTCCCATCCATTATTGTTGTACGGCCTATTTTCAGGCATACACCCCCCTATAAAATTGACATTAAAAAATAGCGTTTCGGCTCTGGTGGATCAGATGAGTAGTCATTCGACATTGCGCCCCCTAAATTTTGGTAATAAAAAACCCCGATCTCATTAAAGATCAGGGTTGATTGGTTTTATTTGGGTGTTAAAAGGTCACTAGGGTTTATTGTTGCCTACTTAATTAAGGGGATAACTGCTTTGGCCATAACTTTTGCACCATTATCATTCCAATGAGATCCCTCATCTGTGAATGTTGCGCCAGTTTTACCACTCGCTACTGTTGCTGCTTTTATGTCGCCAAATACAGCTTTGCAAGCTTCAACCCAATGCTCAGCGGTATCTAAGCAGACAATGTTTTGACTTCTTAAATATTGGATTGCTTCATGATACTTATCTAATGCCGACATAGCGCGAGCACCTCCCAATGCGCTTGCAGTTTGAGTACTAAATTTCAAAGTACCATCTTCATTAATGCCGCCAAAATTCCAAGTAATTGAGCCAACAAAAAATGCATATTCTGGAGTTTGTCCAAAATGAGCAGCGCGACTATACAAAGATAATTCATAATTTGTATCGGTCACATACTGCTTTGCAAGCCGCTCCCATGTACCGACAGGGAAAACGCCAGCACCCGATGCACCATCATTATGAATTGCTAACTCAGACAGAATTAAATCCGGTTTGAACGCCCAAACTTCATTGTCTTGATAACGTGGCAAGCCTGTCGTCTTACGTGCATCTGTTGCATGTGAGCCGCGTGAGCTGTTAATGAAAGTCATCATATATTGGCGAGGACTCCATTCAACGCCCCAGTACAGGAACCGACCACTGCCTGATGCATTTGCAATAGTTACATTTTTAGCAGAAGCACGTGAATCAAACGAACCATCCCCACTTCTACAGCGCATTTTTAAACGCTTCTGATATGTAGTATTTGCTTTACTACTTAGTGTGTAATTTGTAGGAATCTCAGTGATTAAATCTGGGATTGCGACAGTTCTTTGAACTGGCGGGGTTTCTAGCATGCTAAAACTATATCCATTAGCTTCTACCCATGCAGATGTTGTTTCATCATATACCTGCACACAACTATTACCCTCAGCAATAGATACAGTAGCCGTGCATCCAGTAGATTCTGTACGATAGATGAAGTTAAATTGCCAAGCATCAACTGGAATAACAAAACCAACAGCTGCGTCTGTGCTAGCACTTATACGAGTTAGACCATCACGGGTTTGATCATCCCATAAATCATCTTTTGATTTTGTTGTAAACGTGCCAACTTCTGTGAAATAACTTGCATCATATCGTCGGTATTGTTGCCCTTCCCATTTCAATACATCCCAGATATATGAGCCGAAAGCATTCGCGTGCATGTTCGGTGGGCGTAAATGAGCATCAGTTCTAAGTGTGCAGTGCTGACTGGTACTAGCAGTTAAAGATGTTCCTGTCATCACAACACACATATCTTTATTTTTTAAAAGATTGTTGCGTCTGAAATTTGGGAGCTTGTCCTGGTAAATTGACGGACTGTCAGCATTTACATACTTATACCAAGCTGCATCATCAAATCCACCAACTTCACCTTTCACAACCTGTTCTACCCAGTTGCTCCACGCTCCATTATATCTACGCAGAAATTCACGCGGTTTGTCAGTTGAAACTGATACAGCTCGCTGTAATGTAAACAACGAGCCTGTTGCTGTGCTTGTTTCAACAAAGAAGCTCTCGCCTGCTAGCGGAAAGTTATCTTCTACAGTTGTCACAGTTCGTGAATACATGTTGTATCCGTTGGTTCCAGCTAATGTGTTTATATTTACAGATGTACTAATTAGCGATGGAGTCATTGATGTTTTTGTTAACGTTTCAGCCCACACACCCCATGAGCCGCTTGCACCGCTACGAAAAAATGTCTTTAGCTCCATCCCTATAGCCACAACAGTCGCTTTTTGAAATATAAATAAACTCCCTTCAAGCTTAAATGTTTCTACGTATGTAGTTACATCAGCTACAGGAAAATTATTAGCTAGGGTTGCGTTAGCTGCGGAATATTGATAAATAGAATTATGGGTAATATTGTTAAGATTCTTCTCTGTAGGGTTTAATGCAGGATTAAGAAAAGGGTTTGAATCAACATAACCTTTAGCTTGCGTCAATGGATCATAAGCACTTTTAGTTAGAGTCGTACCGTTCCATACGTTCAGCCCTTGATTTGCGCCAGCCTCGCTAATAGTAACAACTGTATAAGCAGGAATGGTGGATTTAACAGCTTCAAATTCTGCAAGCGTGTTAAAGCCTTTTGTGCCGCTATTTTCATCATATTCACGCGCAATCATCGGCAAAGACTTAAATGGCGCACCGTAACGCGGGGTAACAATCGCTTCCTCATTCACCGCCTTGCCAAGATTATCCACATCAATATCGGCATTAATTAACTTTTCTCTTGTAACTGGTTGATCAGCCATGTTTCTCTCCGGCATTAAAAAACCACCCGAAGGTGGCTGTTAAATCAAATTGTTTATGTGGTCTTTGTCGTTGCTGTAGTAGCGCCTATCGTATTTGATTGCAGTTATCCCGGTTTCAAAAGTTCCACTCGGTGATTTTTCCTGTATCAAATAGGCTTCACTTTCCCCATCGCTTGCCTTGGTGATGCTGTATGTAGCATTCACCACCTTGTCTATAACTAGCGGCATGAGCGGTATTCGCGCCAACTCAACCTGATTTTCATCAAGTTGACTAACAATATTAATAACATCAACTGATCCATCTTTTAGCTGTAGGTGAATAACATAACTTTCACCTTCCTCAAGATTGACATTATTATCTAGAGTCAAAACTGTATTGTTCTGCGCTTCTACTTCACCACTGCCCAGCATTTTAAAAACATCGTCGACTACAGCAATGCGGTCATTACGTGTGACTAGGTCAGCCTCACCATAGGCAGTAAACTCAATATTTTTACGATTAAAACGAAGTTTATTCCATGCCCGATGTGCTAAAAAATGCGCCTGAATCGCATTGGTTACGCCATTGCTTTCAATGGTTTTGTAATTGGCTAAGCCATCGTGTGGCAACTTAATCACTGCTTCAGCATAATCATCAGTTTCATCACGCCACTTAAATTCAATACCTTCATATTCATCTGGTACACCAAACAGATTGGTCTTGGTTAGGCTTTCAGGTTTTATATTCCGGTGATTGAATAAAATTAAGGAATTTGGCGTTTCTTTTTCAAAAGTGAAAAAGTGCTTTCCGTTTTCCTGACGCGCTGTACAGAAAACCGCTTCAGCAACAGCAAAGGCCATCTCTTGATAACTGCTGTTCTTGTTATCAAAAGTGTAATTAAACTCACATGCTTTTGGTGTACCGAAATAAGCCTTAATTTCATCTGACACTTCATACAGCGAATCAACATCAACTTCCGATATATCAAAACGACCAATGAGTGGATCGATAGCCATATTAATGACAATGTCTGCAAAGTTGCTAGTTGGTATGCGTTCAGCAGATCGAGTGCCACTGCGGTATGAATAAAGTTTGCGTACCACTGGCAGGTTTAGTTCTGATGCATTTGTACCAGACCCAATAGCAAGACGTTTTAATCTGATCGTTGTATCGTATTCATAAGCAGTCTTTTTCGTTTCATAAAAACTATAAGCACTTTCAAATACCACATCATCAATCAGATTTGCACTACTGCCATTATCGTTAATACGCTTGGCACGGAAGCGGAATTGCCCAGTGAAAGGCAGTTTTTCACGAACTGATGCACCCACCTGGTCGCGATTGTTGGCCTTGCCCTGCATAACTATACCAGATGAATAAATTCCACCAGTAGGCACACCATCAACAACTTGCTGATATTGAACCTCAATGGCAACCTGCTTAGCTTTATCTCCTTCATAGATACCATTGGCAGCTAGAAAGTTAAGCAACATGCCTTCAGTGTCTTTGTTTCCAGCGTAGTACCAACCAATAAAGTTTTCACTGGTTCCTTTAAAGGTGATATTTCTACCAAGCATATTGCTAATTTGTTGCGCAGTTAGATTTGGTAAAAGCAGCCAGTCTGGATTTACTGCAGAAGGATTCACTAGAGTTATTTCATTGGTAGAAACTGATGAAATGGTATAGGTGCCACTAAGGTCGATATTCTCATCATGATCCGTTAGAACTGCTGATAAGATACCGGTTCCATCATCTGACATTCGCCCAAAGTTAATATTGGCTTCTGTATAGTTTGATTTAAGGGTAACCTCGTAAAACCATGCGCCAGCCGATCCTGTTTTAACAATATTTGAAACAGCGTATTCTCCAGCCAGGCTTAATTGACCTTCCACCAGATCCTCGACTGTCAGTGAAGATATGCGGATCTTTTTATAGTTATCTGGGTCGACAATATTGATGGAGGATGCAATGGTTAAAATGCCAGTAGTAGACACATCGGTTGTACCGGAAATATTGGAATCAGGTGCTGATCCATATATTGCATTCTCAATAACGATTTGTTCGCCATTAACAAAGTGATCGCTAAAGTTGGCATAAACAGGACGTGGAATAGTTGACCAGCCAAAAGCACCGCCAACATACATATAATCTCTTTCTATGTACTGGTAGTCACCTGTAACTTCTATTTTATTACCAGCGAAAGTCACCCCTTTATAATTCAGTTTAGTGTTGTTTGGCGACAGCAATTTTTGCTTACCATCAACTGAACTAACCTGCTTTGCCACAATTGGCGGATCTGTGAACTCTTCACCGATCTGGATTTGTGGGGTGCCCGTAATGAGTGTGCCAGGCTCATAAGCGCTTAAGCTTGCCCCTTCAATTGTATTGACTGGGGTTTCACCTTCTTTAATTTGATCCTGCTCTATTTCAAAATACCCAGTACCAATACTCATCAAGGTTTCTTCAATCTGAACATTGTCTGCGTAGTACCGATATACGGGCGCAATGAGATCCGGGATAGATTTTACTTTCCCGTAGATGTCTGGTGCACGCTCACTGGTACGGTGTTTATTCTGACGTGAAGCCAGGCTATTATTTCCTGAACCTGTGGCCTGATCTGGTATTTCAGGCATGTTCATATAGGTGTAAATAGCCAGAGCTGCAGACAGGACTGTGACCACAACCAGAAAAATTTCAAGCGGTGTTCCAGCATGACAAAGCACAAAGTAATCGCCATCTGCATGCAGAAGCTGTAGGGCTTCTTCTTTAGTCTTTGGTGTTACATCATTCTGGGCGCAGATGCTGTCTTTATAAAGTCGAGCTTCTGGATATTCTTCCCGAATATTTAGCCAGTCTTTAAGCAAGCACTCATACTCTTTTTCACTGTATTCAGTCGGATCAAGCTCATTGGGATAAATACGAAGCTTCATAAAATCTAAACCTTGAATAATTTCGCTCTAGAGACCGAAGTTCCTGAAAATGCACACCAATTTCAGATAGATGTAAAACACGACCGCAATAAAAAAGCCCCACATGGGAGCTATTTAAAAGATTGGTCATTAGGACAATGCAGCCTTCAATGGGCCTCTCGATCCTTTTGTTTTTGATTGTGGTGTCACGCGAAGTTTGAATGCTTTGGGAAAGATCACCAGTAAGACCCAGAAAGCTTGGTGAATAATCTTTTTCAAAAAGGTACTGTGCTGCTTCAATCAGAAAATGCACACAATGATATTTTTTTGAGTCATATTGCCGATCCAGCAAGGCATCAACACTTTTCATATCAATCCCCTCAGGTCTGGGTAGTCCTTGAAGTTATAGGTTCGACCTGTCTTCACGCTATTTTTCCCAGAAGTTGCGGCTTCAAAGGTGGTGGCCTGATAATCCTGATTCATCTTTGCTACATATAGACCGCGAATCAACTCAAGTGGAGTGGGTTTGGTGAGCACCATGGATACAGTATCAAAGGCAAACGAGCGATAAATTACCTGTGGCTTTTCATCACTCGACGCATCCTCAATTATTTGGATAAGTGGTGGCACCACTTCCCCTAAATCCCCAACTGTGATTTTCAGGGATTGATCCAAGTCATCAGAGGTATTGCCACGCTGAATCATCACCGGAATAAAATCAAACGTGGCTGGCTGGCCATTCTCAAGCGTGACAGAAATGCCATCCGGGTGATTGGTCACAAGGCGAATTGGGTTGGGCCAAAGTGAATGGCTAATTTCAAGTGTTTCCAGCAATACCACGCTGGGCGCACTATCCAGATGAAAATCCTTAATATCATCAACTGTAATCATCACACCCCCAAGGCATTCGGCATTGTTTCGTTCACTAATTTCTCAAGTAAGTTCAGCATCTCAAGTGGATTGCCGGACTCCCACAAATCCACAATCTGCTGATCAAAGGCCAAATCACCGTTGTTCAGCGGTTTGCATCGCACCTGGAATGACACGGAATAAATCACACCGCTACGCTCACCGACTGACAAAGAATCAGCAACGAACTGACAGGTGTGATCCTGTGCTTCGGCTGAGTCAGTTATCAGTCGCCATAAAAATGGCTTTGGATCGAGCGTATGCAATCGCCAAAATGCCCAGAAATACTGAGCATGGGTTTTGGTTTTAAGCAGTACAGATACGTTCACCACATGCACGTTATTTACAAACATTCTTCGTTGACGGGCGAAACCGCCAAGAAGTTGCTGCTCTAACATGTTGTTGCCAGGCGAAAAGGAATACCCGGCTTGTAACGGGCATAATGCGAAACTGTTCACTATCGCTTCACTCCTGCTGTTGTATTGCGCTGGATCTGCTTGGATTCATACGAGTTAGGATTGCTAAGATTCCCCCAAGACCGCTTAATTTGCTTCTCAACAATATCAATCGTCACAGCACCATCAGCACCGCGACTTTGCTCAGCTGTGTAGCCTGGTGGAACATTGATATTGATTTGAGGTCCATTACCACCATTGGCGATAAAGTCCTTCAAATCGCTATTAGTCCGACTATCAACAACACGTTCGCCTTTATCCAAGAGCCATGTGCCTTCTTTTGGAATATTGTCGATACCGTCATGGGCCATGCCTGCAATGGTTTGACCTGCGATCATGCCGACATTTGCATACCCCATTGCCAGCATTAATTTTGATGCTGCAACCTTGGCACCAAAGAAAGGAATTGTTGCATCCGCTGCCACCTGTGTAGCTGCTAAGTGTGTGCTTACTAAAGCGGAGCTAACGGCAAACATTTGCTGCATTAAGAACATCGCCTTAAATGCTGCAGATTGCTCTCCTTCGCTATCCTTGACAGCTTGTGTCATCTGTGACCAAGTGTTTTGAGCCTGTCCAAGCAAGTTGCTCCAGATTCCCATTTGGGATTCATACTGGCTTCTTGCTAAATCCTGCTCCTGCTTGTTGTATGCTTCAGATAGTGCGGCCTTATTCTGTAAATATGCTTCATAAGCCTGTTCAAGCTGCCTATATCTCTCAGTTGTTTCAAGATATTCATTATTCTCAATGGCAGACTGAGCTGAATACAGTTGATCAGCTAATTGAGAATAACCAGATTGCTGATCATTATTAAGCTGCCATTTCTGATACTGCTGCGGACTCATTGAAGCCTGAGCTTTCGCATCAATACCCATTTGATTCATTGCACCTAACGGCTCATTCATCATGGCAAAAGCATTACGACGAGCAAGAATGATTTGTTGGTTCGCCTCATTCTCAGCCTTAACTCGCTCATCCTGTGCTTTAATCCAGTTGGCTACATCTTCCCCGTAAGCTTTTTGCTGAAGGTCTAAAAGACGATCGCGCTCTGTTGGGTCGCTGGCAAAAGCCTCGTTGATTTCCTTGATTTTCTCTTGGTTATCAAATTCGAGTTTTTGCCATTCATTGTAGTAATTGACCTGAATTGACTGCTTTTTATCAGCCAGTTCTTTCTCAAGTTTTTCTTGCTCAACTACGTGCTGCTCTAACTCTTTCAGCCAATCATCAAAAGAATATTCTTCTGTGAATGCGACACCGCTTGAGCCACCCAAATAGCCTTTAATGTTCTTCACATACTGACGGTTGACTGGGCCAATATTAGTACCGCGTTGAACATTTCCTTCACCAGCATGATAGGCGCTAATAGCTTTGTTAATATCGCCTTTAAAAAGATCGATAAGATAGGCTAAATATTTACCAGCACCCTCAGCGGCTTGAGCTAGATTATAACGGTCTGTGACTCCATATTGTTCAGCCGTGCCTTTTAGAAACTGGAACCCACCAGCCGCACCAGAACTCTTGTTGTAGGCATTTGGATTACCTCTGGATTCCTGCATATGGATAGCAGAAAGCAGACCCGCTGGTAGGCCATTTTTAGCTTCAATCGCAGCAAAGTTGTACTTAGCTGCATTGGCTGCAACTTTGGCATTCACCTTCATTGCTTCGCCCTGAGCCTCAATAAGTTTTCTGGTTTTTTCCTCAGACTTATTGCGATCATCCACGGCATTTTTAGCCTTCATTGCAGCCTGATATTCAATACGTAATTGAGCTATTAATTCGCTTTTTAATACCTGCTGCCCTTTTGCATTGGTAGTAATCGCACCTTCAACAGCCATGTATTTTTTTACAAGCTCGATCATGGTGTCGTTATAACCACGGTCTGCTAAGGCCTTGGTAATTGCAGCGTCTTTAATATTGCGATTAGATTCATTAAGTAGTTTTTTAATTTCTTCACTTAGATTAGCCACCTCACTAGCGGTTTGTTTCGCCTGATCACCCACACCTTTAACAGCTGGAGCCATCTGATCCACAAAAGACTTCTGGTTTTTAAATTCATTACCAGCCGTTTTAACCGACCCAGCCAAAGTATTAAACTTGTCCTTACTTTCTTGATTGACAAAGCTTAGAGAATTAATCTTTTGTGAGAATTTATCGATATCACCTGTTTGCTTGTACTCAGCAATCAGTGCATTAACCTGTTTTGATTGCTCGGAAGTCATGTCGTTATGACGACTAAATGAGTAGGTGGCGGTGATTAGTTTTGAATTAACTTCATCGTATTCTTGACCCAGATCACGGAGTTTCTCTTTTTCAGACACCATCTGAGATCGGCGACGAACTTCATCTAACTCCTGATATTTCTTAATGGCTTCATCAACAGACTCGTTATTTTCACGCAAAGATTTTGTTGATTCATCGGTACTGTCCTTCATTAACAGATAGCCAGCCGCTACCGCTGCCAGTGTCACACCAATACCTACTGGTCCACCCAATAATCCAAGTGCGCTTGTCCCTGCTACCGCTGCTGCACGAGATGCTGCCGCCTGTTGGTATGCTGCACGTGCATTTGTCATCATTGCCGCAGTTTGAGCATTCGTCACACCCATAGAGCGAACCATGGCAGCAGTGGAAGCTAAATTGGCTTTAGCAACATCATAATCCGCTAAAGCCTTGGCGCGAGCTGCTATGGTATCTGCAACTTTAGCAGCTGTACCTTGAATGGTTGCTGTCGTGCTGGCATAAACTGAAGGAATATAAGTGCCGACCCAGTATGCGCCTAGAACCATCGCCGACTCAGCAACGGTTTCAATATTGTCGCCAAGCATTCCAAGTGCACCAGCGATCTGGCCGGTCGCACCTGTAGACTCATTTAATTTGCCAAGATAAACCGTTACAGAATTGGATAATTTTTGAAATCCGTCTGCTACAGAGTTTTCCATGGCATCAGCTAATTCTTTATTTTTCTCGGTTGTGGCTTGTAGGGTGTCCAGAAGTTCATTTAATGAAATTTTACCTGTTGCACCAAGCTTACGAACTTCTTCTTCTGTGCGGCCGGTCTGCTTAGCCATATCTCCGATGATATTGTCTGCTGCCGAAACAATACTAATCCATGCGTCTGCATCAATCTTGCCTTTAGCCATTGACTTATTCAGGGCATCCATCGCGCTTTGCGCTTGGTCTGCACGTGCAGCATTCGCAACAAACGCATAAGATAGAGAATCAGCCACATCCAAAGTATCTGAAGTACTCTTACCAAGTGACTTCATTCCACCAGAAAGAGATAAGTAAACCTCTTGCGCTTCAGAAAGTGCGCGATAAGTACCATTCGCTGTTGCAAGCAATCGATCTTGGACCAGATTATATTCTTGAGCTGAATCGGTAGCATTTCGGATTCGTGCGGCCATTTGTGTATAACTGTCCGCCATACCAACAATAGCATCTACAGAAAATCCCGCTAAAGCCAAGGCGCCTAGATTTTTTATGGCAGCAGTTGCACTATTTGTACTTTTTTCTATTCGCCTAGATTCACGCTCGGTTACATCCCCAGCCTTCTTAAAGCCCTCAGTGTATTGCCCAATCTGAACGGCAAGATTTAATGTTAGCGTTCCGAGTTTTGTAGCCATAACTTTTCCTCTAGGCGTAAAAAAACCGCCATTAAGGCGGTTGCTATATTTCTTTGCTTAGTCTTTAAAAGACTTTATGCACTGCAAAAAATACTGATTTGCAAATTCCTCAGAAGATTCCTGTCGGTACCTTTCTGTTTGAAATTGAGGTTTTTCATAGGCCTCATTGATCATATGCTTAAATACTTCCTTGACTTCCTCTGGCGCCTTCATTTTGTTAGTGACATCATAAATTATCTTGATTGGCGTGCCTTTTTGGCGGTAATCCATAATCACTTTTGCTCTATCGTAGATTCCACCGCAATACTCTTCATCTGCTTTCGATGCATTGACTACGTTTGCAAACGCAATCAAAGCCAATAAAATGATTTTTTTCATACAAGGACCTTAAACTTCTTTTATGTATTTAGCAGAATTTGCAATTCTAGATGGTATATCCAATCTTACCCCAAAGCTATAATCCTTGCTTCCACCACCAACAATCACAGCCTTAACATAAACTTCTGAGTTATCGGGCATATTTAAGCGCCCTAAAAGTTTTACCCAACTCTCGGCATTATTGCGAGGGAAGTAACCAACCGTCAATCCGTTGATATCCACTCTACATGCGTTTTTATCATGGCTATTGCTAAACTCCCTGATGATTTTCGCCTCTACTTCAGTAAAGCAACCCTTACCCTCTCTTTTTACAGCAAATCGTTCAATATTGGATTGGTAGTGTGATTCGCCAACAATTTCGAATGGATAGTTATCAAAATCATGCGAACCATCATAATCAAGTCGGAAAATTCTCTTAGGAGCAATCCTATTCGCATCCTTTCTTCTAGTGCTCCCCATTGGGAATGGCGGTGGAGGTGGTAGACTTCTTCCGCTTACCTCCTCTTTACTCCTGGTTTGCTGAGTCTTGAGAAACTCTTGAGTCTTTTTTTCCACCGGCATACTGGCTTTCCTTGCCAAGAAAATTGCACCGATGATTACTACAGTAATTATTAATATAAGCCACATACCCCACCCAAATATTTGTTATTCAGGACAAGATACTAATTTCAGCCGTAAAAAGAAACCTCGTTAAAAGGTTTCTTATTTGCCGTAATTTTCAACCAGATAATCTTCCAGGCTTTTTTCTTCTGGCTTTTCCTCATGTGTCATCAGATCATGAAGCTTAACATTCTTAACACCTTTCAGAGTCAGAATGGATTGATGGAGTCGGGCTAATTCTTGCTCGAATCTTCTTCCGAGATTGAGGCTTCCGTACTTTCGGATGTAGGCGGTGTACTTTTTAATTTCTCTGTACGGGAGGTCTGCGATCTCGCTGTACGTTTTGCCGAGCGCGATGCTGATTTCGATGAGGATTTCGTCGTCTTGGTTAAGCTCGACTGCTTTCCCATGACATTTACTTCAAATACTTTGCTCCAGATCGCATCAACTAAAGCCTGGTTAAAGTGCTTTCGAATTTCTTCTTCAGTAAAGGTTAATTGACCTTTTTCATCACAAATAACACTTGCAAGAATTCCAGCCAGTGACTCTTTGTTTTCACCATACGCTTTCATTTGAGCAATGGCTGTGTTGTAGCTAAAAGGCAGAATATGAGTATCAAACTCTGCATCCTCACCAGCAACTTTAATTTGGACCGTCACATGCTCTGGCTTACCCATTAAAGCGCCAGACTTAATATCATTTAGAGTTAGTTTTTTCATGATTCACCAGAAAAGCAAAAGCCCCGTTGCGGGGCTCCAAATTAAACGGTTGCAGGGGTAAGAGTTACACCAGTTGAACGCTGTAAAGTGAACTGGTAGCCCACAATAGAATCAGCTTCAAAAGTTGGTACTGCTGGAGTTAGTGCACCCTTAAATGACCAGAATGAGCGGCCAGTTGGTAGAGCCACAGCATTGGTAGCTACTGTTGGTACTGCATTTGAGTCGCTGGCACCGATGTAGAATTCAAGTTCCTTGCGTTCCTCAGCCCATTCAATGAGTTTCAGGTGTGATTGGTTTTCAAGGTCTAATCGAATTGAGATCGAACCATCACCCGGATCAGATAGGCCCGGCATATAGGATTTTGATTTCGTTTCTTCAAGACAAGTTGTTTCAATTTTTGAAGTACTGTCGCTTCCCAAGTCGATACCGGTTACACAGACAAGTTGCGTAATGTCGGTACCATCAAAAGCAAAGACGTTTGTCCCTTGCGTGCGTAATTCTGCCATTTGCGAGTGCTCCTCAATTTTTAGGCATAAAAAAAGCCACCGAATGGTGGCATTGGTTTGAAAATAATTTAGTTATTCAAATAGACATGGCTGCATAAGTCGCTCGACTTCCGTGATTGCAGTCATTAATAAATCTCGTTTCTTGCGATAGCTACCCAAAACACTACCTGCAAGGCTTGCATCTGATTTCGCCAGATCAAGCTGAAGTGATAATTTGTTGTGAATATTGTTATAACTTTGATCCTGCGAGCGAATAAACTCTCGTGTTTCAAAGAATGCTTTCACTAAAGCCTTTTTAAACTCAATAACTCGTGGACTGTTCCGCATAAGTGTCATTAAGAAGGTCGCCTGTTGTTCATTTAATGGAACAAATTTACGCTCTTGAGTACCGCCATTTGTCTCAAAGGATTGGATTTTAAATCTAACCCTTCCAAATTCTTGGAAATCAGGCATGTAAGTTCTAACCAACTTAATGACTGTTGCATGCTGGATACCTAAGCCAAGTGCTATTTGCAAAGTGGTTGTCATGGGTTCGCCATTTTCAACTTCAACAATTACGATTGGTTTTAACATAGCATTCATAATTAACTCCTTTTGAGTTGTGTTGAGCCTGAATGCTGAACGCATATAAACACTCAGGCATAAAAAAAGCACCCGATTGGGTGCCATGTGGAAATTTGGAATTTAGTTGCGTTTATATTCGACGCATTCTTGATTTGATTGTGGCATTAATTTGCCGCCGATAATTACATTAGTTATGCGCGTTTCAGTCTTTACGCACTCCCATTCAGATTTATTTAGTTCCATTTTTGGGCTTGTTAATTCTTGCCAGATGGCATACACCATAAGACAGGTAAAAGCTGCAATCAGAAGAATAACAACCGTTGCTATAATTTTATCTTTCATGATCTATCCAAAAACCAATTCGCATCAAAGCCGCGGCCGAAAATATTGGTGTCAGCAATGCGCTCAAAATGGTTTGGGTGAATATTAGTAATGTAGCAATGTGGCTCTAAAGCCTTTCTGATTGCGGCACGAATATCAGATGCTCTTTTCTGCTGAGTGTCGTAAACCACAATCTGGAAGGACACATGGTCAGTATTCGCTGGGCAATCCAAGTGGTTTTCAGGATTTGCTGTGACCACCGACCAGACCGCATAGGGATATGCTGTCTTGTGTGGTGCAATATCTTCCCAGACTTTTAAGGGATTGGTGCCAAGCAAGGCTGTGACTTCAGGACTAGCGGCAAGTGTCGGAACTACGGGTAAAATGTTCATAATTTAGCGAGTTCCTTGTCGATTTCTTTATTGAAGTTTTCAGCAAAGCTATTGGTCACGGCTTGGATGTTGTTTTGCAGTGCTGGGCGCATGAATGGAGTACCTGGATTATTAACACTAGGGAATTCAATAAACCTCCAATGTCTGGTATCACCACCTGGTGTATTGGGTGGATTTTTGTTTGAGAATGACGCACCACCACGCACACCGACACGCATCACCACTTCATTCGAGTTTCGTGTTTTCCCTGCGGCAATTGCAATATTTTTCCAAATCTTTTCGCTTGTTTGCGGATCATCTATTGCTTTTGCCCCAGATCGAGCCGCATCACGCACAATCGCCATAGCTTTACGCATAGAACGTCGAGCAGCGTTTTTGATTAAGCGAGGATTGCCAAGTCTTTTAAGTTTCTCTTGAACTAACTCCAAGCCTTCAATTTTAAATTCTACTGACATGGCTTACCCCACTAAAGACAACTCCAGCGTCATATAAATACGACCATTTTCATTGTCTGGTTTAGGTGGTGATACGATCTGGAAGGTCTGGCCATCAAATAAAACACGCATACCAGTATCAATATCTTTACGTTTGCGCAGTTTTAGCCGGGCTGTGGTTTCTGATCCTGCGGCTTTGGCGTTCAAAGAATCTTTGACAGAAAGGAAACTGATTTTACCCCAGAGCTTTTTAAACCCAGTCCAGGCTTCAGTTTCATAGTTGTATTCATCATAGACCGTGGTTTTATGCTGAATCGTTACACGGTGGCAGAGTTCGCCGGCACGTTGGGCCATATCACACCCCCATATTCCGGTAAGGCTGAATTAGCGACCAGTACCCCAAAGGCAATTCAATTGTTGCCTGAGTGGTGGCTTCTCTATTGGCATAAAGGTGCGCAACAAAGAGAAGCCGAGCAGCATCTAGGGCCTTGTTATCAACCAGGTCATTTTCATTTACTCGCTCAGCCTCGGTTGCGATAACTTTGCGATCTAAATGTGCTTGAATTTGCTCATTGGCAGCATCGATATATGCCTGTATCAAAGTATCTTCATCATCATGATCTACACGACAATGCAACTTGGCTTTTGCGAGATCAATCATTCTGGTTTGGCCTGTTTTGCTGGGGTTTTGGTTGTTTTAGGTTTTGACTCTTCTGCGGATTCAACTAAAATACCCTTATCAACTAAGTGTTTCACATCCGCTGGATTGGCTGTGCGCTTATCACCAGTCTGGTAATACTTATCACCATAGTGCTCACGCTTAACATCGTACTCAGTCATAACTATCTCCTAATAAATAAGGGCCAGTAATTTGACCCTTATTGGATTTTGGATTAACCGCCGGAAACTGCCGGGGTAATATCACCATAGATAAACGCTTCTGGGCGATAAACCGCCAATGCCAGACGCTCTTCCGCAAGAATGGTCACCAAGTTTTTAACAAAGTCATCTTCGTTCTCGGTTGCCACTTCAACACGTGAAGCCCAGCGGTCAAAGATTTGAGCACCCATTGAGAAGGCACCAGTCAGGAATTTACCCGCAGCAATCGCCTGTGTTTCTGCAACCGGAAGACCCCACAGAGTCGGGTTTAGGTTGCCTTGTGGATTGCCGATGATGTACTGACCAGATGTGTCTTTCAGGGTTTCAATTGCAGCCCAGTCAATCGGGTTTAGCACATGGCCGCTTGCAGGGTATTCAGCAAGAATTGCCTGAAGCATTGCGAAGCGCAGGGTGTCGATTTTGCTTTCTGCGGTGGTTGATACACCTGCGGGGCGCACATATCCGGTGGCTTGCGGAATAATACCTAGCAAGTTTTGACCAGTGCCGTCACCGTTCAGGATTTGCTGCTCTTCTTTGAAAGCAAGACCATAGCGTAAGCGACCATCGATGTAAGACTGCAACTGCGATGCATCATCAAGAATCTGGCGCGATGCCTTCATGTAGTGAGCGATAACTTTTGCAGTAGTCGATTTAAGATCGAACTTAATATCTGATTGAGGTTTTTTAGCACCTTCAGCCACCATGTCAGCAGCATTCACAAAGCCGGTTTCCTGAACGTATTCAAGCGCGTTACCATCCATGCGACCCTGCATCAGCAGGTCACGAATTGTAAGCTTGCGATCCTGTGGAGCAATAATGCCTGGAATGCGTGTGGTTTGAACCAGATCACCAGCCGAGCCAGCAGCATCAGTTGTTGCTGAAGTGATAGTAGCCTTGATCTCAAGGTTTGCTTTACCGCGCTGTCCAGCTGAACCAACCAGTGATTTAAACTGATCAGATTCCACAAATTGGCGGCCAAGAGATTTAACCTCTTCATTACCTTCATGCGGACGACGGGCAGCTTTCTGCTCAACTTCATCCACGCGAGCTTTTAACTCATTCAGCTTGGTAATCGCTTCATCCGCTGCCTGTTTAGCACCTTCGGCGATTTTGTCGCCATGTTCACGCTTGCCTTTGAAGTCTTCAGCAATGCCTTTAACTTCATCGACTTGTTTTTTAAACTCTTGAGCGAGTTGTTCTAAATTTTGATCAGTCATTTTGACTTCCTTTTAAAATATTAAGAGCATTTGAAATTGATTTCGCTTGGAACTTTTCATCTTCAGACTCGCTCAAAAGATGGCGCAAACCCTTGCCAGCGATTGCAGTGGCTTGCGATTTTGAAAAGCCTGACTCTCTCAGGAACTTTTCGAATTCTGGTAAAGATGGCAATTCGCCTTCTTCTAACTTGGATTTCACAGAAATCACTGTGCTTTTTTCATTGGCCGGTGTGGTGACAATGGAGATTTCACCCAGATCCAGTTCAATCAGTTCACGGATATCTGTGTTTTCGTTGTAGCTGGATTTGACTGTGCGATAACCAATGCTTAGACCATCGATTGCACCAGCCTTTAAAAGAGCGTGTGTTGATTTGGCTTTTGGGACGTCATCGACCAATAGTTTGCCTTCGACATACAAGCCTCTTTCATCCTCTACCAGCTTGGTATAGACCCCAATTGGCTCATTGGAGCTGTGGTTCCAGAGAACTGGTGGGAATTTCCCTTTTTCAGTCCATTTGGCCAGTGTATTTTTAAAGGCACCCGGCAAAATAATGTCGTTATACCAGTCGAGATTTCCAAAAACCGCACCATAGCCCGAAAAAAAACCGTCCTCTTGGACGGCTTTAATATTTAAATTAAAACTTTTTCTATTCATTTGTTTCACCTTTTTCGGTGCCCAGCGGAACCATTTGCATCTGAACCATTAATTTATCTGCGGTTGGGTCGTCAGCTCTTGGCATATCCTCAAGCTCTCGTACTTCATTGCGGGTGTATAGACCGTTCTGAGTCATCTTCACGTAGAAGTCGGCTCTTGCTGCGTTGTTTGCACGTAATAAACCATCAACCGCAAATTTAGGGCGGTATTTGTATTTATCTTGAGGCAGTAGTAATTTTCGAGCGATTGTTTGCTCATATCGAACCAATTGCGGATTCAATGAGTAAGTGAGAAAGCCCTGGTTGGTTTGCTCAAGGCTAGAAGCCCATGAACTAGCTTTATTTGTATGGCCAATCAACTGGGGTGGCACACCAAAAGCCCGACATATTTCCTCAATGCCAAAATAACGACTTTCAAGAAGCTGAGCATCAACTGGATTGATTCGAATATTTGAAGCACTGGCGACTTTCATGCCTGCTTCAAGCACCATATATTTGCCAGCATTCTCAGGTCGGCTGAACATAGAAAGGCTTTCTCGCAAAGAATGGCGCTGCTCTTTGGTTAGCGTTGTTTCTCCACTCTCAAGAAATCCACCAACTTTCAAACCATTCTTGAACCAGTCCTGCGCCTGATTATTAGCATCAAACTGCATACCAATGGTTTGAGCAAAAAACTGAATCGCTGACAGTCCCACATATCCATCCAAGGTAAAGCCCTTAAAATGCAGAATCTCATCATCGGTATAGATCTTAACTTTGCCGTTTTCCGTGTAATGGTATTCAAAGCTTCCATCTTTCAGGCGCTTTTTAACCATTTCACTAGGAAACAATGGTTCTAAAGAAATAACACTGCGATTATTGCGGCGAGCAATATAACTGTATGCATTACCCCATAAATCCAGACACGCTGACTGAATCTGCCAAAATTCACTGGCGCACATGTCTGCATTGGGTGAGTCGTGCAAGATTCGGTATAGTTCGTGGTCTTTGGCAATCTTTTTTTCAGTGTCGTATAGGTGAAGTGGCAAGGTTGAAATGGTTTCGGCACGTAGTTTTACACATGCCCAAACTGCCGATAACTTCAGAGAGGTTTCGGGATTGACCACTGCACCACCAGAAGACATATAGCTATCTACTGGATAGGAAGTATCCCCTTTCTTTAATTGAGTTTTTCCAGTCAATCGTGACCAGAAGCGAGACCAGAATCCCGTGTCTTGTAAGTCGCTCATGCTATCACGATGTCCTCTAAATATCCGTCAATGTCATAGTTTTTAACTTCCGGTGCCAGACTCATAAGTGCCACTGCGTTAAACGTCGCAATCAATGGGTCAATCTTCCCGACACCTGATTCCTGTTTGCTGATCATCATGCCGTTACCCTTCACGACTGCGCGCGCATTACCAACACACCAGGTCATTAAGCCTTGACCAGCATGGTAAAGATTGCCTTCAGCCAATTTGCGCTCGGTGGTCATGATGTATGACATCAACTTAAACCCCTGAGCTACTGCAATCATTTTGTCTTCAGGAATACCGGCATCAAGCAAGCCATCAAGCAGACCACCCAAACCAAGAGGATCGAGTCCAATTTTGTCGAGCTTGCCAGAGTCGAAGCATTTCTTCGCAATGGCCGCCAACTGATCAATGTCATCACCAATACGCTCAACAATGGTCAGGCTTTTTTCCTTTTCATAGTCAGCGTACTTTGGTGCATTCTCTTTGCGTCTTTCGACTGCAGTCTTATTGCACCAGGCATGATTCCAAAGCCACCATTTACGGCTTTTGTTATGCCGACCAAGTACAGCGAAACCGAGTAAATCATCCAGGCCACCACCATCGATACCGCAGGTAATAACGTCTGATTGCTCGATTAGTTTGTCCAGGGTGAATTTTTTGGATTGCTGCAGCCAATATTCAGCACCAGCCCAGCGGTTGGCACGTAGATTCAGGCCAATTGGTACATTTAGGTGTTTGGCAAGGAAGTCACGCAGCGATTCTTCGCCAGCATCTTTAACCTTCTCAAACTCGTTAATCAGGTAATCCAGATCAACCGATGCACCCAAGTTTGGATTGGTGACATAGAAGTTTTCAGGTTTTAAGTGCTCACCTGCCTCCAACATCCATTCAGGAAACTCGTAAATCAGCGGCAAGAACTGAGGATTGACCTTTACACCATCCCGAATATCACGCGCATAGTCCAGCAGCTGCTTAAATACACCGCATGGCGTTTCATCTGACATGGTAGACAGGTAGATCACACAACCTTCAGGCCGTGATGCCAGACCACCTTTTGCCTCACGAAACATCGATTCAGCATTTGATCGTTTCCCAAACAACCAAACCTCATCGATCAGGATGATTGAGGCCTTTTTACCTGCAGCAGCGTTACTTTCCGCAGCAATCACTTTCAAGGTCGCATTAGTGCCCAAGTGAGTGACTGTTTTGGTATGCTCGGACACATTGAACATTTCCTGAAGCTCGGGATCTGCTCGAATGAAGTCTCGAATTGGATTAAAACTATTGTCTGCGACCTCTTTTGTGGGCGCCAACAGAATAAGCTCAGCCGACATACGATCATTTAAGATCAAGGCCACCATCATGATGCCGGCTGCAATCGTCGACTTGGTATTTTTCTTAGATATCAGTAAGAAGAATTCACGAATTAAACGCTTCTTCTGTTCTGGGTCGTAAGCACCAAAGATTGCCCGGACAAATTCAATAACCCATGGCAATGTGACTTCGCCCATTTTTGGGCTACCCATCACATCGACCAGGATTAATTCTTTAAAAATCCGCTCTGCTACATCGGCCACTTCTGGGAAAAGCGGTTCACATGGCATCATGGATTCTTTATTGACAATGCGTAACGCCCAATCTGGGCACGCTGTTGTCCAGGTTGGGAGTATTGCTGACATAAATTTAACTCATTAAAAAACCCACCGAAGTGGGTTTAAATATCCTGTTTAATTACATTCCCGATGACAATTATCTGATCATTTAACTTGTGAATCACCTGAAAACTTAATTCAAAAATACTATGATTTTCTTTAAAATAATTTTGAAGAAATTTACACTCCCCATCATTTGTATCTAGATTTTTTGAGTTACCTTCAATCTGCTTTTTCCTAAACCTCGACCAATCCATCATCCCTAATGCTTCCGTAGCTTTCCTTGATTGTTCTCCAAATACATCAATATGCTCTTTAAGCATCTTGGTATTTTCGTCAATTTCATTAACGTCTAAGTAAAGCCTGCTTAATACTGTTAATTGACCTAATAATTTAAGCCCTTCTTTGGAGGTTTTAAATTCATCCGTAATTAACCTATCCGAATGGAAAATATTATGCATATATTGTTTTAAGGTATTTTCTATATCTTGAGTAATCACTTTAATTTCGTCTATTAGAGCGTGTAGCGATTTTGTTTGGTGCTCTTCGCGCCAGTCACTAAAAAGGACAAATGCAGCAACAGGTGCCAGAAATGCAGCAGTTAAAGTCAAAGTGTCTTTAATCAATTCATAAGTTATAGAGGGATTAATATTAAATCCGTCACTTTTCAAATATATTCCAATCAGAAAATAAGTGATTGAAAGTATAATCGTCCATCTCCAAACAAGCTTTACCCTTTCTTTTAAAGTTTTTTTTGCCATAAGACCCCCTGTAATCAAGGGGAATATTAGTTGATGAAACAAAAATAAACTACTTAAAAGCAGCACACTTAACTTCTCAACTGTGAACCCAGTGTTCCAAACTTCCCGCCTTGAGTTGCTTTTTTGGCTTCATCAGCTTTGGTTTCTTTCTTGCCTTTTTCAGCGACTTTGCCATGCACGTATGGCAGCACCGATTTCGCTGCATGCACCCTTAAGCCCATTTCATTTTCTTTGTCATTCATAATGTCAATCAAGAATTGAAGCGGATCATCCTTGGCATAATTGCCCTCAAAAGGATTGTTGTCCTCACCACTACTCATAGGCTTAGCGACTGGTTTTTCAGGAGTTAACTTTTGCTTCTCGGAAGTTAACTTTTTAGCGGTTGAGTATTGGTCTATATACGCAATTATTTCAGGATTTTTAGAAAGCTTTGAACCCTGCTGCATCGCCGATTTTTCAGGGTATCCTGCTGAAATTGCAGCATCTTTTTTACTCATGCCATCAACAACAGCTTGAGCAAAAGCTTTCATTTTTGTTGTTAATGCCATTGTGACTCCTTGCCACTAAAAGTTAACTTTTGCTGAAATGGGAAATTTTTTTATAAGTGAGATGGGCGGCGGTGTCCGCTGGCTCAGGGTTTCAAACTTTTTGACTCCCCCCTACCATCTGCGACGACGCTCATCTTCCTGAACATCTCTCTGCACAACCTTCGCCACACCTTTTAACTGGGCTGCCATCTTGCAGTAATTCTCTATATCTTCGCGCTGAATGACCTTGCCGGCCTGTAGTGATGCGACAAGATAGTCATGCGCCATATCTTCAATAGTTTTCTCAGTCATACTCGACTCTCCATCTGCGTCTTCTTCTTATGACAAAGCACACATAACGACTGCAGGTTAGCTTCATCATCCGTACCACCTTGAGCCACATTAACGATATGGTCTAACTCAAGCTCCATAGTCACACGACCACATGAACAGCATGTCCACTCATCACGAGTATGAATCTTCTGCTTGAGTCTGCGCCACGGTCTGCCACCACGACCTTGACCCCAATTGTTCTTAGGTGGTCTCGGTGCCTTCGGTGTCATCGCCTGTAGTTTGTTTTGCAGTCTGGGTAGTTTCATGACCATCAATCCAAATAAGGTGACTTCTTAGGCTCTTCCTCATCACTACCTTCAATTTGAATCAATAGCTCATTGATCTGAGCATTCTGTTCATTGTTGATCTGGATGACTTGGGCCACCTGGTTTATTAGTTGGTTGTTCTGTTCGATTAGCTTTAGAAGTAAGGCGTTCGATACACAGCCGCATTCTTTCTTTTGATCGCTCATATTGCTCTTTCATCCATTTACGTCGTGCTTCACAGCCTTGGCATGTCATTTGAATCACCCAATAAAAAAACCTCCCGAAGGAGGTCTTAAGTTTGTGGATACTCGAAATCGCGTATCACCCTAGGGATATTTGCTTGAATCTTTTCCTTATTCCTATTGATTCGAGTCACAGGAATATAGTCCCAGTTTTCTTCCAGTGGTGTGTTTCTGCTTTTATTTAAACTTGACAAGTCACTCTCTGATAACCACATGAATGACTCATCCATATCAACCACATACACCGGGCAACTAAATATGGTGCTAACCGGGTTTGATTGACTATTGAGTAGTTGAGGGTTTAATCCTGGAGTTCTTAGCAATTCATCACGAGTGGCGCGATTGATGAACAATTCGATAGGTGTTTTTTCATACTCAAAATGATAATTTTCAAATGCTTCATTGATTTCTTGGTGCACCATATTCAACCCTATATTTGTTGTTAATAATCCAAATATAACACCAGCCTACTCCTGATAACACCACTTCAAATCATCCGGCACAGTCAAATGCACATGCAACTGAGTCACAGCAAAGTCATGCACATAATTCAAATACTCGGTCATTTGCTTAACTGTCGCCTTGGTTGTACTGCAAAGCCTGATGACCTGTTCACCGATAGCCTTATACTCATCTGGTTCGGTTTGCTTTACCTTAGCAATGGCATGACACATTTCAGCAAACTCTTGATCATCACGACGATAGATATAAATCAGAAACTTCTTCTTGAACTCGTAATGGAGTGAATCTTCATCCTGACCAGTCTTTCTTCTAATCTCACCAATCCATTTCCAGTAAAGCCTATTCTGCGCTGCTGACCGTTCATCTAGTGTTTGATTGATCCTCACCACCAACGGCTTACCCTCATTAATCGCTTGAGTGTAATGGGTGTGCATGTAGTTGATGGCTTTGGTGATGTCTGCATGACTCTGGATAGGAAACACGGCTTTTTGCATTTCCTGCTCCCAATAAAAAAACCACCCGAGGGTGGTTATATTTTCATTAATGACAGTATCGATCCCAATCTTCTTGCAACTTAAGTTTTTGCTGCTCCGATAACCGTCCTAGCGCATAAATTACGTAAGTGTTTTGACCTTCATCCACAGAGAATTGTCTATAAAACTTACCAGAATTACTCTCTATATATTCGCTAGGTGAGTAGTGGTTTGGGAAAGGTACTTTAGTGAAATCAAATTCACCATAATCATCTTCTATTGCTTTGAAGTGAACAATAACTTGCATGTCAAATCCATTTGAAAAATTAAAGACTATAATTTACGTCAAATAGATAGTTGAATCCAAATTAAATCAAAACACCTCTTTATCCTCCATCACCAACATCCGATCCACTCTCACCAACCACTGATCAAACATTGCTTCACTCTCGGCCCGATTACCCAATTGGAATGTATCGAACTGGAAATGACACGAATGGCATAACGGTACTGTGAACAGGTCTGAACTTTTGATTCCGCGCCCTTTACCGTCACGGCTTGAATTTGAATGAGCAGCCTGGCTATTAGGATTACCGCATCGAATGCATGGCAGCTTTCTGATTGCTGCGAGTCTTTTGTGGTTGCGCATTTAATTGTTCTTCTATGCCTGCAATCTGTTTGTTTACTTTGCGGAGTTCCGCACCACACATTTCTTTAAATGCATAGCTTGAATACAGATGGTTGTAATTCATTAAGCGGCTGCGGTTCTTTTCCAGAACTTCTAAATTCCGTTTTGCTTCTACTATGTCCATGCCCACCACCAATAAGAAAAGAAAAACCCCGCCAATATCTAGAATTGAGCAGGGCCTTTGCGCCAACATGGCTAATTATTAATTTGTGAAATCGTTCTTGTATTTGCCACACTTTCTACATTCAACCTGAACGAAAATATCAGAGTGATAATCGTAGTGATGAAAGCAGAATAGGCGTTTTAGGAATTGGAGCATCACAGCACCTCGAATTGATCCCCTTCATACACAAACTGGAACCCGATACATCGAGCATCATCAGTCAATGACGGGAACATTGGTGATTTCTCTTTTGAGCAAATGATGGCTACACATTCAGCCTTGCACTTATCTTCACGATCTACAGCAAGAATCTGCTCGTTATCATCTTCATCGGGTAGCGACTCAATAACACATGGAGCCAAATAACCAAACTCATCAGCAATACCCCAAGCGTAATCCCATGCCTTATCACCTGCTCTAGCAATATGCACATCATTAAACTGGAATTCATTGTTTTGGTATTTGATTGTTTTCATGATTGGCTCGGTTATTTTTAGAATCTGGTGCCCTGATATTGCTTACACCAACATTTCTCAGGGCATTAAAAAAGCCCACCATTTGGCGAGCTTCCTATCAGTAGTGCGACTTACTTACACTTCGCGCCACTATAACATGAATTTAACAAATGCTTTCCGGAAGGTCAAGTTCTAATCACTTATATTCAATAAATTTATATCGGCAATGCAGTGCAGCCAATCCACACTTTACATCTTGCTCTGCCCCATACCTGGATCGCTCTGGTGTAATCATCTGCGACCAAGAGTTCCCATAAAAATAACGACAGATAATCGCATCCATCCACTCATCCATGATTTCACTCTGGCCTTGCATATCCAGAATCAAACGCTGAACTGCCCGTGCTTCATTGTCATCAATCTGGCATACAATGTTTGTGCGTGTCAGTCTTGGCTTATCTTCAACCAGCATAGAGTCAGCAATAATCTGGCGAGTCTTTCTTACACCCAACTTAAATTTTCTTTGCTTAACAATCGCCTCATCCATAGCAACAGCAATAGGGTTAATGCTTTTGCCACATGTTCCAGAAACGCTATTCATCCATGCTCCAAATTGATAAAGCCACTCCTCTAGTGAATACTTACCCCAATCAACCGCCTGCATAATATTTTGAACTTTAACCATCGCATTCATCCCTATTCCCTCTTAAACCCTTAACTTTTCAACTTGAATAATCAACTTCCCGCCTTTTTCTGATGGCAACCGCTTCACGAGCAATTCATCCACCTGGGAATCATCCAGAATCAATCCACCTTTTAACAAAGCATCGAAGCAAGGCTTAACGATGTTATCGATGTCGCGTATTTTCGCGTCAGGTGGCGCGTATTCGATCTTTACGCGAACTCTGCCCTGATACCCTGCTGGCTCAATAAAACGCTTCATAACGTCAATAAAGTGGATTGCACGCTTACTTAATCGATTGGTCTTGTTGGCCCCACGAATCCAGTAGTGATTCACCGAAGGAGGTGTGATTAAAACTTCACACCAAAGCAGTTCATCATTCATCACACCAAATCCTTTCCCTTCGACCAGATGAGCCGGAATCTTTGGCATTGGATCTGGATTGGATTTCTTTTTCCCCGACTTGGTTGTTACGCCAAATCGAGGGCCAATACCGGCTTTTCGTGCCTGTGCTGCAGTGATGCGGAGATTAGTCATTGGCACCCCACTTCTCGAAAAAGAACACCACCGGATCGGGTTTGATCTCAATCAATCCGAAACGATGCAAGTGACGTGCGTGAGTGCTATCCCGTAGCAATTGAACATCACGATAATGCGCAATTGATCTGCGCCAAGATTCCAAAGGCATTGAAGATTTATTTATGTTGCATGGCACACAAGATGGATTCATATTTTCCAAAGTGTCGTTCTGAGGTCTAAACAAAACCCCATTAGACACAGGAATCATGTAGCCTGTTTTCTCACACTTTTTCATATCGAAATCGCGCTTCACTGCTTCAATATGATCCGCATGCCACTTATCACCTAATTGATCACCGCAATAAGCACAGTGACCACCAAACTTCATTTTTAGCTCTGCACGTTGCTGCTTAGTTAGTTTCATGACTCACCTCGCAGGGCTTTCTTAACCATCCAATACGCTTCCTCAAATGCATTACTTGCACCCTGATCAAGCATGTCCGCTTTTTCTTTCCACAAGCCCCAGCGGTTAGTGCTTTCACCATCCAGATATTCGAGAACTTCATCAACTTTCTTATGTTGATCCTCCAACTCCTTCTTCTTCTCGATATAACAAGCCTCCATGTTGTTGAGCTGGGCTTTCAATGAATCAACCTCGGCCAACTTTTCCTTCAACATGTCAAATAATTCAGCTACAGTTTTATGCGCTACGTCTTTAAATTCACTCATGAATCGCTCCCGCATAATTCGATCTGTAGTTCGCAATGGCTTCAGGTACACCAGATTGCTGATTATCAAACCACCACAAGAACATCCCGCAACAAATCGCATGAGCTAAATGATGCTCTCCTGTTTCAGGATCTTTCTGCTCACCATGCCACCAAGCGTCTATGTGGCGTTGCATTGCATCGTAATATCGCACCTTAGCGTCAGGCACATGCTTCCAGTTGTCTACCTGATACTTATTAGCTCCAAACTCTAGAACGCGAATTACGGCATTTAGAGCGCCTTTTGGAAGCAGCGACATACGCGGCTTATTTTTGTCAAACTTTTGACCCTGCTCACTCATCCCAATCACTCCAATCACCCCGAATCAAATCCTCAAACTGCTTACTTTCTTCATCTGCTGCCTGATGCATCATTTCAAATTGCTGCTGAAGTAATTCCTTTTCCTGTAGATCAGTGGTCCGGTTGATCTGGTCTCTTAATTCTGTGAATCCTGTCATACTGCCTACTCCCCAATCTTTTGAGCCTGTTCACGCTTGCGTTTGTGATAAGCCCGGTTTGCTTCACGCTTGCAAAGAACACACTTAGTTCCATAAGCTCCATGTGACATCACTCGCTTATGAAGTGCCATCCCATGCTTCTCGCACTCGCCCTCAAAATGCGTTTCACCTCTTTCCATAGCTTGTTTCATTGCTTCCAGGTTGCGATTTATACGTTTCCATTTTTCCGTGATTGGTCCGTATGACTTCTTGGCTCTATCAGACTCGCATTTGGTGCAGCGATGCACTTTTGCATGAACTACGTACTCAACCGGGCCATGCTTTTTGCATTCACCATAAAAACGTTTCTCTCCACGGATACGTGCGTCATTTGCCAGCATTCGGTTATTGGATAATTTTTGATTGTTGTACTGCTTCACCTTTGCGCTTCTACAACTTATGCAATAAGTCGTTCCCGAGTTGTAGATTCCAAAACAGGTTTCTTTTTCCTCTTTGATGCAGTAAGCCAGGAATGTTCTTTCGCCTCGTTGCACAGCGTCTTTTTTACGAGCCATGTTATGAATGCGGATAAATGATTTTTTATCCATTGCCATAAGCGCCGGCCCATCCGCGTATTCGAAGTTTTTAATAATTTCTTCTAGCTCATGGATCCTTTCCCAAGTCAGCGCATATCTACCGATAATTGCATCATTGATTCGGTTCCATGCCACACCAAACTGTTTTGCTAGTTTGCTTGTGTCACCAAAACGCGCTCTCGCTTTAAATCCTTCAAGCAGTGTTTTTTGTTTCTGGAGGCGTAATTGTCGATCCTGCTTTTCCGCCTCCTTTTCAGCTTTTTTAAGAGCTACGCTTTTTTGACGCTCTTTTTTGATTTGCTCGGCTTTTTTCTCACGCTCTAAAGCACGTTGCTGTTTAGCCGACTCAAGTTCGCGCTCACGTCTTTTTCGTTCCTCTTGCTTGCGCTGTTTAGCTTCAGCACGTTGCTGGCGTTTTGTAACCTCTCTTGCCTGGCGAGCTTCTGTGTTAGTGGCTTCAATTTTTGCATTACGTTCAGATTCAGGAGCTACCACCTTTGCACGTTCTTTTGGAATATTCCCATCAGGAAACTTTGTGAAACCCATTGGCAACTGAGTGATTTGGTTTTTAGTCAGCCAAGCTTCAACATCGTTATTTAATTTTTCAGATTCGATTTGTTTTTGATAAATACTCACACCCCACCCCCTACTTGCTCTTGAGCAACACTTGCAAAACGACATACATCTAATTGATCCTGAACCAGTACGATTCCTTTCTTGCCATGACGGTTTTTAGTCACAAGCACCTCAGTCACACCAGTCGGCATCAAGTCCTCTGATTGCAGTTTTGGGTGTAATAAAACGATCTGGTCTGCATCCTGTTCAATCTGACCTGATTCCTTAATGTCTGAACTCTTAGGACGTGAGCCTTTGTCTGCATCACGGTTTAACTGAACCAGTGCGATAACAGGACACTCAAACTCCTTCGCCATTGATTTGAGTTCACGGCTGATGGATGCCACCTCTTGAATGCGGTCTCTTTGGCTTGGATTACGAAGAAGCTGCAGGTAGTCAATAACGATGCATCCAAGTCCGATCTTCTTGAATCTGCGCTCTGCTTTGCGAACATAGGTACGAACTTCGCTTAATGTCGGCTTTTGCTTCGGTTCGATCCAGATTGGCAGCTTTGCATAGGCAGCTTGGGCATCCGTGAATGCTTTCATCACACCTGACGACATACGAGCGTTATGCAATTCGTCATAAGGGATCAGACTCAAGGCGCTAATCATGCGATTGGCTAAAGTCTCTTTATCCATCTCAGCCGATACAAACAGCACACCCTTGTTTTTAAGTGCTGTATCCAAAGCCGACATCTGAGCCAAAGTCGATTTACCCGAACCCGGTCTACCACCAACGACACACAAATGCCCTTTTTGTACTGTGCCAATCAGGTTGTCCAAAGTGGGAAGGTTGAATCTCACACCTGATGGTTTACCTTGTGCCATTGCTTCGGCTTTTTCGATCATCTTTTTCAAAGCACTATCAATTGAATCTTCAAAGCTTGCGCCCAAGTGATTCTGATCCTGGCTGTCTGATCCGCTAAACAAGCCTTCCGCCTCTGCAAACACATCATCCAGATTCAGGTCATGTGCAATCATGGCAATCTTCTTGCCGATTTCCTCAACCTTGCGGTGTGTTTTTAATTTGTTGAGTTCAGATACATAGCTACCCAAGTTATAAAAACTTGATGGTGATTCAGACATGATCGTCATCAGGTAGTCAGTTGCATCAACCAGCGATTTGCTTTGATTGAGTTTCTGTTCAACCAGTACAGCGTCATAAGGTTTTCCAGAATCAGCCAATTCAGAAATAGCCTTAAAAACTTCTTGATGCTTTGTTGAGAAGAAGCAGTCTTGAGTTAAATCACCTGCAACAGTTTCATAAGAGTTTTGAACTGTCATCAATGCAGCAAGTACACATTGTTCGATTGCGATGTTGTGAATATCAGACATTACCAAGCTCCTTTTACTGTTTTAAGATTTTGAGGTGCTGGTGTTGCTTGACTAAATACTGGTGCTTGAGTTGTCCAGTAATCATTCTCCCAATTCTTTTGGTTTAACCATGCAGTTGGTGCTGGAATAAATTCACCATCTTGCTTAATCCAAGACTGATCTTGTTTTTGAGCGTTCAGGATTTTGATCAATGTTTCAGTAGTCACAACTGATTTGTATTTCTCAAAAGTTTTAAATGTTCCAGACTTGTCTGATTTACGCTTACAACGTGGATATGCTTCCCAGAATTTTTCAAAGTCTTCTGAGTACACCCCTTGTTTTTGATTAGTTGTTTTTATAGTTGTTTTTGTGTGTGGAAATTTTCCACTAGTAACTGGTGGAATTTCTCCACTAGTATGGTGTAAATTTTCCACTAGTGGAGATTCTACTAGTGTAGAAAATACACCATCATTTAGAGCATAAGATTTAGCTGCTTTAGCATTCTTTTGCGCATACTCTTTCACAAAACCAAACTCGATTAGCTCATTGATCGCCTTGATTACAGTCTTGCGTGACAAGCCTGTGATTTCCTCAAATTGAGTTAATGAGATAGCGTCCTTGTTCTTCTGCCAGCCGCGAGTCTTGCGAACAATTACAATGTACAGGAGGTTAGCCGTAGGGCTGAGTTTCTTCATTGCTTCATCAACGAAAGCATTCGGAAGCTGGAAGCTGTTAGGGATAAAATTACTCACAATCTCCCCCTTGTTTAAATTCTTCGTATTCATCCTGCACTTCTTCAATGTGAAACATATCCAGGTCAGCGTCATATAGATCGGCAACTGCACATACACGGAAAGCAAAGTCTGGATGCTCTCTGTCGTATTGGTCGATAAATTGGCGGGTTAGGTGGTTCATACAACACCTCGCAAGTTGAACTTAGCCCACTCACCAGCAGTCCACTCGACACCTTTTGGCGTAAATAGAGACCGTGTGAATGTGTGATTGCTCTCACTGATACCTGTGTTGTTGTGGAATCGCTTTGCATCTATATGGTTTTGATATGCCAGCCACTCGCCATTGAGCTTGTACATAATCTTTTCTTTTTTCAGGAAGTCGCGGAACTTGCGCTCATTTGCACCTAGTAGTTTTGCTACCTGGCGGAATGTTTTATTGCCATTGCCTGCAACGTATTTGTCCACGAATGCGACTTTTGGAGCTTGAATCTCCAACTCCTGTTTTAGTGCAATGTTCTGCTTTGCCTGAATCTCAATTGCCTGAAGTAGATGTGCTGGGTTGGTGATGTCGAAAGGCTTTTGCTTTTCTTTTAAAATGGCTAGTACATTCTTGCGAACACCTTTCGATTCGCGCATACCGATCAAAATGCATTGATCGATTGTTAATTCAAAAACAACTGACTCTGTATTGTTGAAATTTTGAACTACGAAACTTTCGTAGTTATCACCATCAAGCTCATCAGCCACTCGATTATTAAAATCATTCAATCGAACTGGTTTTTCGTTGAATTGAGCGCGAACTTGATTGATTAAATCAAGCAAGTCTTTACTCAACATTTTTTGTTCAGAATTTCCGAACTGTGGTAAAATTGGCATGTTCATATTGACTAATCTCCTTATTGAACATCAAGCTCAGTGGTTGCACCCACTGGGCTTTCTTTATTTGTGGACGATGTATTCACCGTATTTGTGGTATTACCAAATGCCCTGCTGAGATACTCATGTTGTTTCTTAAACTTCAGGAGCTTCTCAATGGCTGCATCCCGAATCCACTCTGAACGCTTTATGTCGTCCATTGCTGCCAGTGCATCAATCGCCTGCAACGCTTCATGTGTCATGCGGACTGATGTTGAGTCGGTCTTTTTCCCATGCACATCAAGAAAACCTAAATCCAACGCTTCTTGCATATCATCTACCCCCATCACGCAACATCCTTGTTGCGAGCCACACTTGAGATATTTGGATTTAAGAAGATATGCGGATACTGGAGTTTCACTTCCGCAGGTATCCCTCTTGTCATCCAGTTTTGAACTCGCTGTTTGCTTTTTAAGCCAAGCATCTCAGCAACTTTTGTTGACCCACCAAGAGCAACAATGATGTCTTTATCAGTGCTGATAGACATTTCACTCTCCTATAAACATTTGTGTATTAGATAGTAAACGCTGTGTTTACTAATGTCAAATCATTTGTTTAACACAATTTGTTTACTGTTGAGATAATAAAACCAAGAATAAAAGGGGTTTGTTATGCACGATTCATTTAAAAGGCTGCTTGAGACGAGCAACAATCTAAGCCAGGAAGAAATCGCAAGACGTATTGATGAATCACCACAAACGCTGACCAACTGGAAAAAGCGTGGTGTATCAAAAGCTGGGGCTTTAAAAGCGGCTGCTGAGTTTGGCTGTTCTGCAAACTGGATTTTAAGTGGTGTGGGCGATAGCTCCAGTGGGGATGTTTCGCGTGTCGCAGGATGGGATAGTTCTACACCTTTAGAAAGCGATGAGGTTGAAGTGCCGTTTTATAAAGATGTTTTGGTGTCTTGTGGCTCGGGGTCGCTTGGCGAAATCATAAATACAGAAACAAGAAAATTAAGATTAAGTGCTTCAACACTAAGACGTTATGGTGTTGATCCAGCAAATGCGCTTGCATTAACAGCTTTCGGCAACTCAATGTCTCCGGTCATCAATGATGGCGCAACGGTTTACGTTGATATAGGCAGAAAGAATGTTATTGATGGAAAGATTTATGCGATATGTCACGGTGGTCTTTTTAAGTTTAAATACTTATACAGAATGCCAATGGGCGGCATAAGGATTGTTAGCGCCAATAGTGACGAATACAAAGAAGAAGTTTTAACGCAGCAAGAAATTATCGACCAGGAGTTTGAAGTTGTTGCCTATGCATTTAATGTGCAAAATTCGCTGCCATAGATAAGTAAACAAAATGAAATTTTAAGACTGCTTATGCGGTCTTTTTTTATGTCTATATAAAACAGTTGTTTATAAATTAATTACACATTTGTTTATTTAAAGTGTTGACTACAGTACACATCATGTTTACTATTGACCTCGTAAACAACAAAAAGCCCCAGCGTAGCCTACGACAACTACCTGGAGCGCGACCCACAACCCACTGTGAGTGATTTAATTATGAATAAAAAACCAATTCGCTTCAACCCAAACATTACAGGAGCTTTGTTCCTGGGTATTTTGGGAACTCTTTCTTTAGGTGCTATGGCATTTGATTCAAGCAAGCCTGTGAGCTTTCAAGCTGAATCTATCCAAGATCAGCCACAAATCAACATCGCTGCCCCATCGTATCAGGTGGAAAACGCAGTCTGCCACCAGTACTGCACAGCAAAAGTTAAAGCTGGTGAATACGACATCTACGTTGATTATCAGCTTGATGATGGCTCAGTCGAGTTTCTGGACATTCTGAACGTAGTGCATTTTGACAAGACGATTAATGCCTATGTTGATCGTTATGAGATTGAAAAGATTAATGCTGCGATTGCGAAGGGAGAAAAATAATGAGCCGTTTAACTAAACAATTACGTCAACAAATGTTGAAAACCGTTCTAAACCACGCATTCGCAGACAAACAGAAAGCAGCTCAAGCTGAAGTTGATGAGGCGGGTATGGCGGTTTATATGTCTGTTCATGAAGCTCACCTGCCTATCATGCAACAGCTACCAGATGGCTTCTGCTACAAATCCCATCGCTTCGATGTGAATATCGGCGGTCAGTCGCACAATATCTATCTTGATGGCGAAGCGCGTCTTATGGCGTACAGAAGCAATTACAACCGTTACCCAATTGAAGCAAATGATCCTGTTGGTATCGCATATCTACAAGCGCTTAAGAAACAGGAAGATGTGTCCAATGAGCGCAGCCAAATGCACCGCGAAATCAATGCTGTTCTTGAAAGTGTACACACATTCAAGAAGCTCTGGGAAGTGTGGCCAGAATGCAAATCCCTGCTTGAGAAGTTTGAGGATAAGCCAACGATGGCCATTCTCCCGGCTGTTCAAGTGCATCGCTTAAACGCTGCTTTAGGCCTTCCAGTTGATGAGGTGCAAGCATGAACACTTACGCTCAATTCTGTGGATGTGGTGCGGCAATGCGACCTATCCACCACATCGGCAACCAGTCTTTATTCCTGTGCCGTGATGGTCATAGCACCAAGGTAATTGACTGCAAGGTGAATGAAGAGTTCACCCGTGATTTGTACTTTTCAGACCTGCCAAGCTTTCAGGTGGATCTGGACATTTCGATTGAAAATAACGTGCTGACCTTTGGCCTATATCGCCAGATTGGTGAAAACCTGTGGGCAACGGCTGATTGTTCAATGCCTGTATTGCCACACACGATGACGCAAATGCGTAGCTCAAATGGTGACATGCGCTATGCAGAGCCGGTGGATATTGATTCTTGGCTGGTAGTGAAAGATACGCCTGTAACTTTGCTGGATGTTTGGAATTTTGAAGCTGAGGAAGGTCAGACATTTACGCTGAATGATGAGCAGATTCAAGAATTGAATCGAATTGTTGCTGAGTATGCAGAGCAGATGTTTGAACAGAAATTAGATGAGCAAGACACGCGGATTGCTGAAAGTATGGCGGGAGATTGGTAATGAATGCAGTAGCTCAAGTTGAAAGCCAGTTAGGCTTATCCCTTAAGGATTATGATGTTGATCAATCGATGTGGTCTGCCCTTACATCTTCAATCTTTCCAGGCGCAAAACCCGAATCAATCGTGATGGCGGTTGAATATTGCAAGGCTCGTAATCTGGACATTATGAAAAAGCCTTGTCACATCGTTCCGATGAATGTGAAGGATGCAAAAACAGGCCAATCACAATGGCGTGATGTGATTATGCCCTCTATCGCCGAGCATCGAATTACAGCCTCACGCTCAAATAGTTATGCTGGTATTGATGCACCTATTTTTGGCCCAATGGTTCAGATCCAGTTTGGAAATACAACACATACAGTCCCAGAGTTTTGCACTGTGACTGTATTTCGAATTATTCATGGTGAAAAGGTTGCCTTCTCACATACGGAATATTTCGAAGAAGCGTGCGCCACCGTTAAGGATGGTGGTCTGAATTCAATGTGGACTAAGCGTAAACGCGGACAGTTGGCAAAGTGTGCTGAAGCTGGTGCATTGCGTAAAGCCTTCCCTGAAGAAATTGGTGATGAGTACACTAAAGAGGAAATGGAAGGAAAAATTATCACAGTGGGTGGTGCTGAGGTTTTAGGTGAAGCCAGCAAGCTTCTTAGTAGCTCAACTCCAGAAGGCTATGCGGAATTTGAAGCGGAGCATCTTGAAGCTCTGAAAGTTGAAGCTCAATACGGTTTAGGGCGTTTACAGAGTGCTTATGAAGCATTGCCTAAAGGTGAGTGCAAAAAACTACTCTGGGCCACTCATTCAGTTACCTTAAAACAAGTTGCAGAACTAGCTGATCAAGCCCTATCACGCCAAGGAGATACTTATGACCATTCACCAGCGTAGTGAAGGTTGGCATGCAGATCGATGCGGCAAGATTACAGCAAGCCGAATCAAGGATATTGATGCCAAACCCATGAAAGGCAAAGCACACAATGCCTTAACCTTAACTATTCTGACTGAGCGCCTTACTGGCGTTCAGGAGGAAACTAAAACCACAAGCCTAATGCAATGGGGTATTGATCAAGAGCCTTATGCGATTGCTGCTTACGAAAATGAAACCGGTAATTTTGTAGTTGGAACAGGTCTGATTGATCACCCGGTTATCAAAATGAGTGGTGCTAGTCCTGATGGGTTGGTGGGTAAAGATGGGCAAATCGAGGCTAAATGTCCAAGCTCTCAAACTCACCTGAATACCATTTTGACTAAAGATGTGCCTGCTGAATATGTGCCACAGATCACTTGGCAATTGGCTTGTACTTGTCGCAAGTGGTGTGACTTTGTGAGCTATGACCCTCGCCTGCCTGAGCATTTGCAGTTAGTGGTTATCCGGGTATTTGCAAAGGATTTGGATATCGCCGGTATTGAGCAGTCAGTGATTAGATTTAATCAAAAAATTGACCAGATCATTTGCGAGCTGAATCCACAGGAGGTGGCAGCATGAAAATTAAAGAAGGTGGTGGGATGGATATTCATAAAGAATTACTTGCTTACGAGCAATCACTTCAAGATAACGGATTTTTTAAAGTTGAAAACATCGGTATGTGTACCGTCTTTGATCCAGAGCAGAATAAGTACCACCCTTCTGACTTGTGCGATCCAAAGGAATATAAATTTATTGACATGTTGAATGTCGGGTGGACTGCATGGCAAGCAGCCAAAGCCCGAGCGGTGCCGGAATGGATCAGCGTCAAGGATAACCTGCCACCTGAAAATATATTGGTGCTCGGTATGTCACAAACTCGCAGCAATATATTCAATATTTATAATGTGATGGCTTTAGATGAATTTGAAGAAGCTGAAGTAACGCATTGGATGCCGCTACCCGATGCACCACAGGAGCCAGCCAATGACTGATAAATGCGTAAATACAGGGAACTGGCTAAATATGTGCGATGCCTTAAGTGAAGTCACTCGCAATCAATATGGCGACATTCAGGGTCTGACCATGAGCAGACGTGATATTGATTCATGTCGACTTGAAATCGTAGCGGGTCGATTCAAAAAGAATCGCGTTGCTTTAAATTTTTGCCCTTTTTGCGGTGTTGATATTCGCACCGAACATAAGGAGCCAGCCAATGACTGAATACAAAATTACAAGTCTAAAGGAGTTGCTAAACATCCCTGTTGATCGAATTGATGATTGCCTGGATGAGTTAAAAGATGGCCTAAAGTTGATGCATGCTCAAATGGCGGCTTTTGAAATCCCTGTGGGTGATGCTGTATTTGATAGCTTCACCTGGAAAGATGATGGCGCGAAAGATATGACCAGCAATGCACATTTTTCTTGTGGTGGTGTTGTTCAAGTTAAGGTGGATCGAAATGACTGAAATTCAACAAACAAACATTGCTGTGGCCAACTTCATCATTGATCAGCTGTATAAAGAGAAGCCTTTTAATTTGGTTTTGGATGCAGGTCAGACCGGATCTTTATACAACATTGCGAGTGAGTCACATCACTTGCACAGTGATTTTGTTCGCAAGCTGGAAGCAACTTTAAGACAGCGTGTGAACAATGGTACTGGCGTGATTCTTGAGATTAATAGCAATGCTGACCTGTATTACCACATGCTGTCGTCATATATCGCGAAGTTTGATCAGTATGGCGTGGTGAAGAGTTTGGGAGAAGTGTCTTGAATCGAATTTCTTATGATGATTTTCTTGAGGCTGTTAATCCAGTTGAGCGCCCTATTCGTACCTTTCATTGTGGTTTTAGTTACTTGGAGCAATGGTTGGTTTTGGAGGCTGAAGCGGTTGAACATGGTGTTGATATAAACCCTGATTTCCAACGTGGCCATATTTGGACTGAAGCGCAGCAAGTGGCCTACATAGAAAATGTGTTACGCAGAATCGTAGATGAAAGTGGGTTAACAATTCGATTTAACTGCCCAACATGGCGTGAAACAAAGTTGCTTGGCGATCTTCCTGAGCAGGTTGTTTGTATTGATGGTCTTCAACGATTAACAGCGATTAGAAGATTTATCAATAAGGAGTTGCCAGTATTTGGTCTTGATTATGAAGTGCTGCCAATGCGAGTAATCCTGCGTGACCTGCAGCTTGTTATAAAGATGTATGACTTTCAGGATCGCAAAGATCTCCTGAAATTTTACTTAGATATTAATGGTGGTGGAACTCCACATTCTAAAGAGGAGTTGGATCGGGTTCGAGAGTTAATGATCAAAGCAGGTAAAAAATTGGAGGTGTCTTAATGGAAGTTGGCTCAAGCCGATGGATGCCTGAGATTTTCGCAATGTTTGAAGAGCTTAAATCTCAGAATCAATATCTGGTTGAGAAAGTCGAGCGCCTGGAAGAAATTGTAGACAAGAAGCCTTTAACACTAAACACCGCTGAAGCAGCAAAAGTTTTGGGATATTCAGCGGAATATGTGAGAAAGCTTGATCGTGATGGTAAAATGCCAAAACGTGTGTCAAAAGATGGACAGCGCTCTCGATGGAATCGATCAGATATTGAAAAAATGGCTAAATCTAAGAAAACCGGAAGACCGAGAAGCAACTCTTAAAACTAAGGGTTGCACCAAATCTGCACCAAAGAGTTATAAGTTATTGATTTTATAAAATGTATGGTGGGGATAGAGAGACTCGAACTCTCACGCCCAGAAGGCGCTGCGACCTGAACACAGTGCGTCTACCAATTCCGCCATATCCCCGTGGCTGTGTATATTATAGCGATCGCATCCGCTTGACAAGCGATTCTATGATCAACTCGGTGTTTTTATATCAAAAATTAATCAGTTAATTCTTTGATGATTAAATACTGGCTTATTTCTAAAGAAACCACTTAATTTCATTTCTCCAATTTAAAAAATCAAGTTATTTGAAAGAGTGCTGAATATTAATTTTAATAGTGTTTAGATCAGCCTAAATATCACATCCAGCCAATCGATTGGATATTTTAAAGGGCTTACCTCTTCTCATCTTCACTGATACTTAGTTTGAGTATTTAAAATCCACTCATCGAAAGTAAGCGAATAATGAAAATGAGATTAAAAGATGGCTCAGCCTTAAATTTCAGGCAAAAAAAAACAAGGCATCAACCTTGTCTCTTTTGATGGTGGGGACGGAGAGACTCGAACTCTCACACCTCGCGGCGCTGGAACCTAAATCCAGTGCGTCTACCAATTTCGCCACGTCCCCATCAGGGTACCAACTTAGTGTTGGACTTTTTTTCAAACTTTGGCAGAGGATCAAGGATTCGAACCTTGACGAACGGTTTTGGAGACCGTCATGCTACCATTACACCAATCCTCTACTCGGCCATTTTACTCAATCTCTTGAGTAAATTGGTGGGGACGGAGAGACTCGAACTCTCACACCTCGCGGCGCTGGAACCTAAATCCAGTGCGTCTACCAATTTCGCCACGTCCCCGATGGCTGTGTATACTATAGGGATCAATTTCACCTGACAAGCTCTTTTTAAGAAAAAACCACTCGTTTGATTAAATAAAAAACAATATACAATTTATTGTATTTTTCTCATGCAATTTCAGTAAGTAAGGCCTGTTTTACGGCTTTGAAATCAGACAATCTATCCTGTGAGTGCTTTCGAAGCATATTTTGTAACAGGCTTTGCAAAGCTTGGAATTGTGTAGGTAGCTCAGGTTTAAAACGCTGACAATGCAATAATGCCCAATCTTGATAATCCGCTGCTTCTAAGCGCTGCCCTGTGAGCCATTCATAAAAAATGATACCCAAAGCATAAACTTCACTCTGTAGCGACTTGGCTTGCCCTTGAAATAGTTCAGGTGCCATATAACGTGGTGTAGCGTTCATTGCTTGGTTTAAAGAATTGATTGGCTGAACTTGCTCAAAATCGATCAAACAGACCCATTTCTGATAAATAACAAAATGCTCTCGTTTGAGATCAGCATGCAGATACCCGAGTTCTTGTAAGCTTATCAACGGTTCTAATGCTCGTAGCATATGCTGACGAATTTCTTGAATCGAGAACAGCTTAGGACATATATCAAAATGTGCTGGCGCATTAGGTAAGATCAAAGCCTGATTGAAAAATTCATTCCTAATCTGAAATGGCTTTCGAATAATTTGATGCGGAAGCATGAAAGTCCGCCCTTCTTGCTCACCATAAGCTTCATAAAAGTCCAGCTCATGACTTAAGCCAGTTTGGGCATACCGAGAAATAGCCGTTGAATCCAGATTCTGGGTTTTCAACCACAATGCTGACCCGGTCTCAGGATTAACTTCTAGATAATAAAGACGATGACCAAAACCCAGACTTCGGGCTTTGGTCTTAAGCTGAAAATTAAGCTGATGCAGTTTGGCGGGGTTAAGTAACAATATATTCCTGCTTGGCATCTGGTGCATGCTGGTAATTTAGCAGTTCTAGACAATGCTGAATAGTTTTACCTACCCGCTCCTGAGTTTCGATCAGGGAGATTTTTGGCCAGGTCGCCCGCTCACCTTCACGCTGCAGTACCTTGAACAAATGCGGACGAGGATTTTGCAGCATATAGCTATAATGACGCAGGCTATATTTACCCACAATATTCACATCACCATAATAACGTTGATCCACCACGCCATAACCATGATCCAGCAAACGGCGGATTGGCGGCAAACTGCCCGCATGCTCACGGGCAAAATCCATGATTCCTTTGGTAAATACCACACTCTGACGGCGTACAATGCGTTTCGGCCAGCTTAAAGTTCCTTTACGGAAGCGTGAAATATCATTCTGCATAAAAGGCACAATGTGCGGATTGGCCTGACTGGCAATGGTGTAATTGATATTGTATAGCCGTGCCATTTTCTCCTGCGGGAAATCACTACGGACACTACCATCTACCCAGCGTGTTGCGCCCATATAAGGCGTATATTGACCATCATGACGTTTACTGGTGAGACGTACCGGCGGGAACAAAATCGGCACAGCACAAGATGCCAGCACCGCACTCCAGACCAGTACATCTGGAGATGTATAGGCATTCATGATCCGAGCATCCTGCGCGGCATCATAAGGAGCAACCGCAATATTGATATGCAGACCGGAAGTTTTTAATGCTTCTTCAAAGGTCATATCTCCCAAGTTTTCGATCAGGAATTTTTTCAGGTATTTGACATCCGCCAGACCACCATTGCCCTTCATTAATTCACTCATGGTACGGAAATGAAAGGCTTCATGGAAAAAGTTATGGCCTTTTAAAATATCTACATACTGCGCAGGTTTGGAAACGCCCAACATTGCGGTCATAATTGCACCAGCACTGGAACCCGACATCACTCGAGGTAACAAATCCTGTTCCATTAGCGCCTTACATACACCGGTATGAAATAAACCGAGTGTGGCACCGCCCGAGAACATTAAAGCGGGCTGACCATAAGCACGTTGGCAGTGTTCAAAATATTCAATTTTCTCTTCAAGAGTCAGACAGGTACATTGTGCAGAAGCAATATAAGTCAGGCCCAGACTGACTTCTTCTACATAATCCTCAATAATTTTTTTAGTGCCGACATAAGTGACGGTAAACAATAAAGGATGGGCAATATTGGCAATATCGTAACTCAGCCCTTCACGCAGGATATACATCAGGTCGCGAGTGCGTTTCTGCTGACGGTAACGTCTTAATTTCCCCAGTCGATGCGCAATCACTTCAGCATCAAAATACGGTGAACTATTATCCAGTTTCCATTCTTGTGCCCCAGATTCTTCATCGATCTTTAAGGCAATATATTTCCATTCTTCGTAAGTTTCAGCCTGCTGCAATTGCTGCTTCAGCTTTTTGATACGATAGGCCTGATGTGGATTGATATCCTGAGTAAAATCTTTAAACAGCATCTGCCCTCTTCCCTATATTGTAATTTTCAGACATCCTGCAACCATGTACAAAAAACAGACATCTATTTTCTTTGTACTACAATAACGAAAATTCACCACTTTAAGCAAATTATCACACTTTCCAGACTTTGACTGTGAATTTTACAGTGATAGTATTCTAGCCATAATTGTAAATGTACTGCTCAAATCATGGCGAAAATTGATTTACCTGACAATATCTTAAATGCTCTTTCTACTGTCCTTCTCCAGCTCCAGCAAAGTCTGCCTGAATTAAAACAAAGTCCTGATTTTTCTGCTTATGCCTATAAATGGCAGGCAGGAGAACTCAAACCCATTCACCAGCTCAAACAGATTGAACTGGCAGACTTAAAAGGTATTGAACGACAAAAAGAAAAAGTCATTCAGAATACTTTGCAGTTTCTAAAAGGATTGCCTGCCAATGATGTCTTACTGACTGGCTCTCGCGGTACAGGCAAGTCTTCGATTGTGCGTGCCTTGTTAACTGAATATGCAGATCAGGGTCTACGTCTGATCGAAATTGAACGCGATGATTTGTCAGATCTTCCACAAATTCAACAACTGATCGCCGGTCGTCCGGAAAAGTTTATTGTCTATTGTGATGACTTGGCCTTCAATGCGGAAGATGAAAACTATCGCAGTCTGAAAAGTGTGCTAGATGGTTCATTACAGTCCGGTTCCAGTAATTTTGTGATTTATGCGACCAGTAACCGTCGTCATTTATTGCCGGAGTTCATGCATGAAAATACCCCGGTAACCAAAGTGGATGTACCGCAATATACGGAATTACATCCACAGGAAGCCATTGAAGAGAAAATTTCCTTGTCGGATCGTTTTGGTTTATGGCTGTCGTTCTACCCAATGGATCAAAACCTATATCTGGAAATTGTCGAGCATTATCTGAAAAAGGCAGATATGCAACTGACAGCTGAAGCCCGTGCTGAAGCATTACGCTGGTGTCAGGCGCGTGGTCAACGCTCAGGTCGCGCAGCCTATCAGTTCTCTAAACACTGGATTGGTTCGCAGCAGTTGAATTCTCTGTAAATTCTTTCCCAAAATAAAAAAAGCTCCATGATGGAGCTTTTTTTATAAGGTTAGTTCTTATTTTTTATTGCCAATAATCGTAGACCACAGTAGGTCATCCAGCTCACTGCCATTGAAATAGACAGTTGCTTTTAAGGATTCAGGCTGATTCTGTTTGACCTCAATCACCTGATCATAACTATCAGTAATTTTAAGCACACCCTCTTTTGGCAGATGCTTATAATTATTCAACACCGTTTCGTCCATCTTGAACGGTGTAGTCGTATTAAAATCAAAACTATAACGGTAATCCGCCAGATTGGGTTGACCAATAATGCTGCCGCTGCTGGTTAAGGTACGAATACCATTACTGCCACTACCATAGTCATCTACAAGGCTATAGTTGTAATTACGCACCAGTAAGTATTCCTTGCTCAGCTCATCATACTCAGCGCCAGATTTACCCGCATTCTTGTCTTCCGCTACACGCTGAAATTCCAGACGGTCAATTTTATAGCTTTCCAATGCACCTAGATTGTTTTTGCTTTTGGTATGAACAATCGTACCTGAAATCAGATAGTCATCTTTTAGATTAAAATCAACATTGGAACCATAACGTACATTGCTAAAGGTCAAGGTCGTAGTATCACCATTGACTGTCTGGGTAATGGTTGAATCTTTGCGATAGGTTTTATCCAGAACAATACAGTTATTTTTATCTGTTTTTAATTTAAAGGTTTTCACCGCACCATTGGTATTCACCTCCGAACAGATCAGATTTGGATACTTGATGCTATTCACACCCAGATTATAAATCTTGATAATACGGCCCGTGCGTCCATAAGGATAATCCGCAAACACCTCACCAATCATATGGCCTAACGCAACGTTATAGTCTGTATCATTACTGGTGCTATTGTTAATTTTGTCGCGGATTTTATCGATGATATCGCGATCCTCAAAAGGAATAAATTCTTCTGAAAGTTCAGGAGAAATACTCTCCTCTGGAACATTTGGTGGTGTAGTCACTGTAGGGTTATCTGAACTACCTCCACTGCCACCACATGCTGTAAGCAAGCCTGAAACCAAAACCAGCCCAAAGAATGACATCTGCTTTTTCATAAAATTTTATTCCCTAGAATTTCTTTGCATTTTTATTCAATGAGAATGAAAGATGGGCGTATTAAAACTGCACAATACAAACCCACTACCTGTCGATGATATTTTTTCTGGACAGTATTTCTTACACTCTGATCGTGCTTTATCTTTTAATAAACTAAGGATTAACTCTGTAATTTTAATTTATATTTCATACAACAATGCTCATTAAAAAATAAGATGTTACTTCTAGAGCAAGGTCTTATTAGTTCTCATAACTAACTCTTAGAAACCAACCCAAATAACACATATTTTCTTTACAACAATACTTATAAAATTTGTAACCGTTAGGTTAAAAAGTCGAAAAGTTATCTTTTGAATAGCCGGGTTTAAAGAAGAACTTAGGTTGCTTCTAGACAATTAAAATTTGAATAAAACCTAAAAATAAGAATAAAAGGAAATTAATTACTTCTATTTATTGTAGAAAAAACTTGGCAGCTCATGGCTGAACATTCTCAGACACCTCCTTAAAAATATTAAAAATCAAAAATATTTAAATAGACTTTTTCCAGCGCTTGTACTCAAACATATTTTTGTCTGCTTGCCACTGTGCTTCAACCAGGCCAGTCGTTGGATGACGCATCGCCATACCAAATGCGGCTTCAATTTTTGCTTCTGCAAAGGCTTCAATTAAACGATCGAGCAAACGCTCAGCTCCCGCTTTATCATTTTCTATGCTCAGAATTACGAATTCATCACCACCGATACGCGCCACAATATCATTGCTACGTACATTTTCTTGAAGGACTTGTGCTGTATGCTGAATTAATTTATCACCTTCCTTGTGCCCCAGACTATCATTCGCTTTTTTCAGGTCATTCAAGTCTATAAATAAGATCGCAGCCGGATGACCGTACTGTTTACAACGTTCTTCTTCTGCCTGTAGCAGTTTCTCCCAGGCACGACGGTTATATAACCCAGTCAGTTCATCTTTACTGGCTTGTTGCTGTAGCAGTTCTTGCTGACGGATTTGCTCGTTCTGACGCAACTCAGCTTGTAAGATGGAGCTCAAAAGCTTGCTAAATAACTCGACCATCGCCAGATCCTGAATGATGGCATCTGACTTGGCTTCAGGATCAACCGCACATAATGTCCCAAATAGACTGCCATCTTCTTTAAAAAGTGGTTGACCAATATAGGATTTGATGCAGAAATGCTGGTTAATTGGCGCAGTCGCATATAAAGGAATTTCTTCAGAGCGGGGTGCGATTCTTGGTCCCTTGCCTGCGACCATATGGCAGCAGAAAGAATTGGCCCATTCAAATACCTGACCTGGCTGGACAGCATAGCCATGATCTTCGCTTTGCAGCACAATCCAGTCATTGTCTTCTACCCGGGTGATCATCCATAAATTAAAGCCAAAATGCTGATGCAGATATTTTAAAACTGCCTGTCCCGCATCCTGAAAACCTTTAAAACTGATATTATCCATCCGAAATAGTCTCTGCATCATTCCGCATATAATAGAGAGGGATTTCTATATTATTAAACTATTTTACGGTATCAATACGAAAACACTTACTGTGGCAGAGCCAAAATAATTAAATTATTAATATTATGTGTTGAATATTTCTGCTCCACAAAAGCAGTCCAATAAAAAAAGAGGCTTAACGCCATTGCTGTCCCACAATTTTTCACAAGAGGAAGCTCAAATGAGCTTCCTCTTGTTTTATGGGTATTTTATCGGGTGAAAATAAAGCTTTTAAAGTTCTTCTTTCAAACAAATTCACTTGAATTATTCTGAGTAAACGTTGAACTGTCCAACCTGTTTTTCCTAAAT